>NZ_BAAJLP010000024.1:0-90310 GCF_057547795.1 Alteromonas sp. 4NH20-0104 | reverse complement strand
GTCATACTCTACGTGTGAAGTAGAGATGGTGATACCACGAGCTTTTTCTTCAGGAGCGTTATCGATTTGGTCAAACGCCTGAGCCGCACCACCGTAAGTCTTTGCAAGAACAGTAGTGATTGCTGCAGTCAGAGTGGTTTTACCGTGGTCAACGTGGCCGATAGTACCCACGTTTACATGGGGTTTCGAACGTTCAAACTTTTCTTTTGCCATTTTTCTAATATCCCAGCAAAGTACAATGTTAGGTGAATTTACGTATTATTACATGAGCTGGGGAGAAATATGGTGCTGATAGGCAGATTTGAACTGCCGACCTCACCCTTACCAAGGGTGCGCTCTACCAACTGAGCTATATCAGCACGGGACTTGGAGCGGGCAGCGGGAATCGAACCCGCATCATCAGCTTGGAAGGCTGAGGTAATAGCCATTATACGATGCCCGCATTCCTAATTCTCTTGCCACACTCATAGAAAGTGGTGGAGGGGGCAGGATTCGAACCTGCGAAGGCTGAGCCGGCAGATTTACAGTCTGCTCCCGTTGACCGCTTGGGTACCCCTCCAGAGATTGATGAATGGTGCCGACTGCCGGAATCGAACTGGCGACCTACTGATTACAAGTCAGTTGCTCTACCAACTGAGCTAAGTCGGCTCCTCATCAAGTGGGTGCGAATTCTAGAGTAATGAATCACTCAGTGCAATAGGCTTTTGCGAAAAATTTTCTTTTTTTTGACTGAGTGGTTATTAATTTACCACCTTGTCGTTTAATTGAACAAAATCAACCAAAAGAAGCTTTTTCAGCATAGCGGGCAAGGCCGTCTATCACCAAATTCGCGGCGCTGAGACTATCACCGTCGCAAGCACTTGTCAGCAGTTTTTTGTCGCCACCGGTAAAAATAATGACATTTTCTTTAAATTGATCGTTTAATCGCCGCCTGGCTGACCAAAAAACACCCTGTAAGGACGCAAGGCAACCCATCGCCACGCATTCTTCTGTGTCATTGGCGGCAGATAATTGGTCCGGAATGGTCTCATTTTCAAAAACCCGGGTGGTATTCGATAACAATGCTTTTTTCATTGTATGGAAGCCCGGAGCTATCCAACCGCCTAAATGTTGACCATCTGCTACAAAATCGACTGTCACTGCCGTACCGGCATCAATCACCGCAAACGGTTTTTCGGTTAATTTTGCAGCACCTAAAATGGCCAGCCAGCGATCCACCCCCATTCTCGTAGGATTTTGATAACTATTTTTTATGCCGAAGGCTTCGCTTTCGGTTTTCACTGCGCAAAATATAATCTTCTGTTGCAGGCAAAGTTGCGCTAGCGCGTCCTCTACTGCCGGTTTACCCACATTGGCCACAAATACATGTGAAATGCTGGCAGCTTCTATATATGTAATTAATGCCGACAAATCATCTACTGTGGTGATCTTGTCTGAGGCCTCGGATAACAAACGGAATTTGATCCGCGTATTGCCAATATCCACAAGCAGCACATTGTTAATTTGCACGTAAACTTACCTCTCCTCCGTGGAACCGGGTTATGCCATCACTCGTTTCCAGCAGTAAAGCACCACTGGCATCGATACCCCGGTTAATACCACTGATTCGTTTGTCGCCTGTTTTTACCACTACCGTGCGGTCTGCAAACCAGTCAAGATGTTGCCATTCTTCAATGTAGGGTTCAAAACCACGCTGAGTAAAATCAGGCAATAGTGTCCAAAGTTGTTCAATAATACGCGCCGCAACTTCATTCCGATCGACGTTCGGACCGAGCACCTGGCTTAAGTCAGTATGCGGCTGGCCCACATTGTATTCGTGGGGCGGCACCATTACGTTTAAACCGATACCAATAATACAGTCTGCTGGTGCGCCTATCTGGCCTTCTACCTCAATGAGTACGCCGGCCAGTTTTTTACCAAACAGATAAACGTCGTTAGGCCACTTTAATCGGGCATCGTCCACACCGCAGTCTTTTAAGGCACGGCATATTGCTACGCCCACCAGTAGCGACAGACCCGCCATGCCCTGATAGCCATCACTAAAACGCCAGTACATGGAAAAAGTCAGACTGCCGCCCACCGGTGCCAGCCACTGCCGGCCATGACGCCCACGACCAGCCGTCTGGATTTCAGCCAGCACCGTATCACCGTTCGCCCGCACCCGGTCGGTATTTTTCAATTCGGTATTAGTTGATTCGATGACCTGCAGCACACTTACATCAGCATAGGGCTTATCACTCAGAACTGCGCTAATGCTTTTTTCATCCAGCAGTTTCAGGGGCCGGTTCAACTTATAGCCTTTCCCTTTAACCTTAAAAACATCAAGGCCCCAGTCTATTAGCTGGTTAATGTGCCCGGCTATTGCCGTGCGGGAAAGATTTAATGTTTGCGCCAGTGTTTCACCCGAGTGGAATTCACCGTCAGACAGCACGCAAAGTAACTGTTGTCTGACTTCGCGGGATTTATTTTTCATAGTTCGACACGTCCTTGTTTACCCAGCAGCCTTACTTCCGGGCTCAGCGTTACGGAGAAAAGCTGAACAACCTTGTGCTGAATTGCCCGGGCCATGGCGAGCAGCGCCTGGCCTGTAGCATGATGTTGATTAACCAGTACCAATGGCTGGCGGTGATAGCAGCACACTCCATCCTTACACTGGCCCTTAAACCCGGCACGATCAATAAACCAGGCTGCCGGTACTTTTACCTGTTGGTCCGATACAACAAAGCCGGGAATGGCCGGATGGGTTTTCTTAAGTTCATTATATTGCGTAGTGGTAATGGTCGGGTTCTTAAAAAAACTGCCCGCATTGCCTAAAACGGCAGGATCGGGCAGTTTTTGTTGCCTGACGTCTATCACTTTATTGAATATGTCAACCGGTGTCGGGTTATCCAGCGCAGCGAGTTCTGCATAAGCCGTTACCGGTGCAATGTCTTCTGCCAGCCAGAAGTGTACATATGTCACTACCCAGCTCTGCGCTTCTGCTCGTTTAAAGATACTGTCGCGGTAACCAAACCGGCATTCGCTTTGGGTTAACGAAAACTGCCTGCCCGTGGCCACGTCGACCACTTCGACTTCACGAATACGCTCACCAGCTTCCAGCCCGTAAGCACCAATATTTTGTATGGGCGCAGCGCCAACAGAACCGGGGATTAAGGCCAGATTCTCCAGGCCGCCCCAGCCTTGCTCTACCGTATAGGCCACCAGCGTATGCCAGTTTTCCCCGGCGCCGACCCGCAGGCTCACACCACCAGGCTCGTGACAAACTTCCACACCGGCAATTTTATTTACCAGCACCTGGCCATCGTAATCTTCGGTAAAAATCGTATTGCTTCCCTCACCCATGATATAGCAGGGCGTTTCCCGAGGGTAAAGGTCGAGTAATTGCTGCACCGAGCAAAACTCATGGAGTACGCGGCAACGGCTGGCGATACCAAAAGTGTGACGTTGGGATAAATCAGGCATAGACACAGATATTAATCTTCGAGGTCGTTTAGTATGCCTCAAAAGATACTGGGTTGGCTATGCTGGCAACAGCGTTGCTGTGGTCAGGGTGGGCGGTAACCGCCCACCCTGACCCGTTCAGAAAAAGAAATTCCTAGTCCAGGACGATGATTACGCCGGCTTCATTAAAAAAGCCTTTATCATTAAGTTCGATGATCCGTTCGGCGTATTCACTGGCCAGCACAATTTCAGTACGGGTATCACCGTAAGTACGCAGTGCTTTAACTAACAGCGGCCGATTGCCGACCACAGGATGCTGTACAGCAAAATCTACATCGCGGGCAAATAGTGACACTAACTGACCACGCTCCAGCAGACGTTCGTTTGAAGCCGCCTGGTCCGGATACACCACAGCACCACGCAACTGACGAATTTTCGGACTTAACGACGGAATGAAATTACTCCCGCGGGCGTCCACCACCAAACCGGTGGGCTGTAAATCGGCAGCAGGAGCTGGTTGTGCTTCCTGGCGACGGTTGTCACTGAGCTTTTGCTCAATCACCGACAGCCGGCGGTTCAGCTTTTCCATCTCCTGAAGCCACACTGGCGATTCCAGCTCTACATCATCCTGCGCATACGCTTTGCTCACCAGGGCTCCACTGAGCCAGTCCAGTGTTGTGTGGTAAAAGCTTTGCAAGCCGGTTTCCTGATACACTTCCTGATAAATCGTTTTCGAGGTTTTACCGCCCAGATTAATGACCATCTCTATTTTACAACTACCGTCGCTGGCCGGTGTGCGACGGGTTATCCGGGCGTTGCGGATGATCCCTTCAACTTCACTTTTGACTTTGTCGTTGCTGAGCATGTAGTTATCGATAACGGTTGTCGCCGTTACCCTGACACCCTGGGTAGCTTCCAGCAAATTACGCTGCGCATCAACCACCGCCGCACGGCACGCCAGTAACGGGCCAGCCTTGCCTCCAACACTGGCCGGTGGCAAGCCGTAACCTTCGGCAGAAATTTGAGCAGTAGTCCAGTTAACCTTGCCTCCGGCCGCAGTCCATTCTTCATAATGAGCGTCTGCAGCGATGCTACTGCTACTTAATAGCGCCAGCGCGAATCCAAGCTTTCTCATTATTTAGTCCTTACTTTACCTAAAATTGACGTGGGCGATGGCGCGGGTAGCCACTTATTGCCTTCAGCGATAACTTCATAGCTGGAGGCATTCTGAATATGAAACGGGAAGTTATTTTGTAGTGAACAATCCGACATCGTCAGTTTCGCATAATCACTCACTACAATACCGGCCGTGTTACTGCCATCAATCACACAGGATCTGAGGGTCACATTGGCCTCGCCTTCAATACTTAACGCCGTAAAGCGGCTGCCGGTGATCTCGATAGCTTCCAGTAGTGGCTGGCCGGATTTCACCAGAATGCCAATCCCCGCCCCCGTCATTTTTACGCCGGAGATTTGGGTGGGCTTGGTATTGTTGATAACCAGGTAAGGTTCACGGCGTGCCTGTTCACCGCTCGCACGAATCTGGATATTCTGTTTCAGCCCCCAGAAGTAAGCCTCACCATTAATTTCAATACCCGCACCGCTTTCAAACTCCAGTACCACGCCAGGTTCCACATAGAGCTCGCTATCTTCAGCAAAGACCACTGCGCCCTTTACCTGATATGGACTAAAAGTCTCGGTGAGCGACAGGATCCCGGTGTAGTTGCCCTGCAACGGGCCACTGACGAAGGTTTGTTTTCCCACTTCCTTAATATAGGTCGTCAGAGTCAGCGCTTTAGCATCACTGGTGTTACCGGCCTCATCGATGGCGACCACTTCATAGGTACTTTTACTGAACGCTTCAGAGTCGATATCCAGGTTCACAAACGAGTCACTGCTCTGCTGCAATACTTCACTACCGTTTTCGTCGGTTCGGGTTACCTTATAGGCTGCCGACATGTCGGCGTCCTGCCAGGCCAGCTTAAGGGTGGTTTCGGTCTGACTACCAACCAGATTGGTCACCGCAGGAGGCGCTACGTTATCAAAATTGACCAAACCGGTAATACTCAGCAACGTATTGGTACTGCCATCGGTATCCTGCAGGATGCCGGTAACCGGCACTCGCTGCTCGTTCCAGTCTGGCTGAATCGGGATTTCACTGATATACACCCCGGGTTCCACTTCCTTAAGCTCGGTACGCAACTGATTTCCCAGCTCCACAAAAGCCTGCAAGCCGGCCTCACCTTTCACACCCACTTCTATCACGTCGCCATAACGCAGCCATTTGCCGGCTTTATCATGTATCACCGATTCAATAAGCGGTCCGGCACTGCCTTTATAAAAACGCGGCTGCGGAAACTCAAACGCGACTTTACGGCCCAGTTCATCGGCCGCCGCTAACAGATTTTCATCATCCAGATTCATGGCGGCGATGGCGGCGTTAAGTAACAGGCCCCAGGCTGTGGTGGATACGCCGCCGGCACGTTGGGTTACCTCATGCTCGCCGGTCCAAACCACATCGCCTTTGGTATTGTATAAAGACAGTTTAATCCCAAGCCTGATTTCTGAGTAAATACCGGCAAAGAATCTTTCGAAATCAACCACTTCACCAACTAACACACCTTCAACACCCAGATAAGAAGCCATTTGCGTATGATCCAGGGGCCCTGACGGCAGCCGTTTGTCCACTTCCCCCGGGTGCATAACAGAGAAATTCCGCCCGGAGAGCTGGCTATTGATAACCTGACGAAGCAGCGGCCCGGCGACCTTCTCTTCGGTAACGTTGCTGAACGGTAAAATGGCAATACTTGATGGAATGGCCTGTTGTTCACCGCTGGTGCCCGTATTGTTTTCTACCTCACTGCTGGTTGAACGTTGGGGAGGCCCCACCAGCACCGTATCTTTGGTACTTACCGTACAACCGGCCAGTACCAGACACACCGCGCCTAACCACAGGCGCACAGACAGCTTATTCATGACTCGGGTTCTCCTTCAACAGGCGGTTGCCCCTCGGGGCCGTACAGGGATTCATCAGGCGGGAATAAACCATTATTTTCAGGCCGTTTGCCCGGCAGTGACACAGGCTCCCCGCCCTGTAATAACCAATGTTGACGTAACTGGCGGGTAAGGCCATTTACTTCAAATAATAAATTGTTCAGCAATGCCTGGGTTTCGGGCATTTCAGCCACAGTCGGCTCCATATTGACCGCGATGGCATTGATACTTTCAATCAGCTCAGCCGACTGTTCTGCCACGCCGGCAAACGTGGCAATGTTATCATTAACGGTTTGCGAGCCTTCCTGTAAGGTGGTTTCCATCACCTGCATGGTCCGCTGCATCTGCTTGAGCACATCCGGTAACTGCTGGCTGGCAGCGGTCATACTGGAGGTCAGTGCCGCCACATTTTCCAGGCTTTTGGTTAGCGAATCCTGGTTGTCGCTGACGTTAGTGACAATCTTATCGAGATTAACCAGAATGTCTGCGACCTTCTGCGAGAGCGCCTGGACATCCCATTCCTGCATCAGGTCCTGGAATGATCGGGGCTCTTCGGCCTGCAACAATGCGCCGTTTTTAAGCTGACCCGCCGTACCGGGAATAAAGGCAATGGCAGCTCCCGAGAGGACATTGTCGATCGCCAGTGTAGAATCAATTTTTAATCGGCTGCCGCCTCGATACAATGCCTCGTATTCACGCTGCATCACCAAATCCAGCGCAACCTGCCCTTGCGGACTTAACCGGATACTGTCTATCCGGCCCACGCTGACACCGTTTATTTTAACCGGCGAGCCCACACTCAGGCCAAACGATGAAGAAAGGTTAGCGCGAAAATGTAACTGGTCGGCATGCTGCTCCTGCAAATCCTCAAATAATAACCAGCCGGCCAGTAAAACAGCCACAATCACAAACAACCCCAGCAGTGTATCCTGCGCTCGGGAAGACAGCGACTGTGAGGGGGCAAAGCTCATTGTACTTCCTCCAGTTGGTGGTTGTGGATTGCCAGTACGCGGTCGGCAAAATCAGTGCGGTCGCCGGCTGTCACGGTCATCACTACGGCATACTGATGCTGTTGCTGTTCCCTGAGCAACACATTTAGCATATTTTCACGCATTTCATGTGACATACCACTTTGCACTTCATCCAGTAAGACCAGTTTAGGTCGAAACACCATTGCCCGTAATAAGTTCATCATCCGGGTTTGCACATCATTAAGCTGATGCGGCTCCAGTGCCAGTAACTCACTCATTGCCAACGCTTCTGCCAAAGGCTCAATGTGATTGGCAATTTCTTTCTCCGACATTCTGGTATGGTACAACATCGGAAAGGCAATGTTATTGTAGTTGGTAAATATACTCAGTAAGCCACCCGCTTCAAAGGCCATACAGGTAGCTTTAAACCGGGCTTGCTCGGTCATATCTTTAAGCGATAACCCTTCAATAATAATATTGCCGGCATCCGGTTCACATAAACCTGCGGCCAGTTTTAATAAACTTGAACCACCATCCAGCACGCCGGTTTCGATACAGATAATTTCACCGCTGTTTACCCGCAAATTTAACTGTCTGAACACGACATTATCGTTATAACTAAGGTCTACGTTGTCAAACTGCAAACAGGTCATAGGTACACCAGGTACGACAAGCCTACATTCAGGACAAAAAATGCAAACAGCTGAAAGGTATTCGAATTAGAAATGGCCCGGGACACATCGGTAAATCGGTCCTGTACATTGTAACCAAAAAACAAACTGGCCAGGCCTATCAGGCAACCGCCCACCAGCGCTTTGGTCATACTCACCACCACCTCGGTAAAGGTTAGTTGTTGGAGCAAAGCGCGGATAAAGGCCATCAGCGTAATCCCTCCCTCGTGATAAAGTTCAATCACCGCATAAGAGGTAAACACGCAAATCAGATTAAAATAGAAAAACATCAACAGTAAAGACAGCGGAAAAGCAAAGAACACCGGTAGCAGGAATACTAACGCCGGACTCATATTCACCGCAGATAACGCGTCAAACTGACGGTATAGTTGCATTTGCCCGACTTCGGCTGTCACCGCAGACGCTGATCTGGCAATCAGAATGATGCCGGAAATTAACGGCCCGATTTCGCGAATAACCACGATATTAAAAAACTGCGCATAATAATCGATAAACTGCATGTTGTTGGGAATGACCGAATAGGCCTTAGACATGACAAACACACCCAGCAAAATGGCAATGATGGTGTTTATAGAGGCGGCTCTGAGCCCGGAATTATACAACTGGCGCTTGAACAGCAACCAGAAAATACGTCTGCGCTGAGGCTTTAGCAACTGCGGACAGGTGTTCAAGGCCAGTCCCAGCAGGCCAATAATCCCCACCAGCACACTGCCATAACGCCGGGAGCGCAAACCAATGCTACTGAGCATGGACCATATCCCGTCGCCAGGCTCTTACCAACTCGGCTTTGGCCGACTCACCCAGCTCATTCAACAACAACGCGGCCCGGGAAGCATACTCTGCGGCAGCTACCGAATCGCCCTTATTTTGCTGTATTTTTGCCAGCAGAAAATAACTGTCGGCCATATTGTGCCGGGCATTGAAACGTTCAAACAATGACAGGGCTTTTTGCAGCGCCGGCTCACTGTTTGCCGCTTTGCCTGACAAATAGCATTGCAGCGCCTGCCATTCTGTTGCCTCAGAATCGGCAAGACATCGCTCCACACTGAGTTCAAACATCGCACTGTAGGATGTATCCCCCGCAGGCAGTACCGCCATGGCCCGGGCATAATCCTGACGATTCCCCGTAATAAAGTAGTGCGCCAGATGCGCCCTTGCCTGAGCCAGCTCATCGCCCTGAATAATAGCTACGTCCAGCAATGCCGCACAGTCATTGGTATCGCCGGTGGTGGCTACGCCCCGCTGACATAGCTTCCACAACGCTTTAGCCATAAGTGGCAGATTTTGGTTCTGATAGGCTTCACTGGCGATATTACGCATCGCGTACACTGCAAAGCTCTGGTCCTGGGCTAGTTGCTCATAGCGTGCAGTCAGCGACGGAGGCGGCGGTGTGCTGCCGCAACTCCACAACAGGGCTGCACCACAAAGACTAAGTACCCGGAGTATCGCCGTGTGCATAACTTAGCCTTACCATACGAGTGAGTGTATGGAGATTATCTTCCGTGTTTACGTAGCGGTTAAGCAACGTCATGATTTCGTCCTGCGTCATTTGTTCCTGCATAAAGTGAATACTGCGGCGCAGGGGTTTTAACTCATTGGTTGAAAGTTGAATTTCGAGTAAATCAACAAAGTCATCGTAGTCGCCTTTTAAAAATAACTTGCGACTACGGCGCATAAAATTCCAGTCGGAGAACTTGCGCAGATACTTCGACATCACCGTACCTAAGGCAAATGCCATGGCCATGGCGATCAAATCAAAAAGCTTATCAAGCGTAAGCTCTTCTAACTGCTGCGCCTGTTCGCTGACCGACGCATCGGAAATAGACCTTATCACTTCAATACGACGGGCCGCCAACGCATTAAGTGGATTGATCTCCAACGCCCGACGAAAAGCCACTTCGGCTTCCACTATCTGTTTATTCTCATACAACGCATCGCCGTATAGCGACAACAACATATCGTTGCCAGGGTATTGCACGGTGGCCTTTTCCAGATACCGGATGGCTTCGTCGTACTCGCCGCTTTCAATCAGAATTTGCGCTTCAACAATGGCTACTTTAGGCGACGCCAGTGCCTGTGGCTGGCATAACAACACCAGCATGCACAATAAGAGCCCCTGGTAGCGGGTAACCTTTATCATCTTGCAATAACTATCATTACTTCTGCATTACCCAGCGCTTTTTGCAGGGTTTGTTGTGATTTCAGTAAAGCCACGGCGGCATCGCTGATCACTAAATCAGAACGACGCGACTTGTAAGTACCTTCAGCAGGAATAATAAACGGCTTTACGGCAATTCGCGCATTGCGCACTGCATCGTTAACATCGAAGTCGTAGGAAACCGGGCGGCTGCTAATGCGGCCCTGGGTTAAATCATCCGCTGTCGGATAAATGATATCGCCTTTCTGGTTTCTGATGCGCGGAATGGTAGCCAGTTCAAAGTTGCCAATCTGGCTTGCATCAATCAGTACCCCGGTAAAGTTACTGTTGCTTTCGTAAAAATCAATTTGTTGCTCCAGTTGAGCAATCACCTGGGGTTGGGTTTGCGATTTCAATAAACGGGTAATTTCCTTGACCAGCTCCAGTTGGTTAGGGTTATCAATAACAAAGTGTTTTTGCGTGGTCTCTGCGGCACCTGCCGTCGGGAACAACGTCATTGACGGCCACTCAATCTGCTCAGTCCGGGCCAGCACCCATTGTACCGGTTTATCGTACCAGGTAGCGGCGGTCATGCCATTTTTAGCGACTTCGGGGGCAATCATCTGAATAAAGCGACCATCCAGTGACATCGTCATCGTCACGGTTGCCACGTCGTTCTGATAATGGTCGGCCGTCATTGCCGCCCCTTTTATCATCGCTTCGAGGCTGGTTTTCACCGTATCACTTTGTGCCACCATCTGTTCAACCACCGTTTCAGATGACACCCGCACGCCTTTGATCATTTCGGCGAGATTACGGTAAGCATCGAGCTGGGCTGCCCGACGAGCCAGCAAACGCTGTTTAACCAGTGGCACATCATCTGGCGCGACACCATAACCATAGGCAGAAATAACCCCGGATGACCAGTTGATTGAGCCTCCCGGCTTTTGTTCAACGACCTCTTCTGCATTGGCGAAACCGGTCAGGAACACACACATCAAAGTTAAATATCGCATTGTCTTCATCGTTGCTCTCACTATCAATCGGTTAGGCATCAAACTGCTTATACTTGGCCATTCGGGTTACCACCTTCTTAAGGTAGTTTTTAGTTTCCTGCGCCGGTAGATTTTCCATCAGATAGGCATAAACAGCTTCCGGCGCCATGCCATTAATGGTCTCTACTGCGGCGGTGATACTTTTGCGGCCGGTAAAGGTTTTGGCCACGTTACCCACCCCGGTGTTGTAGCTGGCTACCGCACAATAGAAGCGCGCCTGTGGATCGGTTATTTTCCGCAAATAACGGTGAGTCAGCAGATGAAAATACGCAGACCCCAGCTTCAGGTTATTATCTTCATTAAACAGATAGTCAGCACTTACTATCTTTTTCTCGCCATGCACAAATAGGTGGGCATCGAGGCCAGCGGTTTTTGGTACAAGCTGCATTAAACCAAATGCGGGAACCGGTGATACCGCTCTCGGGTTATAGCTCGATTCAGTTTCAATTATCGCCATGATCACTGAGACCGGCACATCATACTGCTCAGCGTAGCCTTTAATATCGTCGAAATACTGCTTAACCAGTTTTTCCTGATAACCGTTAACGAATTCAATTTTCAGTTGTAAGCGGGTTTGCCCGCCTTCTTCCACAACACTGAGCACCGGCATGGGCGCAGGCACAGGAAAGGGCTTAGCCTGTTCGGCAGGCTGCGTGGCTGCCGCTACCTGAGCTTCCGCTTCAGGTGGCTCCGGTATAGCAGGCTGCTCGACTGTAACGGGTGGTTTTTGTACAGGTACAGCGACGAGTTGCGGTGTTTGTGCCGGCTCTTCATTGACCTTTGGCTGCGGCCGGGGCTGTCCTGCATCCGCTTTGGTAAGTTGTTGCTTTTGAGCAACTTTACTTACTACCGCGCTGATATCCACCGATTCAGATTCAATTTCAAGTTGAGCCGCAGCAGAAAAGTCCTGCTGCAGGGCGTCCGCCAGGCCTTCGAGCTGGCCGCCAATGGTGTCGGGCAGCACACTGGCCAGAGACGAATCGGTAGATGATGTAATCTCTATCGGCTCTTCGGTGACCTCTGCCACCTCTTTAGTGACTTCCTGGAGCAGTACATCCTGCTCATCCAACTCGGCCGGTGTGGCGGTGGCAATAGAGGATGACATTTCCATCAGTTCAGCCACCCGTTGCTGCAGATCTTCACCTGGCTCTATCAGGGTTTCTATGATCAACTCGCCCGACTCAAAGTCGGCGATAGCCCGGCTGCTCATGGTTTTGTTATAGGTCACCCAGCGATGTCTTTCGGGTAGTGCGCCATCGGGCCACTTCACTTCAATCCGCTTGGTCAGGCCGCGAAAAGCGCGGTCGATTGCTTCATCTACCGCCTGGAAGATGTCGTCGATCCGTTTGGTTTGGTTGTCAAATTCAGCATCCATCCGGGCGCTGATTTCATCGAAATCATCCACCGACTGCGCTGCTGCAATCGGAGTTAAGGCCAGCGATACCGCCAGAAAACTAATACTGAGTACTGGCCGCATTACTGATCGCCTCTAAACTTTCCCGTTCTTTGCAAATCTCAGCTTCGTTGGTTAAACAAACTCCCAGCACCACTTCGGCAATCCAGGTGCCTTCCTGTTCGTAAACCTTTTCGTCTACCACTACCGTACCCTGCAACCAGGTTTTTACCCGTGTAGCAATAATGTCACTTTTGACTTCGTATTCTTCTACGGTAGAACCTGCGCGTAGCTCAATACCTTTAACCTGTTCTGACAACTGTCGTTGCGCATCAAGCTGTGCGGCGCGTTTAGCCAGCATCCGGGCCTGGGCATTGGTTTTCGCCATGGCCGGATCCACGGTTCCGAACCCTTGCGCGGTAACAACACCGGTTAAATCTTCCGCCTGGGCACTACCGATAAACCCGGCAACCAGCAGTACTAGTAGTTTTAACTTCATGGTTTGATTCCTTTTTGCTTAAGCACCTCGTTGTAGACATGATTGACCAGGTCAATCTCTACGCCTTCCCGCACTGAGTCCATTAGCTGATCAACCACTTCCACTTTAAACGCACCGGAAAGCAGAAACTGACGTACGCTCAATAGTTCACGCTTACAGGCTATGGGGGCATGAGCAATGGCAGAATTCACATCGTTCACTTTTAAATATAGCGTGCCTTTGGCTAATACACACTCACGATACTTGTCGCGTAGTCCTTCCAGTTCTTTTGACTCGCTGACCTTCTTGATAGCGGAATACTCGTTGGCCACTGCTACATTGAGACCGGAAAACACTGTTATTGCCGAGCACAGCAATATCAGCCTGGATAATTTGATCATTTTTAGTTCCCTTCTGCACGCGGTGCAGTGGTGATTTCAGCAGAAGCAGAGACACTTCCCTCTAACTCGTCTTTGTCGACCGCCGTTACCCGATAGCAGTAACTGCGGTTGCCGGAAACATCCGTATCGACATAATTTGCCGTACTAACGGCCGCCAGCTTTCTTACATTACTACAACTTGAGCCACGGTATACCTGATAGAAGTCAATGTCGGTTTCAGCAGACGCTTGCCACTGCAACACTACATTAGGGGTCGACTCAAGGGCGGTTAATCCTTCAACCCGGGCCGGTAGAGGCTTGGTGGTTGCCTCAGCCACTGCCGAGGCAATGCCGTTGGCGTCATATAGATTATACGCCAGTATTTTATAGCGGTAGGTTTGACCATCATCCAGTTTGCTGAAAAAGCTGCCTTCATCAACATAACGGCTTGCCGTACGACTGCTCAGTGTTTCCAGTAAAGCAAATTTCCCTTTCTCTTCACGGTAGACTTTGTAGCCCTTGATGTCGTCGTCATTGGCCGGCTGCCAGGACAGTGTCACTCGTTTTACCTGATTACTTGTGGCAACAAAATTCTCAGGCGCTGCCGGTACCGCCTTGGTAGTGGCCGTCACGATATTCGACTTTTGCGTTTCCTTATCTCCGTCAACAGCACTAATGGTATATTCATAGCTCACCCCATCAGCGAGGTTGCGGCGGTCGTTATCAGAATAGCGGGTAATGCTTGGCGTAGTAATAGCGGTAACCAGCTCCCACCGGGTAACTCCCTGAACCCGTCGGTACAACTTGTAGCCATCAATATTCTTATGCGCAGACCAACTTAAATCAGTCCGCCTTAACATGCCCTGACCTGCAACGCTAAGGGTGATTTCATCCGGACTGAGAATACTGGCAAAGGCGGAGGGATCGCTGCGTAAACCGTCTTTATCCTCTGCCACAACATAATAAGAGGTCTGGGCATAAGGTTTAACGTTGGCATCAGTAAATACGGATTCGCTGGCGGGTACCGTTGCAATTTCCTGCCAGCTTTCATTATTCCAACGACGGAATAACCGGTACTGCTTAATATCCACCTCATTGGACGGCGTCCAGCTAACACGGAGGCTGTTATTCTCTACTGCCAGCGTCGGGCTGGATGCCTCATCGGGACGAGGCTTGGTTTGCACGCTTTTCGTCTCGGAAACAAAGCCAACGCCTTTAAACTGATTTAATGCCACCACCAGGTAATGATAAGTGGTGCCATCTTTTAGCGGCTTGCCGTTGTCTACCCCGTCAACAAACTGCGTTTTGCTGGCGCCGGTTATATCGATTAATTCATCGAGCAGGGTATCCTGACTCAATTCGCCTTCGGTTCGATAAATCCGATAACCCATCACGTCATCATCACTTACCGCCTGCCAGTATAAGTGGGCTGATTTCACTCCGCCAGACACACTGAACTCTGACGGTGCTGCCAGTTTTTTGGTTTCCTTACGGGTGATATTGGAAGGAGCAGAAGCAGATAGCTGATCGAACAGGCGAACCTGGTACTCATAAATCAAACCATCATCCAGGCCCTGTTTATCCACATACATACCGTTGTGGCCCGGATTAATTTCACCCACCGTTTGCCAGGCATTGGTGCCTGCACCACGTCGTTCAATTCTGACACTGTATTCCGACGCGGCCGGTTGCCACTGTATCGTGACTTCCCGGGTTTTCAACTCGTTAGCCGCATTGAGCACAATAATGGGTGCGCTGGTTACCATCACCGGCGGTGACTTGGCGCTTTCCTTTCCGCTAACGGTAACGGTCGCTACAGCAAACTCGTAACTCTTATCGGCTTCCATCAGATTGATGGCCGATACTGAATAGTTAATTTTACCGCTATCTTCAACTTTAACGGCCGGTGCCCAGACTCCGCCTACTTCACGGTAGTACACCTGATAAGCGGCGGTTTTTTCCCGGTTGGCAATAGACGGCACAAAGTCCAGTTTAACCCCATTGACATAAACCTGATGCTGCAGGATAGACGGCGCAGACACATCCGCACTGGCCTGGGCTTTCGAAATACTGGCTTCACTTACCAGCCCACCGTCCAGCTCATCACCGGTTTCCAGAATAATATCCAGCCGGTAATAAAAGGTACCACTTTGAGGGATTTTGGTATCGACGTAGCGCGTTTCCGTAGTGCTCTCAACAAATTCGAACGGCCCGGCCTGTGACTCACCGCGGTACAGGTTATAGTAAAACACCGCACCGATATCGGCCGTTTGCCAGTTCAGTACTACCTGTTCGCCCTTCGCCTCACTGCTAAATTTTGTCAGTGCGGCACTGGCCTGTGCAATATCCGGCTGCACCGACAGTGCGCGGCGGATCCGTCGTTCCAGTGATTCCACAATTTCAGGCGCCCGGGTGACTAATTCTCCCTGGGTTTGGAAACTTTCCTGCCATATAGCCGCCTCACGACTGTTAGACACATCAATGAGTTTAAAATCCACAATAATGGTGGCGCGCTTAATGTCGATAGAGCCCGATAATATAAAGTTAACGCCCAACCCATTACCATACTCAATGATTTTTTGCGTGTCAGCCACCTGAGCACCGCCAATACGGTACAGCCCCTCTTCCATCTGGCGCCGGGAAAGTAACTGATAAGTCTGAGACCGCTCGAGCTCTTTACGCATGGAAAAGAGCAGATCACCGTCCAGGCCGATGGCATCAATACTGGCCGGTGACAGGTTAAATAGAGCGAGGCTGGTTTTTGCAAAAACAGTGGATGGTAACAACAACATTACCATCACAACTGCTCTAAAGATTACTGCTTGCATATCCCTCGCCTGCTATCTAGTTTTTAAATTGATAGGTTTCGATAATTTGCTTCATGTACCCGTCAATTTTCGCAGAGATGGGAGAGTTAACGTTTGATTTAACGCGCTCATCGAACTTGGCATCAACAAAGCGCTCGAGTGCTTCCAGCGACTCTTTACGTTTGAGCAGCAATTCCTCACCGTCTTCGAAGTAGTCAACTTCACGGTTACGCAATGGTTGTAACACTTTACGCGAGAGGTCTTCGACTACCTGATCCGCCATCATCTGCAGCATTTCAGTATCGGTAGCAATTTCCAGTGGATCGTAAGCGATATCAGCGTCTTTCACACCGTCGTTACCCACGTCTTCTTTAACCAGGCGCGAACGAATGGTATCAACACTCACGTTCTGACCCGTAGAGACATCAACGATGCGGTAGGAAATTTCAATAAAGCCCACTTTTTTCGCTTTGTTTACGGTGTATTCTTTTTCGGCGTAGACCGGCACCATAATTTTAGCCTGT
This sequence comes from Alteromonas sp. 4NH20-0104, assembly GCF_057547795.1. Taxonomy (NCBI): domain Bacteria; kingdom Pseudomonadati; phylum Pseudomonadota; class Gammaproteobacteria; order Alteromonadales; family Alteromonadaceae; genus Alteromonas; species Alteromonas sp. 4NH20-0104. Next base: position 73,438 of record NZ_BAAJLP010000024.1, on the reverse strand, counting down.
GGCGCCTCTTTCAAATCGTTTTTATCCGGATTCGGGTTCAGTGCTTTCCAGTTCAGGAAGTCGATATTGTCCTGAATCTCTTGCCCCACCTGATAACGCACGGTCTCAGCACTTTCAGACTTGGTTTCGTCAACCTTAAACAGTAAAACCGATCCCATAATGGCCACGTCGATACCGTATAAACGGCCCATTTCCTTGGCGGTATCTTCAGACACCACACCAATCTGGCCAAGTTTCATTTCTTCAAGGATCGACTTAAGGTTTTCACGCTCAAGAATGTTGATATCTTTGGTGGCGTTATTAAACAGGTTTGAAATCAGCTTACCCGCAATCAGGCCGCCCGCGTCGAGGTTGTAAGAAGGGCTCTTGAAGTCAAATACCGCAATAGACTTAATCACCCGCTCCCGGATTTTATCCTGTACGTCACGGGATTTTTCAAACAAGCCTTCCATTAACGGGTCGAGCTTGCCAATCAACTCATACATGTACCAGGCAACACCCCAGTAACGGTTATCCATATACTCAATGGCAATATCTTCAGCCCGTGATACCACGGCATTACGCAGGGCTACAGCACGAGGAGGCAAAGCGCCACCGGTATTCTCGTCAATTTCGATGGCCAGATTGATAGCCCGGGCAATATACCCTTGCTGCAATAAGCGGGTCGCTTCAACGATTTTTTCATCCACTTGCTTTTCAAGCGCGGTCGCTTTCCATGCAATACAGTCCTGATCGTTAGGGCTGAACGAAAGCACCTTTTCACAGGCAAATTCTGTCTGATTCCAGTTTTGCGTATCCAAAGACTGAGCAGCAAGGTTTTTAAAGAAGGTCGCATTGTTTTTCTGATCGGCATCCGCCGCCATCTTCTTAGCAATCGCATTGTTTGGATCCAGCATGGTAGCTTTGCGGGCCGCCAGCTTGGCATCTTCAAACTCATACTCAACAAACGCTTTTTTGGCCTGCAACAGGTAATCCCGGGTACCTTCGGTTTTAATCCGCGAGGCTAACGGCACAGACGCCTCAAAGTTAGGATACAACTTTTGTACCTGTGTGAGCGTCAGATTAGCGCGAACCCAATCCTGACGGTCAATCAGCGCCAGCGCTTCAGAATAACGCTCTTTCACTTCGTCAATCAGCTCACTGCGTGAGCTGTCAATCTGACTTTCGAGCGGTGCAATGGCTGGCAGGTTCGGCGAAAACTGCTTAGCTTCAGCCACCAGTGATTCCGCTTTCTCGATATCGTTGATGCTGACGCTGGCTGCACTCAGAATGCCCTGCGCCTGGTTAATTAACGTCTGAGATGCTTTCAGTCGTAAACTGCTGAGCTGCGCAGAGTACTGCGCGTTATCCGGCTCTTTCGCAATTGCCTGCTTAAGGTAAGCAATGGCCTCAGCATAATTCCCAGCTGCAGCAAGCTGCTGAGATACATCAAACTCTTTTTTTCCCTTGCCCGTTGATTGACAGCCTGCCAGGGCTGACAATACCAGAGCGGCCAATACGTACCGTCTCATTGGTTGATCCTCAAACTTTGGTTGCGGTGATTTTGTTACCTGTGACGCCGACGATCTGGATTTTATGTCGTTGCGCTATGTTACTGGCCAGCAGTTCTTCGTATAACTGCTCGGTCCAGCCTTTATAGCTGATGACAAGGTGTGCCACACCATCGGCGATATTAGAAATTTCGATTTGCTGAATAGCCGGCATGGCTTCCTGAATGACTGCCTTCATCTGATTAGCTACATCCAGTGACTCCACCCCCTCAATATCAAGAAAAACGTTCCTGGCCTTCACTTGCTCCTGATGCCAGAAGCGGATCAGTTGTTTGCGTAACTGCGGCCATTCTTTACGAATGATATCGGCTGATAGCTTTGAAAAAATACTGTTCGATTTAACGCCGGGTTTGCTGGCGCTTTTGCTGCCTGCAGCCAGTACCTGATTATCACCCACGCGGGTCACCTGCATGCCCAGGGTCAGTTCGTTAGCATTAATTTTCATGCCCTGAAATTCTTCTGGTTTTATTTGCGAATCAACGGTCAGGTTAACGGCAAATCCGGCATAAATGGGTTCGTCTTCATCGAACACCTGAAAACCGTCACGCAGCAGTCGTTCGGTCATTTCATTACGGGCGTGCTGAGCAATTATCGGGTTGGTGGAATTTTCGTTAAGGACTACGGTCACGCGAGGCATTTTCGTCCAGCCCATTGACGCCTGGATCTGGGCGACTTTATCGACCAACAAATCAACCCGTACGTCGGCTTTTATAACAACTTCATAAATATCTTCGCTGTCACCTACGCCATCATAGATAATTTTGTATTCATCAATCTGACCGGCAGTACTGGAAAAAATCTGATCTTTACCAAGCAGGTAATTATTCACGTCGGTCCGGGAACGCACAAAAGTACCAACCACCTGTTCAACGGCTGCCCTCTTAGCATTTTCCAGTGCGACCTTGCGGGCTTCGACAATATTATTATCCGCCACTGCACTAATGCCCTTAGCTTCTACCAGCTTCGCTGTTGCCGATGGACTTGTAACGATCAGAAAAGCAACAAAAAAGGCGATTACTAATAAGGAAAACTGTTTGATGCTTCCACTGCACACTGCCATAGTGTCTCCAATTACCCACTATTACTACCAATAGTAGTTCAATATAATCCAATACCCCACAATTTGCACTATTACCGGAGGCGCTTTCACCGAATATCGTAAAAAGAGGTCTATTTGTCGATTTCTGGTGAACTTATTTTTTGTATACTATGGGTTTTTTTCGGTCATTTATAGGACATAAGTTAACAACTTATGCCCCACTAATCCGATGTGTTGCCAAATGGCGACTTTTTTCATCCTGAAATGAAAAAAAGCTTTATAAAGTCGGCATTGGCGTATAGCTTTATTAGAGTGCACAGGCCTAATCTCGCGGGATTACGGCGCTTGGCTACTTTTTAGCCTTCCCTCCCGACTTTATCTTTGAAGGAAAGCGCAATGCAAAGCGACTCAACCGGCATCTGGTATTTTGAATGCGACGTCTCTGATATTGAAACGCACCTGCTGAATTTACAAAGTCGTTCTGTTATCTATCCCGATGAGTGCGAGTACCTGATAAAAAACCTGCATAAATTACACGCCACATCAGAGCAAAACACCCATGGCGTGGTGCCGTTATGCCACCGTTGCGTAACGCTGATCGCCAAAGATGACAAAGTTGAGATCGTCATTAACCGGGAGCAGGAAAAAATTGACCATGTTACCCAGTTGCCACTGCGTGTGTCTCTTTTGCGCCAGCTTGGCATCTGGTATGAGCAGGATCCGGATGCCATAACCGGTATTTGCCTGGTCGAACTCGATGATTTCAGTGATATTAACGATACCATCGGCCACGCGGCGGGCGATCTGATCCTGTTTGAAATTGCCCGACGCCTGGAGCGCTATCATGGCTCGCGTTTCAAACTGGTCAGGTTGCACGGTGATGAGTTTGCCCTGGCCGTGACTCAATTAGCCGATGCCGAAGATATCTGGCAGGTATCAAAGTGGATTTGTGAACAGTTCGAACCCCCTTTTATGACTCAGAAAGGCGCCGTATTCCTGACCCCTTCCATTGGACTGTCACTGAATATTAATACCGGCGAAGAACCCGTCACCTTACTCGAAAGTGCTTATATTGCTCTGAATCATGCTAAAGACGATGCCTTGACCAAAGAGAAACTCTACAACCCGCAGCAGGAACATACCCTGACCCGCCAGGTATTGCTGGAAGCGCAACTCAATCAGGCACTCACCGAAGAAGACAGTCTGTTAGTGTGGTATCAGCCCAAACAGGATCTCCATAACCGTCAGATTAATGGTCTGGAAGCGCTGATACGCTGGAATCATATTACCGAGGGGCTGATTTCCCCGGGCGAGTTTATCCCTCTTGCGGAGCGCACCGGCCTGATTTGCAGCATTACCGATTTTGTGGTCCGGCAGGTGGCCAAAGACATTCCAAAACTGCGCAGTCATGGTTTTACCGGCAAGGTGTCAATCAATGTCTCGGCCAACGATTTTATGCGCACGAATCTGGTAGACAGCCTGTTAGCCTTGCTTGAGCCCTATAATATTGATACCAGCGATATCGAGCTGGAAATTACCGAGGGGGCGTTTATCAGTGACTTCGATCACTGCATTTTGCTGCTTACCGCGCTGCGTGACGCCGGGTTTGCCTTATCCATTGATGACTTTGGCACCGGCTACAGCTCGTTAAGCTATTTAACCCGACTACCGGTGGATACCGTAAAAATCGACATGAGTTTCGTCAGAGAACTGGCCCGCTCAGATCAAGCCAGGCAAATCTATAAAGGTATGATTGATATCTGCAAAGCAATGCACTTCGATGTGCTTGCCGAGGGCGTTGAAGACGACGCGCAGCGCGAAGCCCTGGCAGCCGTTGGTTGTGATCGCATTCAGGGATATTTGCTGAGCAAGCCCTTACCGGTTGATAAATTACTCGACTTCCTGAACAAATAAGCCGCTTCACCGCTTGGTTATGCACTATTACTGGGTAACCCGGTGAACAAACTCCCCACGTTACGGCGGCTAACGTCCTTTTTGCGAGCGACTGCTCACCCGGTAATCAATATATCGCGCCAGCACAGATGGTTAGGCACCTAGGATATCCGGACGTTGCGCAAAGCCTGGTTATTTTTACAAAAAAAATACATCTTAACCATAAATAAGCAACACTACGTAAAGCTTGCATACCAGTACAGCCGCTATGCCGACTTCTCGCGGGCGGCGCAGGCTACTAAGGCCTGGTAATGCACGTATAATAGGCGCTTAAATTTTCGTCAATATCAAAAAGAACAGACGAATTAACTTCATTCAGAACGACAGAAATCCAGTTTATTATTATGAAAAATGCATCACACAGTGTTTTCGAAGATGTTTTTGCTCTGCTATGTGCCGGTTTATTTGTGGCGTTTGGCATTTTCCTGTTTCAGTCTCAGGAGCTCATGGTGGGTGGCGCAGCAGGTCTCGCCTTACTGGCAACCTATGTTACACCGCTTGAGTTCGGCATCTTATTCTTCCTGATTAATTTACCGTTTTATTACTTGGCGTGGCGACACATCAGTAAACGTTTTATGATCAATACGTTTATCTCCGTGACCACGGTGTCGTTATTCTCTGAGTGGGTGCCCCACTTTGTGGATATTTCACGGGTCGATCCCTTTTTTGCTGCCGTGTTCGGCGGCATATTAATCGGCGTAGGAATGCTGATTATGTTTCGTCACAGTTCCAGCCTCGGCGGCCTGGGGATCCTGGCTTATTATCTGCAAAGCCGGTTTGATATTCGTGCCGGATCGTTTCAGCTGGTGGCTGACACCTGCATTCTGAGCTTGTCGTTTGTCTTTATCGACGCTCACCTGGTGCTCATTTCTATCCTCGCCGCGTTTTGTCTTAATATGGTGATTTCACTGAACCACCGGCCGGAGCGATACACCTTGCCCGCCGTAAAAAAGCCTCAGGCAGATGATGAAGTGGAGCATCTGCATCCCCAAAACGGCTAAGCGCTGGTATCCACTGAAGTAAGCTGTTGCTGGGCCAGATACACTGCCCCCCATTCTGGCCCGTGTTGCGCTGGTTGAATGCGCGCCGCAACAGCGTCCGCTAAATAAGGCCGCCAGGCGGTGGCCAATCCCCCACTCAGTACCAGGTTCATGCCGCTCTCACCGGTTGCCCGTTGCGCTAACTGGTTTAAGTAGTCAGCCCCTTCACTAATAATACTCTCTGCCGCCGCATCCCGTTTAGCCAGGGCGAAGAGTTGCGGGGCAAAACGGGCAAATTCGCCAGGCAAAGCACTATTAAGTTTATCGACAAGGGCAGAAGGTGTTGCGCAGTGATAAAAAGCACTCACGGATTGCCACAGCTCGTTGTCGGGGCTGAGCTTATCCGCCGCCAGTAAGGCTCGTCTGGCCGCCATCTGTCCAAGCCAGGCTCCGCTGGCCTGATCACCCAACTGAAAGCCATAGCCCCCATACTGAGTCACCTTGCCATTTTGCAAAACCGCCGCACAGGAACCGGTGCCGGTAATAATTACCACCCCATCGCGGCCCCCATGAGCGCCAAGTAATGCAGTATGCAAATCAGAAGAGAAGACCAGTTCAGCAAACGGATGTTGCCACTGTTTAAGCCGTGCTGCGGAAGAGTCCAGATAAGCGCCAGCCAGGCCGGCACTCACCACCAGCTCACTGCTCACCTCACTAAACTGAAGTCCGGCATCTGCGACGGCATTTTTTACCGCTGTCAGAATAGACGATAAAGCCAGCTGACCGTGCTTGGCGATATTTGCCGGCCCGCCAATTCCCTGTCCTAACGACTTACCCAGTTCGTTAAACAGCTCTGCCCGGCACTTGGTGCCGCCGCCGTCTACACCTACCCAGTATTCGCCGTACTTCAGGTTTTGCGTCATTCTTATCACCCCAGTAAAACATCCATCAACATCATTACTACAAAACCAATCAGCAAACTAAAAGTCGCAACGTTCTGATTACCATTCTGGTGGGTCTCAGGAATGATTTCATCAGAAATAATAAACAACATGGCTCCAGCCGCAAAAGCCAGCGCCCATGGCATAAACGCTTCAGCGCCCGATACGGCCACTGCACCAACCAACCCGCCTAAAGGCTCCACTAAACCACTCCCTATGCCTATCAGAGCGGCTCTGGCCGGAGTAAATCCCACCGATAATAATGCTACCGAAACCGCCAGCCCCTCAGGTATGTTCTGCAGGCCAATTCCCAGCGCCAGAGACAGGCCATTGGCCATTTCCCCACCTGCGAAGCCGACCCCCACAGCCAGACCCTCCGGAAAATTATGCAGCGTGATGGCCAGCACAAATAGCCAAATCCTGGCTAATTTGGTTTTTGAAGCCCCTTCCCGGCCACTGACAAAATGTTCATGGGGCACAGTCTGGTGAATAAAAAACAGTAAAAACGCACCGGTCAGCAATCCGGTTGCGGCCACCAGACCGCCCGCCATTTCACTGCCGTACATTGCTCCCCCATACTCAAGGGACGGCAGTAACAATGAAAAAAACGTGGCGGCCAGCATAATCCCGGCGGCCAGGCTAAGCAGGGCATCTTCCAGTCGTCGCGATAGCTGGCGGATTAAAAAGACACCCAGACTCCCAGCGGCCGTCCCCAGGCTGGCACACCCGCTGGCGATTACGCCGGCCCAAACTATTTGTGAACTGTCCACTTACCACCCATTCCCTATCAACCAGATACTCTTGGTACTCTGGCAGAGACACGGGTGATCAATTCATAGCTGATCGTACCGGCCCAGTCAGCGACTTCATCTACCGGTAACTGCTGGCCCCATAACTCCACATCGTCACCCAGCGCGACCTCTTCAATGTCGGTCACATCAATTGTAATCATATCCATAGACACTCTGCCTACCAGCTGGCCACGCTGACCACGAACCACTACCGGTGTTCCGCTCGGGCAGTGACGGGGATAACCATCGGCATAACCAATGCCTACGGTGGCAATAACACTGTCTCGTGGCGCAGTCCAGGTTTGACTGTAGCCCACACTCTCACCTTGCTTTACCTGATGCAGGGCGATAATTTGCGCCATCAGCGTCATCGCCGGTGTGAGTCCATATTCAGCGGCGGGGTGACCCGTCACCGGGCTGGCGCCATACAGGCCAATTCCCAGCCTGCACCATTGTGCCTGACTCGCCGGATAACACAGGGTGGCAGCTGAATTGGCCATACAACCGGGCAATGCCAGCGTGCCGGTAAGGGTTAAAAATGCCTGAAGCTGTGCAGCGTTGTTGGGATTCTGGGGGTCGTCGGCACAGGCGAAATGCGATACCAGCACCGGATTTTGCTGTGTTAGCCAGTCGTAACCGGCCAGTAACGCCGCGACTTCATCAGTAGTAAAGCCCAGCCTGTGCATCCCGGTATCGACCTTTAGCCAGACCTGCGGCCGTTGCTCTGGAGAAAGTGCATCAAGCCACGCGATTTGTTGTGGGTTGTGGATCAGTAGAATAAGGTTATTGACCCTGGCCGCGTAACAATCGTCCACATGATGCGGGCCTTCCAGGACCAGCAACGGCTGGCTGATACCGGACTCTCTGAGCGCTGCCGCTTCATCACAAATAGCAATCGCAAAACAATCACAGACTTCGCTCAGCGCTTTAGCCACCGTAACCGCACCATGCCCGTACGCATCAGCCTTAATTACCGCAATAGGCGTGCAGCCCTGGGCAGGACGCAACTGACTAAAATTATTGCGAATGGCATCCGGGTTAATAATGGCACGGGTTGATCTGGTCAATCGATTAACTCTTAGGTTGCGGATTACATTGGGTATATCCTGTACGATACACCTTGCTCATAAATTAATAAATTCTTAATTTGAAAATAGCACAGAATAATATATTCTAAATTTGCACCAACTCTGACAAACTGGTGTCCATGTCGGTGGTGACTGGTTACGCAGAGCCATGATAACCCAGCTTTCAAACGGTGAGAACGAGAATAAATGCTAGCCAATTATACCCTGCCAGACTTAATGCTGTTTGCCTTCTACGGGCTGCTGCTGGTGGTGTCTGGCTGGTACTTTAATCGCCGGGCGCAAAACACCAGTGATTATTTTTTAGGGGGGCAGGCAATGCCCGTGTGGATGGTGGCCATGTCGGTGCTGGCCACTTCCCAGTCTGCCGCCACGTTTTTAGGCGGCCCGGATCAGGGGTATCGCGGTAACCTGACCTACCTGGCCACCAACCTGGGCGCATTTATTGCCGCCTTTTTTGTTGCCCGCGTGCTCATCCCTCGCTTTTACCAGCTTAAAGTCTTTACCGTTTACGAACTGCTGGAAACCCGCTTTGGCGCCAGAGCCAAGCAACAGGCCGGACTCATGTATTTGTTCGGTCGGATATTTGCCAGCGGCGCAAGACTCTATATGGCGGCGCTCGCGGTCGCAATGATCCTGTACGGCAACATTGCCGCCAGCAGTGTAATAACCGCGACGGTTCTGATCAGCGTGATTGGGCTGGTTTACAGTATTTACGGCGGCATCCGTACGGTCATCTACAGCGACGTTATGCAAGCCTTTACTTACATTGGCGCAGCCGTCGCGGTCATTATTGCTTTACTGGTCGCTATTCCGGCTGATTTACCGGCTATTTTTGAGGTGCTGCAAAACCCTGGAGAGGGGGCGCCCTCCAAACTCAAGCTGTTCGATGGCAGCATCGATTTTTCGCCATCCGGCGTGTTTACCCTGACTTCAGTATTCACCGGCTTTGTATTGCTCAATATCGCCGCTTTTGGGCTTGACCAGGATATGACCCAACGGGTGCTGACCTGCCGCAATGCCCAGGAAGGGGCAAAAGCCATGCTATGGTCAGTAGTGATGGTTATCCCGGTCATGTTATTGTTTATCGTGATCGGTTTGCTGTTGTATATCTATTATCAGCAGCCAGCGCTTATGGCCACAAATGCCGGCGCGCCGGTTCCGCAATTTGCCGGCGAACCGGTAACCATCTTTATGTACTATGTATTAACCGATTTACCTGCCGGTCTTAAGGGCTTAGTGACTATTGGTATCCTTGCCGCTGCACTGTCGACGCTAAATTCCGGTTTAAACTCGATGTCGAGCGTCCTGATTCAGGATTTGTACCGTCCCTGGAAACGTAAACAGGGCCATACGAACAGCGAGCATCATTTTGTTAATGCGGGCCGGGTAGCGATGGCGCTGGTTGCTTTGGCGTTAGCGTCAATGGCGTGTTTATGCTATTACTGGCAACAATATTCGGATACGCCGCTGTTACAATTTGCACTGGGTGTTATGGTATTTTCCTACAGTGGCTTACTTGGCGTATACTTTATTACACTATTTACTCAGCGGGGCAGCCCTGCCTCCGTCACAGCGGCATTATTGTGTGGTTTTATTATCCCCTTGCTGCTACAACCTTATGTGATGAGCTGGTATTTACCCGAAACCTGGCAAATAACGCTGGGTTTCACCTGGCAACTGGTGATAGGAACGCTGGTGGCCACGCTGGTATGTGCTGCGGGTCAACAGCCCGACAACATGCCTGAAATAAAGGCGGAAGCAAAATGAATGGACTAACACGTTTAACCTGGACGATGGCTAACCCTAAGGTCGGCAGTTAACTATGCAGATGACAAAAAAACAGTCAGCAACATTGCTTGAGCAACTGAACAGAATTATTTCCGAGGGCCGTAATCCTCATACCATGGATATTGATGTGCTGCCGACCATCGAAATTCTGGAAAAAATTAATCAGGAAGATGCCGGTGTGGCCGACGCGGTGCGTAAAACCATCCCACACATTGCCAAAGCCGTCGACGCCATTGTGCCAAGCTTACAGGCTGGTGGCCGCTTAATTTATATGGGCGCAGGAACCAGCGGGCGGTTAGGTATCCTGGATGCGGTGGAATGTCGGCCGACCTTCAGCGTTCCCGAATCCATGGTAATAGGGATCATCGCTGGCGGTGACCAGGCCATTAAGAATGCCGTAGAAGGCGCCGAAGACAATACGGTCATGGGCGTTGAAGATTTGAAAGCGCTCAATTTTAATGCCAACGACGTGCTGGTAGGTTTATCCGCCAGCGGCCGCACGCCTTACGTGATTAAAGCAATGGAATACGCGAACTCACTGAATGCCGCCACGATTACCGTGACCTGTAATCCTGAGTCTCCCATGATGCATGTGGCCGCCATTGGTATTTGTGCCGTGGTAGGGGCTGAGTGCATTACCGGTTCTACCCGCATGAAATCGGGCACCGCACAGAAACTGATCCTGAATATGCTCAGTACCGCCAGCATGATTAGACTGGGGAAGACCTACGAAAATTTAATGGTGGACGTCAACGCGACTAATCAGAAGTTAAAAGCCCGGGCGACCCGCATCGTCATGCAGGCTACCGACTGCACTGAAGAAGTGGCCGATGCGGCGTTGCAGGCAGCGAATAACCGCGCCAAGCTGGCGATCCTGATGATCCTCACCGGACAGGACGCGGCACAAGCAGAAGCCCAGCTATCTGACAACGGCGGTTTTCTGCGCCGTGCCGTGCAGTCACATTCTTAGTCGATGTTTCGTTACCTGTTATTGATTCTGCTGTGGCTAACCTCAGCAACAGCGCAAAGTACCGCCCTGAAAGTGGGCGCAGAACAGTCAGAACGTTACCTGCCGCTACTCGCTGATAAACGGGTGGGCCTGGTTGTTAATCAAACCAGCCGGGTTAAACAAGCCCACCTGGTCGATTTTCTGCTTGGCCGTAACGTAGCGGTGCAGGCAGTATTTGCCCCGGAGCACGGTTTCAGAGGGAAGCTGGGTGCCGGTGAGAAAGTCACCGATGGCATCGATCCGCAAACCGGTCTGCCCATTCGCTCGCTTTACGGCAAATTCAAAAAGCCCGCTCAGGAGATGTTAAAAGACATTGATGTGCTGGTATTTGACATTCAGGATGTTGGTGCCCGGTTCTACACCTACATCAGTACCCTGCACTATATTCTCGAGGCTGCTGCGGAGCAGTCGATTGCGGTAATCGTGCTGGACCGGCCCAACCCCAATGGCCGTTATGTTGACGGCCCGCTACGTGAGCGGGAATTCACCTCATTTGTGGGTTTGGATCCGCTGCCCTTGCTTCACGGGCTGACCGTAGGCGAGCTGGCAAAGATGATTAAAGGCGAAGCCTGGATAAACCAGGCAGAAAAACTCAGTCTCACAGTAATCCCTGTTGTCGGGTACAACAAAACCTTCGATTATGAATTGCCGGTAGCCCCGAGCCCGAACCTACCCAACAGCACGGCCATCCGCTTATATCCATCGTTGTGTTTATTTGAGGCAACGGTTGTCAGTATCGGCAGAGGCACAGACTGGCCGTTTCAGGTTGTCGGCCATCATGAGATTAAGCTGGGCGCTTTTACCTTTACACCACAATCCATGCCGGAAAGTGCGCCCAATCCAAAACTCAGAGGCGAGTTCCTGTTTGGCCGGGATTTACGCCACAGTGAAATTCAGGGCTTCGATATTGAATTGCTGTATGAAGTCTACCAGTTGTTTAATCAACACCAGCAGGTATTGATTGACCGGCCCGACTTTTTCGACCTGTTAAGCGGCACGGATAAGCTTCGTAAGCAACTGGCTGAAGGCCTCGACCCTGCCGCAATCCGCGCGAGCTGGCAACCAGCACTGGATGAATTCAAAACGCAGCGTAAACCCTACCTGCTTTATCCACAATGAGTGTTTAGCTGCCCTGCGTCCCGGAACCACCACGACGAAACTGAGAAACAATCTCGTTGGTTTTTTCCAGCAGTTTACGGCCCGGGCGAGAAGCCTGAGTCAGCGCGATAAACAGCATATCGATAATCAGCTCCTGAGCCGTTCTGGCCAGTATCGAGGATAAGCGGGCTGAGGCCTCTTCTGCCACCGAATAAAGCTGCACGTCAGCAGGCTCGGAAACCGGTGTAGTGCCATATTTAGTAATCGATATCACCTTGGCATGATTATCCTTTGCCTGATTAACCACGTTCACAATTTCCCGGGTAGCGCCGGACTCGGAAATCGCCACCACCACATCGTTTTCGTTAAAGGTGGCTGCCAGCGCCAGTTGCACATGGCCATCGGCCTCGGCTATCGCCATCATTCCCAGTTTTTGCAGCTTGAAAGAAAAGTCTTTACTCACCAACGCCGAGCCGCCTACCCCGCAAATCAGGATACGTTTGGCGTTTTTAATGATTTCTACCGCTTTTTCAAACTCAACCAGCTCATTCAGATTGCGGGTTTCATTGAGCACACTTATCTTGCTGCTAAGCAGCTTGTCGGCCATTTGTTCAAAGCCATCATTAAGGGTTATTTTGCCATGTAACTGGGTGTTGGGCGTTTCCCGGTTCAGCGCGTCAATAACCGCCAGCTTAAAGGCCGGGTAGCCTTTATAGCCAAGCTTCTGTGCAAACTTCACCACACTGGACTGACTCACACCCACGACATTCGCCAGTTCCTGCGATGATAAGTCGCGCACCGCATTGGGCGAATCCAGCGTGAAAGTCGCCAGTTTTGATTCACTGCTCGACAATGAATGCTTTATTGCTTTGATTTTGACAAAAGCTGACATGCGTGTGTTCCCGGTTGTCGGCGTCGGTTACTGCACGAAGAAACCAACAACAAAAATAACAATAGAATTTTTTATTCAAATATAAACCAGTTGATAAGAATATCAAAATCTCTTTAAATAGACTTTTCGGCGCTCTACGCGTTTAACTGTTTGTAAGGTTACCGTAATTTATGAAAGCTGCCCATCCCCATGCGCCCGCACAGGCCATCGCCAGCCTGTGGGATTCCCACCATTTCAGCCCGTTGGATAAAGCACATCTGCGCCATCAGGATATCCAGTCGGTGCTCGATGAAATCGCTGAGTACCCGGCAGTCACCCGCCAGACAATTGGCTATAGCTGTGCAGGTAAGTCCATTGAACGACTAAGCATTGGTCAGGGTCCATTGATTATCCTGACCTGGACGCAAATGCACGGTGACGAGCCAACCGCAACAGCGGCAGTGCTGGACTGGCTCAAACTGCTGCATCTTAACGCCAGTAGCCAGGCACTGGCTTTAGACGCCGACTGGACGTCGCTGGTCACACTGCATGTGATCCCGATGCTCAATCCAGACGGTGCAGAACGTCATACCCGGGTCAATGAGCAGGGCATCGATATCAACCGTGATGCCAAGCACTTGCAAACACCGGAAGGCCGGTTGTTGTGGCAACAGGTGCAAACCCTGAAGCCCGATGTAGCCTTTAACCTGCATGATCAAAACCCCTATTATTCGGCCGGAGAGACGCCCTACCCTGCCACCATTGCTTTCCTTGCGCCGGCATTCCATCCGGATAAACATGTTGATGCGCCAAGGCTGCGGGCTAAACAACTGATTGCCTGTATGGCTGATACCATCAGCCACTGGCTGCCTTGTCATATCGGCCGCTACGACGATACTTATTCTTTGCGTTCATTTGGTGACAACATCGCCGGTACCGGGGCCAGCACTATTTTGATTGAATCGGGTGCTCACCCTAACGATCCCCATCGTCAGGTGGCCAGAAAAATGAACGTGATTGGCTTACAAAGTGCGCTGGAAGCGTTACTGGGTAATTTGTACCAGCAGAAATCGCTGGCTGACTATTACCGTATTCCTGACAATGTGGAAGACGGCCTGGTGGATATCAAGTTTTCCCGGGTAACTCAACGCTGCGGTGAGCATGAGTATGTCGCCGATATCAGTGTTAATGTGGATAAACAGGGACGCGCCACGGTAAAACATATTGGCGACCTGTCTGGTCAGTCAGGATTTACCCATGTCAGCGCCTACCAGACCACGGTACGGCCAATCAGAACGTTTCAGCTCGACGGACCGATGGTGTTAACCGAGGCTGAGTACCTGGCTTTATTGCAACAGGGATTCAGTGCTTTTGTGGGCGATAGGTCGCAGCTCGATAACCAAAGCAATTTACCGGTACTGGTGCTGCCTGAGCCCCCCGCTTACTCAACTTTATATCCGGGTGCCCCGGCGTTTTGGCTAATGCATGACAGCGAGGGTAAGCAACGGGCAGTACTGAACGGAAAGATTGTTCACCTTTAAAAAGTTAACCGGGTAAGTTCAGCCACCAGCGCCTGGTCGAAGCGCTGCATAAAAGCTTTATCCACCCGGTTACGACTGAACAGAAAGTGTACGCGGGTTTCATGTATCACCTGCTTGGCCACCATAAAGTCGTCAATGCCCAGCTCTGCGGCGGCGGCCTCAAGCACTTTCTGGTCGCCGACCACGGCATCCACCCGACCCATTTTCAGCAGTTGCATTCGTCTTAGCGTGCCTTCTGCGTGGATCAGGTTGCGGTCATACACATCCAGTGCTTTATGTTGAAAGTCCTCACCAAACCAGCCACTTTTGTTAACGGCCACCAGGTAATCCTGTTGCAACAAGGCACTGACATGCACATCTCCAAAGTAAGGGTTACGGGAGAACCTGAATCCAAAAACGATGGTTTCTTTACGGTAAGGCATTGAATAGAAGTTTTGTTGTTCGCGGGCTTTGGTATACGCTGCGCCGAGGATGACATCCACTTCGCCCTGTTCCAGCTCGAGCGCCAGGCGTTGTTCCGGTAATCGCTGGGCGTTCAGTTGATGGCCAAGCCGCTGCAATGCGCGACTCAGTAAGAACAAGTCCTGACCGTCGGGCTCACCCTGCTGATTGATATACAGGTAAGGCTTCCAGTCAGCGGCAACTGCCAGATAGAATGGCTCTTCACCATGGGCCGAATAAACCGGCACAGACAAACCAACTGTCAGCATGAAGATAATCAGGTAGCGCAATGTCTTTCCCTGCATTGGCGTATACGATATAACCTGATTATTACACTACGCCGGCCCTGATGTGGACTTACCAGCATTCAAATCCGCCAGAAAAAACCATTATGATACATAAACTTAATCGGGTAATAGCAGATCATCAGAAAAATGCCGGCCAACAGCAATGAAGCCAGTTCAGGGGGCAGCGGCAGCCCTTCGACAACCTGCCAGGCATGGCCTTTGAGCGAGACTCCGTCAACATTTACCATAAGCAGTACTCTGGCCAGGATGCCAGACAACATAAAGAAAGCAATGCTGTTCGTACCGGCAACTAACAGCGGATGCCCTTTGGGTAACGGACCGGCTTTACGTTCGTAAACCACACTGAGCCAAAACAGAATAGTTAACATGCCGCTGGTCACCATTACAAAGGTGGGCGACCAGAGTGCTTTATTAAGCGGATTGACCACCGACAGTCCGTAGCCGGCGCAAATGCCGGCCAATGCCAGCATCATCAGCTTATTCGGACAGCGCTGCTGCACCAGCACGTAACGGCCAACCCAGACGCCGGTTAAGCAGGTCGCGACCGCAGGCAGGGTGGAAAGTACCCCTTCAGGATCAAACGCAAACGGTGTTGCCTGACCATAATATACATGCGCTTTACCAAGCAGGTGATGATCAATGTACGCCGCCAGACTGTTGCCAAACTCCCATTGCCCCTGATAAATCACGCCGTCAGCACTGCTATAGGGTATAAGCGCCATGGCCCCCCAGTAGCCCGCCAGTAAGAGAGCGGTCAGAACGCCAAGCCAGCGCCACGACAAAGTAAGAATAATCACCACTGTTAGCCAGTACACAGTACCGAGCCGTGGCAATACGCCGGCGAAGCGCAACGTGAACAAACGTTCCTCAATCCAGCTATACCCTGGGCTGGCGGTATTAAACCAGCACAGGTATAACAGCCACCCCAGCAAAATAAGTGTCATGGCCCGTCGGGTCGTGCTTCTGAGCACAGCCATAACATTACCTACCCGCTCCAGCTCCCGGGGCAGGTGAATGGCGATGGTCACTCCCATTACAAAAATAAACCCCGGAAAAATAACGTCCGTTGGGGTTAAACCATGCCAGGCGGCATGTTTTAGCGGGGCATAAACAGCTTGCCATGAACCCGGATTATTAACCAGCACCATGGCAATTATCGCCAGTCCCCGCAGGGCATCCAGTGCACTGATCCGCTGCATCATTTTGTCTGCTTTATTCGATGGTAACGGGTGATTTGCCAGGCATGGGCGAGCGCCCGAGCAAACCTTCCGCGAGGGCGTCGAATACGGCGCCCTGAGCCTCGGCGGCGTCTTTGTCACCGGCTTTGGTGACGGTCACGTTATAGCCGAATGTCGCCACCGCTGCACCAGCCAGATGGCGGTAATCCGAAATACTGTAGGGCGCACGCAGTGCAATAAATACCGCACCAACCGACTGCTCCCCGGCGCTGACTAACAACCGCCTGATCCAGGCCGACTGAGTGGCTTTATCCGGCCGGTTTCGCCACACGGCCAGGTCGGCCATGCCGCCCATTTCTGCCAGGCTGTGTTGCGGCGTAATATCTCCAACAATTACCGCATCCGTCCCGCTCAGGTCGGGTAAGACGCCTTCAGAGTCAATCTCTGTTAACGCTTTACAGGTTAATTGCAAGTCTGGCTGGCGTTTTAACAACGCCGCCGTCATTGCCATGCATCGCGCGGTATCCGGCATTACCACATAGTAACGGTTGCCTTTGAGAGGCAGTGCTCCCAGATTATAAACCTGAGTCAGGGCGGCGCTGGCCAGCGCCATTTCGGTTTGCTGATTAGCTTCCATGGGAAGGCGCTCACGGGCTGCCTGAACCCGCTCAGCTAACGGTTGCTGAATAAACTCTTCCAGCTGAAACTGTTGCTTAGCCTGCAAAATACGCTTTACCGACAATTGCGTTTGCTCGCGGTCGATATCACCACGCTTGATGGCTTCAGCCCATTGTTCATATAGCGCCCAGAAACGGCTGATGCTTTGCGGGTTGCGCACCGCGTAAGGCATCAGTGCGATGTCGGCGCCGGCGTTAAACGTTTTAATCACCGCGTTTTTATGATCAACATAATGAGCAATCCCCGCCATATCCAGCGCATCGGTAACAATGATGCCTTCATAGCCCATTTTATTGCGCAACAATCCGGTAAGAATCTTGTGCGACAGCGTTGCTGGCACCAGGGTGTCCTCACCGTCGAGCGCTTTAAAACGAGTGTCGTCGAGCAACGGATACTGAATGTGTGCGGTCATAATCATAGCCGGTGCATTGTGCTGCCCGATAGCATAACTAAAAGGCAGTAAATCCACCGCTTCGACCGTGGCCAAATCATGATCGACCCGTGGTAAGCCGGTATGACTATCAGTGTGGGTATCACCATGGCCAGGGAAATGTTTCAGCGCACTAAGAATGTTTTCGCTTTGCAGCGCGGCAACCGCCGCAGCGCCGAGTTCGGCGACCATTTGTGCTTCTTCGCCATAGGATCTGACGTTAATCACAGGATTGTCAGCATTAACGTTTACATCAACCGTTGGGGCAAAGTTCACATTAAAACCAAGTAAACGGATACTGGTGGCAATCCCTTTGTTTACCCGTTCAGCAAAGGCAGTGTTGTACAGCGGATACGTTGCGCCAATCGCCATATTGCCCACATAACGGGTGGCCACTTCATCAGGTAGCCGGGCCACTCTGCCGCCTTCCTGATCAATAGCAATAAACAAGGGTGGCAGGCCGGCTTCTTTTGCGAGCTGCTGGAGAGCATAATTCAGCTCGATAATTTGCCGGCTGTTGTCGAGGTTTTCAGCAAATAAAATCACGCCGCCGATGTGGCCCTGACGAATAATGTCAGCAAACTCAGGCATAAGCGTGGTAACCGGCGTTTTGCAGCGTTCTGCTGGCGTGCCATCCGCGCAGTAGTAACGCATGTCCAGCATCAGCTTTTGGCCTAACATGAACTTCGCGTCCTGCCCGCCAGAACAGCCTAAGGTTAACATTACAAGCAAACTCACCAGTACGGCTTTTGTACGCATCACTTTCAGGGCCTTTTCAAATGTATCAACAACGATAACCAAGCTTACCTCAGCGACCGCAAAAAATAAATTATTCCAACTTTGCATTGGCAGACTTCCCGTTACGGCCCGGCGGTGACGCCTAAAATGTGTCAAACCAGGCGGATAAAAAAGGTCAGAAAGGCGATGTAAACCGAGTAACAGAGAGCGTCGGCGGCCCGGATGCCGCCCTCAAAACCAGGAATATTTTATTATGCACGAGCCATTCGAGTATGGTAGTTTGAGACAATAACCATCTGAGCTTTAGTCAGATGCCCAGTCAGCAAATCATCAATGAGTAGAGGAATAACTGTGACCAGCCGAAGTTTTCGCAGTGCGATATTATGGACACTTTGTGCACTGCTTTTAATTAGCTGTAGCAGTCGACGGGTAATTGAAATGCCGTCGGCCAATTATGGGGAGCGGGTAAAGTCGCTGGTGCTGCACTTTACAGCCATTGATTATGCCCGCTCAGTCACAGCACTGGTAGAGGAAGGCGGATTAAGTTCTCACTACCTTATTCCTGAGTCTAATGACCCGAGCGATCCTGGCGGTAAGCCAAGAATTATTCAGTTGGTCGATGAAAATATGCGTGCCTGGCATGCTGGTAAGAGTTACTGGCAGGGGCGTACCGGCTTAAACGACCACTCCATTGGTATCGAGATAGTCAACGTGCCCGAATGTGAGCGCGATGGCGAAATGGCCCCCTCTCTGGCTGAGCATGGCTCAAATCGGCTGTGCTTTTTCCCGGATTACGACCCCGCTCAAATCGAAGTGGTTATCGAGCTGGTAAAAGACATTATCGCCCGACACCCGGACATTGAACCTACCGCCGTGGTCGGCCATTCTGATATTGCCTTCGACCGCAAGAACGATCCCGGCCCGCGTTTTCCGTGGTTTGAGTTATATCAGGCCGGCGTTGGCGCCTGGTACGATAATGAGACCCTGGCCGATTACTGGAAAACCTTTAACGAACAGCCGGCCAGTATCGGGTTACTACAAAGTGCATTGCGCGCCTATGGTTACGGCGTGATTGAAACCGGTATCGCCGATACCGGTACGCTCAATGCCATTTCCGCGTTTCAGATGCATTTCCTGCCCTGGCATGTCAGCGGCGAACCTGACAGTCGCACCACCGCCGCCATATTTGCCCTGCTGGATAAGTATTTTCCTGAGCAAAATGAGGCGTTGCTGGTTCGATACGAGAAAGAACGCAATGAAGCCATAGCCGCTGCAGAAAGCGAGCTGCCTGAGATTCGCCGGGGCCAGATAGACGCGGTACTGCCAGATCTCAAGCCATCTAAACGCGCCTTTGTTAAAGACCGCTTCGCGTTTAAAAGCTACGCCGGCCGCGGCGAATTAATTATCGAAGCTGATGGTCCTACCTCCGCTACGGTGTCGGTAAATGGTGAAACACTGTCGCTGGACGATGAGTTTACCGCTGGCAATACCTATCGCTATTCGCTCGCCCGCCGCACCCGAACCGGCCTTAATACCCTGGCCGTCAGCGCTATTCAGCCCGCCGAAGCACAGTTACATATTCAGGTGCCATACCCTCAGTTAACCGACAATACCCGCGCTTATCAGGACCGCTTTGCAGCAGTCGACAAGCTGATCAATCAGGAAGTAGCCGAAGGCTTCCCGGGTGCGGTTTTGCTGGTGATTAAAGACGGTGAAGTCATTAAACGCACAGCCTATGGTTATCAGAAACGCTATGATGAAAACGGTGAGGTGCTGGCGGATCCGCAACCGATGCGCACCGATACCATTTTCGACCTGGCGTCTAACACCAAGATGTTTGCAACGACACTGGCGCTGATGCATCTGGTGGAAACCGGTCAGCTCGACGTAACCGTGCCCATTAAACATTATCTGCCGGAGTATCAGGGCGCAGGCCGGGAAGCACGCCGCGTCAGTGATTTACTCTCACATCAGTCCGGTTATTCACCCAGCATTGCTTTTTACGATCCGGAAAATCCACTGGGCAAGCGTTTTTACTCCCAGTCGAAACAACGCACCAGTGAACTGCTTATTACCCAGGCCCCCTTTGAGATCAGCAACGGGCTTAACGCCTCGTACAGCGACATTAATTTTATGCTGCTTGGGCTGATTGTGGAGCGCATTACCGGCATGCCTCTGGATAGTTATTGTGAGGAGTGGTTATATCAGCCGCTGGGGCTGGACAACACGGTCTTTAACCCGCTCAAAAAAGGTCATCATAAAGGCGAGTTTGCCGCGACCGAACTGCGCGGTAACACCCGTGACGGGCGCATTACCTTTCCCAATATCCGTGACTATACCCTGCAAGGGGAAGTTCACGACGAAAAAGCCTTTTATGCCATGCAGGGCGTGTCTGGTCATGCCGGGTTATTCTCTACCGCCGATGAACTGGCAGTAATGGCACAAATGCTGTTAAACGGCGGTGGCTATGGTGAAACCCATCTGTTCGACAGCAATGTCATTAATGCTTTTACCAAACCGGACAACCGCTTCTGGCATTACGGACTGGGCTGGCGACGGGCGGCCAATGGTACCAATCGCTGGCACTTTGGCCCTTATGCCAGCGATCAGGCTTTTGGCCACACCGGCTGGACCGGCACCGCAACGGTTATCGACCCAGCCCTTGATTTGGCCGTCATTCTCTTGACCAACGCCCGCCATTCGCCCATTGTGGAAGAAGACGAAGAAAAGCTGCAGTTTACCGGTAAGCAATTTGAAACCGGCCGCTACGGCAGCATCGTTTCACTGGTCTACGAAGCGGTTCTGAACACACAGGCCAATTAAAATAACGACATAAAAACAACAAGGGTTCATTAGTATGGATTGGGTTTCCATCATTCCACCAGTCATCGCCATTGTGATCGTTTTCTGGAAGAAAGAGGTCATTATGGCGCTGTTGATGGCGGTTCTTAGTGCCGAGGCACTGATCCTCCTCACCGCAGACACCGGCAGCCTTTTGCTGGCGCCAATCACTTCCATCGAGCGGGTGGTCGATGTAGCCACCAGCGCCGGCAATACCCGCATTTTACTGTTCAGCGTACTGGTAGGCGCATTGCTGGCCTATATTCGTGACTCGGGCGGGGTAACGGCTACGGTCGACTGGCTAACGAAACGCGGGGTAGCCAAAAGCCGTCGTCAGGTTGGCGGACTCACCATGCTCACCGGCATCGTCGTTTTCATAGAATCCAACCTCAGTGTACTGACCGCCGGCATATTTGCCCGCGGGTTATTTGATAAGTTTGGTATGAGCCGAGCCCGCCTGGCGTACCTGATAGACAGTACCAGTGCACCGATATGTATTCTCATTTTACTTAATGGCTGGGGAGCCTTCGTACTCGGCATGCTCGATACTTACGAACTGCCCGCCTCATCAGCGAGTATCCTGTGGGGCTCGGTATTTTTTAATTTCTACGCCATTATTGCCCTGCTCATCGCCGCCTACACCGTGTTTGCCGACAAAGTACACGGCCCCATGGCCAAGGCAGAACAGCAACTTCAGAGCAATCAGCAGCAGCTTTCTGCCGCAGCCGCCACCAAACCCGGCTATATGGTGATCCCCATTTTAACTATGGTGTTAAGCATGGTTGGCTTTATGCTCTGGACCGGCAATGGCGTACTCTCTCAGGGCAGCGGCAGTAAATCGGTACTGTATGCCACTATTCTGGCCACGGCGGTAGCGTATCTGATGCTGGTATTTTCCAAACGCTTTACCCATCACGAAGCGGTTGATGTGGGCTTTAAAGGCATGGGCGAGTTGCTGCCGCTGGTCACCATCGTATTACTTTCCCTTACACTGGGTAGCAGTTTAAAAGTACTGGGTACCGGCATTTTCGTGGCAGGTATAGTTGGCGAGTACTTACCATTATTCCTGATTGTCCCCATGCTGTTCTTAGCCGGCGGCATTATGTCGTTTACTACCGGCACGTCCTGGGGAACCTTCGCGATTCTCATTCCTATAGGTGTGCCGCTGATCCAACAACTCGGTTTGCCTCCTTCACTGGTCATCGGAGCCATTCTGGGTGGCGGCGTATTTGGCGACCATTGCTCGCCGATCTCCGATACCACGGCGGTTTCGTCGATTGCCTCAGGCTGCGACCTGCTTGAGCACGTGCGCACGCAAATGCCTTATGCACTGACCGGCGGCGCCTTAACCTTAATTCTGTATGTGATAACAAGTTTAATCATGGTGGGTTAGTTTCATGCGATATCTGTTAATTAGTGCCTTTCTCATTTCCCTCACTGCCTGTTCATCCTCCGAACAGGTAACGGCTTCACCGGCGAGCTCTGCGGAGTTTGCGGTGGCCATGCCGGATAAATTCGCGGCTCAGGTGGCTCTCGATGTGATGCAGGACGGTGGTAATGCGGTGGATGCAGCCATTGCAGCACAGTTTGTCCTGGCCGTGACTTATCCGGAAGCCGGTAATATCGGCGGCGGCGGCTTTATGACCATTTACATGGACCAACATGCAGACTTCCTCGATTACCGTGAAATGGCTCCCGCTCAGGCATCCCGCGACATGTATCTGGATGACAGCGGCGATGTACACCCAACCGACTCGCTGTTTGGCGCTAAAGCATCCGGCATACCGGGTACCGTTGCCGGTATGTGGGCCGCTCATCAAAAGTACGGCAAATTACCCTGGCAGCGTCTGGTTCAACCTGCTCTGACCTTCGCCAGCGAGGGCTTTGAAGTGCCGGCAAAACTGGCGGGCAGGATCAGTCGCTATATTAACCGCATTGAAAAACGTGGCCTTGAAACTAACTTTGCCAATTACTTTGGTGAAGCGGCTACAGCAGGTGTGTTGTTCAAACAACCGGAGCTGGCGGCCACGTTAACCCGTATCCGGGATAACGGTCCGGCGGGCTTTTACGAAGGAGAGACGGCCGATCACATTGTTAGCTACATGCAGGCCAATGGCGGTTTAATCAGCCACGACGATTTAAGCCGTTATCATGCACAGTGGCGAACGCCGGTGAACTTTGACTGGCGCGGCTACCAGGTTGTTACCGCCCCACCACCAAGCTCCGGCGGTATTGCCGTTGCTCAATGGCTGGGCATGGTCGACAACGTGATTAAAACCAATGTACTACCTGCCCATAACTCGGCGCCTTATCTGCATCTGGTCAGTGAGGCAGGCAAGCGCGTGTTTGCCGACCGCGCCGAATACCTTGGCGATCCGGACTTTTTCTCGGTGCCTCAGCCCCAACTGATTGCACCGGACTATATCGCACAGCGGGCCCGGGAAATTAACCTGATCGCTATCTCCGCTACCCCTCAGATAAAGCCCGGATTACATGAAAGTGAGGACACCACCCATTTCTCTATTGTCGATCAATGGGGCAATGCCGTGGCCAATACCACTACCATTAACCTTAGCTTTGGTGCTGGCGTGGTAGCTGAAGGGGCGGGCTTTTTATTAAATGATGAGATGGATGATTTTAGCGCCAAACCCGGCGTGCCTAACTTCTTTGGCGCCATTGGTGGTGAAGCCAATGCCATTGAGCCTTACAAGCGCATGCTGTCGTCGATGACTCCCACCATCGTACTGGAGAATGGCCAGGTAAAACTGGTTACCGGTTCCCCTGGCGGTACCACCATCATTTCATCAGTTACCCTGTCGATACTGAATACCCTGCTATTTGATTTAAGCGCAGAAGAGGCAGTAAACCGTCCGCGTTTCCATCATCAGCTGTGGCCTGAGGATCAAATTCGCGTACACGAAGGCTTCAATCCGGCCACATTAAATTCGCTGCAGGACATGGGCTACACCATCAAAGAGAGTAACTTTGGCGATCTGCACCTGATAATGCAACGAGACGGTAAGCTGTCTGCTGCATCCGAGGCCCGGGGACGGGGCAAAGCGGTAGTGCAGTCGGTAAAATAAAGGGTAGAGATAGCCTGAAGCCGGACGCTTCAGGCTATGACAAGGTAATGCCGGGTAAGCTGGAAGGCCAGTTGCCTGACAAAATAATGCCCAGAATGAGTAATATTAGCAGCCCCGTTGCCGCACAGGTAAAGCCGGTATGGGCCTTTTCCTGACGGAAAATTGCCCGCTCCCGCTCAACTTTTTTGGGATACTGACCAAGCGTCAGAATTTTACAAACCGGCCAGCCAATCACGTAACATAAACGCCAGAACACCAGCTCCGCGATAATAAAACCAAACCCTCTGAAAAACCCCTTACCTGCCTGGGCGACTACTTCTTCAATCACGATAAATCCTGTTGGTTATTATTGTTATGTATTCAGCACAGCCGGTATTCGATGGCTATTGCTAAGCTAATTTATCTGTTTTTAGCGGGGTAAATAGTGCCGACCGGCCCATTTAACACACTGTCGCTTTATTTAAATTATTACAAAACGCCATGATTAACAATAAGTTCGCATTGTAAGGCAACCATTCGCGGCATGCCTTAATCTGTCGCAAACAACTGATTAATATTTGCAAACGCCTTAAACTCCAGAGCGTTACCAGCCGGGTCCATAAAGAACATGGTCGCCTGTTCGCCCGCCTGCCCCTTAAAGCGCACGTAAGGTTTAATGACAAACTCTATGTTTGCTGCCGTTAATGTATCGGCCAGAGCCTGCCAGTCTGACATGCTCAGCACTACACCAAAATGCGGGACCGGCACGCTATGACCATCTACCGCATTATATTCAGGGGCTGACGGCATCGCTTTCACCAGGTGCGTCACCAGTTGATGGCCGCCTAAGTCCCAGTCAATCCACTGCGTATCGCTGCGACCTTGTTTACAGCCGAGTAAAGTCCCGTAAAATTCGCGGGCTTTATCAAGATCATCCACCGGGATTGCTAAATGAAACGGTTGAGGCATGACGATACGGCTCCTTTCGTCGTTAATAGTAAAGACATTACAGCAATTTTTTCAGTAAGAAACGTTTGCGCGCACTGGAGGGTGCGTACCGGATAGCGACATCAAACCAGAAACTGCGCTTCATCACACTTTTCTGATGGCTAAAGGTGTCGAAGCCAAACTTCCCGTGATAACGACCCATGCCGCTATTGCCCACGCCGCCAAACGGCAATTGTGGGTTAGCCATAAACATCATTGTGTCGTTAAGGCACACGCTACCGGCACTGACCTCGTCTACAAACTGCTGTTGAGTAGCTTGTGACTCACTGAATAAATAGGCCGCCAGGGGTTTATGCCGGCGCTTGATAAAATTAATCGCCTCACTGACACTGCTCACTTCAATCACCGGTAAAACCGGCCCGAAAATCTCTTCCTGCATGACCGGAGTATCGATATCCGGATTCAGGATCACGGTGGGAGCCAGTTTCATCCGGGCTTCATCCACCTGCCCGCCAATCACAATTTCATGGCCTTCGGTATAATGTTTTAAGCGCATCAGGTGACGCTCGTTTACAATGCGCCCATAGTCCTTACTTTGCAATGGCTGAGAACCAAACTGGCGGGTAATTTCTTTGCCGAGCAGCTCAACCAGTTCATTGGCACAGCTGCGTTCAACCAAAACATAATCCGGTGCGATGCAGGTTTGACCGGCATTGGTCCATTTTCCCCACACAATTCGACGAGCAGTAGTGGCAATATCGGTATTGCCGTCCACCACACAAGGGCTTTTGCCCCCCAACTCCAGAGTCACGGGCGTAAGATGGCGGGCGGCCGCTTCCATGACAATTTTACCGACCACTTCACCGCCGGTATAAAAGATATGGTCAAAGGGCAAGGACAACAATTCACTGGCAGTGTCCTTGCCTCCCTCGACAACAGCTACCGCATCGCCGTCCAGATACTTCGGGATCAGGCTGGCCATCAGAGCGGAGCTCGCTGGCGACAACTCAGAGGGTTTAAGTAGCGCGCAATTACCTGCTGCCAGTGCGGCAATATAGGGGGCTAACGTTAACTGCACCGGATAATTCCAGGCCCCGATAATCAATACGGTACCGAGCGGCTCTGGTTGCAGGGTGCTGCGAGCCGGCTGTGCCAACAACGGCGTACTGACTTTTTGGGCTTTCATCCATTGTCGTAAGTGTTTCTTAGTGTGCTGTATATCACTAAGCAGAAAACCAATCTCCGTGGTAAACGCTTCCGCTTCGCTTTTACCCAGATCGGCATTGAGCGCTTTAACAAACGCGGCTTCATTCTCGCTCAGCATACGATGTAAGGCTTCCAGCTGGGCCTTTCGCCAGGCATAGGTTTTGGTTTTGCCCAGCACAAAGGATTGCTGTAAGCGCTCAAATACTGACTCGATTGCGCCCGGTTCAATACTCACTAAAACAACTCCCACAGGTACGATGACCTCATACTAGCACTATTTTGCGGCAATAAAAAAACCCCGCATAAGCGGGGTTTTTAACGGCAAAGTGGTTTTACGCGTCGTAAGGGTGACGCATAACAATTGTTTCGTTGCGGTCCGGACCGGTAGAGATAATATCCACGGGTACGCCGGTGATCACTTCAAGTCGGGCAATGTAGTCTTTGGCCGCCTGAGGCAGCGACTCATAGTCGGTCACACCAAAAGTATTATCGCTCCAACCAGGCATTTCTTCATACACAGGCGTGATCAGATCATAGCCGTCAGCAGCCATTGGCGGAACATCTTTAACGTTACCGTCTTTATCTTTGTAACCCACGCAAATTTGCAGCGTTTCAAGGCCATCCAGAACGTCAAGCTTGGTCAGACAGAAGCCGGTGATTGAATTGATTTGTACCGCGCGCTTCATTGCCACCGCGTCAAACCAGCCAGTGCGTCGCTTACGACCGGTAGTCGCACCAAACTCATGTCCTTTAACACCCAGGTGTTCGCCTACGGCATCATCCAGCTCAGTAGGGAATGGGCCGGAACCAACACGGGTTGTATAAGCTTTTACAATGCCCAGAACATAGTCCAGGTTCAGCGGACCAAAGCCTGCACCCGTTGCTACCCCACCTACCGTAGTATTAGATGACGTAACGTAAGGGTAGGTACCGTGATCGATATCCAGCAACGTGCCCTGAGCGCCTTCAAACATAATAGGCAGACCGGCTTTCTGGGCTTTATCCAGTTCGTCGGTTACATCAACCACCATTGCACGCAGAATATCGGCCACCGCCATGGCATCGGCCAGGGTTTTGTCGAAATCAACCGGCTCTTCGCCGTAGTACTGAGTTAACGTGAAGTTATGGATATCCAGCACTTCTTTTAACTTCGCGGCAAAATCTTCGGCGTTGAACAAATCACCAACGCGTAAACCACGACGGGAAACTTTATCTTCGTAAGCCGGACCAATACCGCGACCGGTAGTACCGATGGCCTTGGCGCCACGGGCCTTTTCGCGAGCGACATCCAACGCTACGTGGTAAGGCAGAATAAGCGGACAGGCTTCACTGATTTTCAAACGTTCACGCACCGGTACACCGCGTTCTTCCAGCATGCCGACTTCGGTCATTAATGCTTCCGGACTCAATACCACACCGTTACCAATAATACAGGTAACGTTGTCACGCAGAATGCCGGATGGGATGAGATGAAGAACGGTTTTTTCGCCGTCGATTACCAGTGTGTGACCTGCATTGTGTCCGCCCTGATAGCGAACTACATACTTTGCACGGTCAGTAAGCAGATCTACTACTTTACCTTTTCCCTCGTCACCCCATTGGGTGCCAAGGACCACAATATTTTTAGCCATGAGTCGAGTATGTTAAAAAATTAGGCGTGGATTCTATCAAAATTAGGGCCACTGGATCATCTGTTTTATGCACAAATATTCAGCTGACCAGTGAATATTTGGCTTGTTCGGCGCTAATTTACTATAAAGTATAAACAAACTGAGCCAATCACCACCAAAGTGCCACCTATTTGACGTAACTGGCCAGGCTCTGATTCAGCCACTTGCCGGATATACTGCCGCCAGCGATTTGGAATGAGTAACGGACCAAGCCCCTCAATAATCAGTACCATCGCCAGAGCTGCCCAAAACCAATTTGGCATAGTTGTCCCAAAAATGCGTGAAATTGTCCCGCACTATAGCAAATTATTCATCGCTTGCTACGCAGGGCAGGCTATAATTAAGTACAACATTCCACTAAGCACAGAACATGCTATTTCCCAACCTCGGTCAGTACAGCCTGACTGTTTCTAATGACATACTGGAAGTCTATGCCACCGGAGCGTGGGATGTGGGTATGGCAAAAATGCTGAATGATGAAATGGCGCCTCTGGCCAGACAGTTCGAACAACGAGCATGGGCAGCCATTATTGATTGCCGGCGCTGGGTAATGAGTACACCGGAGTGTCAGGGGATCGTGCGCGAAGGTATTTTCGATAATATCCGCAACGGCTTGAAAAGGGCAGCCTATGTGGTGGATACCAACCACATTAAACATGCTCAGTTAGAGCGTACTCATCCGCAGATGAAATCGGATGACCAGATTTTAAAAGCCTATAAGCGTGAGTACTTCACTAACTACCTGAATGCAATTAAATGGCTCAGGGATGAAGGGTATCACCCCTGAACGCAACCGCAATTAGTACATCAGGCTGTAGACTTTACGGCGATAACCCGACTTGAGTGAATCGCCATCCGGCAACGCTTTGATAATATCCAGGATAAGCTTTTTCGCTTCGCCAAACCCGAAGTCTTTCAACAACACGCCATAGAGCAACTCCAGCGCTTCTTCAAAACGCTGTACCTGATAAAGCGCCACCGCTAAATCAACTTTGACCTGCAAATCATCCGGATTGGCTTCTGCCTGCTCCTGTAACGCACGAATCTCCGGCGTGTCGGCGGCCTGCTCGGCAAGCTCTACTTTGCCCTGCAGAGTATGATAACGCTGATCCTGATCCACCAGCTTAATCGCTGCTAACAATTCCTTGGCAGCCGGCACCGCGCCCGTTTCAATCAGACAGTCAATGTACAGGTATTTACTGTCAATATTGTCCGGGTTAATTTCATAGGCCTGTTTGGCCATCGGGAAAGCACCGCTGTAATCACCGCCAGCAATAAGTTCTGCTGCTTTGGCCAAAAATTCATCTTCCGGGCTGGGCAGGTACTTGCCAAGCATGGCTCGAATTTCAATTTCTGGCTGCATACCGGCAAAGCCGTCTACCGGCTGGGCATCTTTCACTACCATTACAGTAGGCAGATTACGAATGCCGAACTGAGCCGCCACCTGCTGCTCCCGCTCACAGTCGACACGAGCGAGTAACAAGGTTTCCGGGTAATCGCCGGCAATTTTTTCGAGCATCGGCGATAACTCTTTGCAAGGCTCGTAGCCTTCGGCCCAAAAGTCGATTAATACGATTTTTTCTTTGGAGACCTCCAGAATAATCTGCTGAAAGTTCTCTACCGTTAAATCCACGATGTTGTTCGACATCAATTGCTGCATGCTTATTTCGCCTGTTTACTTTCGTTCTGTTGTGCTTGTGTATATGGGCGCGCTGCCCCTAATTACAAGTCCGGATAACACAAATGCTACACTATCACTGACAAATTACTAAGGCGATATGATGACAACAACAAAACGCTTTGCCTCATTCAGGGATTTTTACCCCTATTATCTGAGTGAACATCAGAATGTCACCTGCCGACGGCTGCATTTTGTCGGCTCAACCCTGGTACTCGCCCTGCTGGTATTGAGTTTATTTACCGGCCAGTTAATGCTGTTATGGTTAGTCCCGTTCGCCGGCTATGGCTTTGCCTGGTTAGGTCACTTTAAGTTTGAGCACAACAAACCCGCAACCTTTCGTTATCCGTTGTATAGCTTAATGGGTGACTGGGTAATGTATAAAGATATCCTGCTTGGCAGGATTAAATTCTGACGACAGTAAGTAAGGAAAAATAATAATGAACAATACCGTAAAAGCTCTGGCGGCCAGCATTGCGCTGGGCTTGTCTGCCATGGCCGCGGCCGACACCAGCGCGCCAGCCACCTTTGATTACAAGGACGTATTTGCTCTGGAGTATGCCGCATCACCAGTGTTTACGCCTGACAGTAAACACATCATTTACGAACGTCGCAGCAACGACATAATGAACGACCGTATGCATCTCAGTTTATGGCGGGTAGATGTAAAAAGCGGCCAGCATCGCCCGCTGATAGCTGAGCATGCCAGTGTACGCAGCCCGGTGTTATCGCCCGACGGCACCAAGCTTGCGTACCTCTCGGACCGCTCAGGCTCACAACAACTTTATGTTCGCTACCTGGACAGCGGCGAAGACGCGCTGTTAACCAATACCAGCTTCGCGCCCGGCAACGTGGTCTGGGCACCAGACGGCAATTCACTGGCTTTTACCCAGTTTACGCCAAAGTCTGATAAGCCTTTATTCAGCGGCATGCCCGCCAAACCCGCCAATGCCCAGTGGGCAGAAACCGGCAGGTTTATCGAAGACCTCAACTACCGCTCTGATGGTGCGGGCTATGTACCGGGCGGCTTTAATCAAATCTATCTGCTGCCCGTGGAAGGCGGTACGCCACGTCAGCTTACCTTTACCGAGTATCCGCTCAATGGTGATCTGAGTTTCTCTAACGATGGCAAACAGTTGTTCTTCTCGACGAATCCCAGTGACAACTACGCCATGGAAGTGATGAGCAGTGATATTTACGCACTGGACATTGCCACCGGTGAGTTAAGTCAAACCACCAGCCTGGAAGGCCCGGAAAGCAATCCGCAGTTGAGTCCTGACGGCAAATATCTGGCATTTAAACACACCACGGATCGTAAACTGAGTTTTCAGAGCAGTGATTTATGGGTGATGCGGAGGAAAGACGGCAAGCTGACTAACCTTACCGAATCCTTTGATCGTACCACCGGACAATTTGACTGGGGCGATGACAGTGATGAGCTGTTCGTCAGCTTTCAGGATGCTGGCCAGACTAAAGTCGCCAGGGTTGAACTCGATGGCGATATGGATAAGCTCAGCATTACCTTAAGCGGACAATCCCTGGGGCGTCCTTATACCTCTGGCGAATTTGCCGTAGCAGACAATGGCGCACTGGCTTTTGTCAGTTCTGATGGCACGACCCCGGCAGATTTGTACGTGCGCGAAAGCCGCGGCAAAGTAAGACAGTTGACCACACTCAATGAGGACGTGCTCGGTCATCTTGCGATCCCGGCCATAGAGGCCATGACAGTTACCTCAACCGTGGATGAACGCCCGATTGAAGCCTGGATGGTGACGCCGCCTGATTTTGACCCCAGCAAAAAATACCCGCTCATTCTGGAAATTCATGGCGGACCTCACACCGCCTACGGCGCCAATTTCAGTGCCGAGATACAACTCATGGCTGCCAAAGGTTATGTGGTGGTCTGGTCAAATCCCCGCGGCAGTACCTCTTACGGTGAGGACTTTGCTAACCTCATTCACCACAATTATCCGTCTGAAGACTATAACGATTTGATGGATGTGGTAGACGGCGTTATCGGCAAGGGCTTTATTGATACCAACAACCTGTTCATTACCGGTGGTTCCGGCGGCGGCGTACTCACCGCATGGTCGGTAGGTAAAACCGATCGCTTCGCGGCTGCCGTGGTTGCCAAGCCGGTTATTAACTGGATGAGCTTTGCCTTAACGGCCGATGCTTATCCATACTTCACCCAGTACTGGATGCCTGGCATGCCCTGGGAAATTCCGGAGCATCTGTGGGCCCACTCCCCGCTGTCACTGGTTGGCAATGTAACGACTCCTACCATGCTGCTAACCGGAGAGTCTGACTACCGTACACCTATCAGTGAATCGGAGCAGTTTTATCAGGCACTTAAATTACGCGGTGTGGAGACAGCTATGTTAAGGCTACCGGGAGCGTCCCACGGTATTGCTTCCAAGCCTTCACGGCTGATTCAGAAAGTGGGCAATATTCTGGCCTGGTTTGAACGGTATCGCACCGAGCCAGAAACTGCGAAATAGTAAGCAAAAGGGCTACTTCGGTAGCCCTTATTATTAGTTGGCGGGTGATAATTGCAGTAACTTGCCGTTACTGTCATCGGTCAGCAGGTAAATCAAACCGTTCGGACCCACTTCAACGTCTCTGATCCGCTCATTGCGATCGCGCAGGTATTCGGTTTGCGATTCAACTTCCCCGGCCTCACTAAAACGGATGCGGCGCAGGTGGCGAAACTTCAAAGCGCCAACCAGCAAATCGCCCTGCCAGTCTTTAAACACTTCTGAAGCGTAAAACGTCATGCCACTGGGTGCTATGGATGGATCCCAGTAGAGCACCGGTTGTTCCATACCCGGCTGCGCAGTTTTATCAGAAATGATACTGCCGTTGTAATCAATACCATAGGTAATCACCGGCCAGCCGTAATTCTTACCGGCCTTAATCAGGTTTACCTCATCGCCGCCTTTGGGGCCGTGTTCCATAGCCCAGATTTCCCCGGTTTCAGGATGAACGGTTAACCCCTGTACATTGCGGTGACCGTAGCTGAAGATTTCCGCCGCATCACCATCGACAAACGGATTGTCTGCCGGCACATCACCATTGCGCTTAATACGTACAATTTTACCAAAATGATTATCGGTATTCTGAGCTTCTTTCATGTACTTGTAGCGGTCGCCCAGGGTAACAAACAAATGCTCGTCATTGTCGAAAGCCAGCCGGCAGCCGAAGTGAAACCCATTATCGACCACTGAGTCTGCGACAAAAATATCTTTCACATTGGTCAGGCTGGTGCCATTCAGGGTGGCACTGGCAACGCTTGAGCTGCTGCCGCCTTCGGTTGGCCGCGAATAACAAAAATACACGGTCTGATTATTGGCAAAATCCGGGTCGGCGGTAATGTCCAGCAGGCCGCCCTGATTGTCCGCCGCCACCGCTGGTACGCCACTGATAGGCTTACTGAGCCCGGTGGCAAAATTGAACTGCCGAATTTGGCCGCTACGTTCGGTGATCAGCATATCGCCGGACGGAAGAAAGGTCATCCCCCAGGGATGGTCCAGTCCGGTAGCTAATTCATTTACTTTCAGTGTTTCTGTCGCCTGGCTGCTAAACGCAACAGCACCGGCCAAAGCCAGTGCTGTTAACGTCGCAACCTTATGTTGAGGTCGCTTCATAGTCGTCTCTTGTTGTTTTAAAAAATGTTATTGCACCATCGCACGTAACATCCAGGCTGTTTTTTCGTGGACTCTCATGCGGTCAGATATTAATGCCGCCGACGATTCATCATCCGCCTGTTGGGCCAGTTTCAACGCTTCACGAGAGGTCTTCACGACCTGTTCATGAGCATGAGTGAGTAAACGGACCATTTCGCTGGCTTCCGGCACGCCTTCCACCTCTTCGATAGCACTCAACTCAGCAAATGCTTTATAAGTACCGGGCGCGGCAATCCCCAGTGTACGGATACGCTCGGCAATGTCATCTACCGCCACCGCGAGTTCAGTATAATGCTCTTCAAACATCAGGTGTAATTCGCGGAATTGCGGGCCGGTAACATTCCAGTGGAAATTGTGGGTTTGCAGATACAAGGTGTAGGAATCTGCCAGTAATTTCTTTAATCCATGGGCTACTGCTTCGCGATCTGCTTGTGCAATACCGATATCAATCTTGCTCATCATAAACTCCTTGGTTTATTCCAACTGTGTTATTAATAGCAATAATGCACTGATTTGGATTACATTACGTTTACAGCGACCCGCTCTCAGTGATGGTGATGGCCACCCTGACCACCTTCTGCACCAACACCAATTTCCACCGTTTTGGTGGTTGCGTCAGCAAAATGCAGCGTCAGGCTAAACTTATTGCCTTTTTCCAGGGGATTAACCAGCCCCATAAGCATTACATGGTAGCCGCCCGGTTTAAATTCAACCATGGCGCCGGGCTCAATATCGATGCCAGCGGTTACTTGTCGCATCTTCATCATATCCCCTTCCATCACTGTAGTATGAATTTGCGCTTCACCGGCAATCTCGTCAGCAACGCTAACACTGGTTAAGGTAAGAGCACTATCTCCATGATTCATCACGGTAAGGTAAACTGCAGCGGTCGTCGCCATGGCGAAGGTCGCCCGGGCGCTGGCATTGTGTACCATTGCATCATGCTCCATGCTCGCCGTCGCGGGGAACGTCAGTTGCAGCGTCAGGGCCAACACAAGGCTTTGCCAGTAACGGTTAATAGTCATTGTCACTCCACTTTCTTTTGCGCAAAAAAAGACCCCACTTGGTGTGAGGTCGTGTAGTCTGTTTTAGCTTTCTGACGCCAGCCGACTGGCTTCTTCTGCCAGGCAGGGAAAGTGCGCCAGTGAAAGATACTCACTGAGGCTTAAAAGCTTACTGCCCAGTTCAGCGTAATTCGACGCGGTTACGTTAATATGCCCCATCTTACGCTTTTGACGCACGGTTTTTCCATACCAGTGAAAATGCACGCCCGGCACACCTAACAGTGCCATATTATGATTGTCGCAACCAATGATATTGATCATAGCGCTCACCGCGGCTTCACCACCGGTATTACAGGCAAGGCCCAGGGGTAAATCGAGCACCGCCCGTAAGTGATTTTCAAACTGACTGGTGGGTGAGCCGGCCTGACTCCAGTGTCCTGAATTATGTACTCGCGGGGCCAGTTCGTTAACCAGCAGTTCATCGCCACACTGAAATAACTCAACCGCCAGGACGCCGACATAGTCCATGCCATTTACCAGCTTGGTAAAAATGTCTCTGGCCTTTTCGTTTAGCGCGGCGCTGCTGGCAATCGCTGGCGCAACAGAAACATGCAGTTGCCCTTCGTGATGAAGGTTTTCGGCCAGTGGATAAACCACCACCTGACCACTTTTACTGCGCGCACCAATCAGCGACACTTCACGGTCGAAGTTGAGCATTTGCTCGACCACCAAAGGCACTTTTTTCAGATCCAGCTCGGCTAGCTGAGACTTCAGTGCCGGTAACTCACTGGCAGCCTTCAAGCGCCACTGGCCGTAGCCGTCATAACCGTCACGACTGGCTTTGATAATCAGCCGCTCACCAAGCTTATCGACACAGCTGTCGAGTTGCGCAAGGTCATCCACTACCTGATAGGGGCAATTAGGAATTGCCAGACCACTGAGTAATGCTTTTTCACGTACCCGGTCTGCACCCACTAAAATTGCGTCGATACCCGGATACAACTTACCCGAGGCCTGCGCTTGTTCAAGAAGGGGTTCGGGCACATGCTCAAACTCAACGGTAAGTGCATCAGCCAGCTCAATGGCCTGCTCAAGGGTACACTCAAGCGGTAGTTTACTGACCGGGTGTACCACAGTGTTGTTATTGACATCCACCGCCATGACATTGATGCCCAGCGCCGCGCCATCAAGATACATCATTTGTGCCAGTTGTCCGGCACCGTATACCAGCACCTGCATGGTTACAGCTCCAGTTTACCGTTAGCTAACACCGTTTCGGTTTGTTGTTTACGGAAGGCAATAATCGCTTCCCTGACCGCCGGGTCTTGTAAAGCAACAACCTGCGCCGCCAGCAAACCCGCGTTTGCAGCACCGGCTTCACCAATGGCCAGTGTTCCTACGGCAACGCCCTTGGGCATCTGGACAATTGATAATAACGAGTCCAGACCATTTAATGCCTTGGACTTGACCGGGCAGCCGAACACTGGCAAATGCGTGTGGGCGGCAATCATGCCTGGCAGATGGGCTGCTCCGCCGGCACCGGCAATAATTGCGCAAAAACCATTTTGCTCTGCCTGCTCGGCAAATTCGACTAACAGATTAGGAGTGCGGTGTGCCGAGACAACCTGAGCCTCAAATTCAACACCAAATTGTTTGAGCATTACTGCCGCGTTTTGCATGGTGGGCCAATCCGAAGTCGACCCCATTACAATTGCGATTTTCGCCATTTTGCCGTCCTCACAGACTTTGCGTTTACTAACCCGCTTAACTCGTGGTTGAGCAGCGCTTGAAAAGCGGCCGATATTAGCTCATTTTACCTCGTTTGCCCATAGAAAGCGTCTATTTGTGGTCAATTGCAAAGTGTCTGTAAACGGAAATTTCCCCGCTTTCAACGCAAGCAGCCGATTATAGATAGAGATAAATGAGTTTTTAGTATATTTTTACACAAATGCTTTTATGGGATGCTTTATGAATACATTGACGTTCAGACTACTCGAAGTTTTTCAGCAAGTTGTTGATTGCGGATCGGTGACTGCGGCCTCTAATGCGCTGCAACTTTCTCAACCCACCGTTTCGCTTCAGCTTAAAAAACTAAATACTATTATTGGTTTACCGCTTATTGAGCACTTTCAGGGCAGCGTGCAACTCACTGAAGCCGGCGCCGCCGTTTACCGCTGTGCCCAGGAAATTCTGTCTTCGCAAGATAAGCTAAAGAGTCAGATAAGTGCGCTGCAAGGCGTAGAAGTCGGCTCCCTGAAACTTGCGGTGGTGACTACGGCCAAATATATTATCCCGCCAATGCTCAGTCCTTTTTGCAAAGAGCACCCCAATATCGACGTCCGCTTTACCGTGGGCAACCGCGAACAGATTGCCGAACGTCTTATGCAAAACCGCGATGATTTGTATATCTTCACCTACCCGCCTGAAGATGAAGATTTGGTTTGCGAGCCGTTTTTGATCAATCCGCTGGTCGTCATAGCGCCGGCGGACTACGATGGCCCGGATAATTGTAGTTTAACTGAACTGCAAAACGCCAAGTTCCTGCTCAGGGAAAAAGGCAGTGGCACCCGCCGGACACTGGATGAGTACTGTGACAAGCATGATGTCTCGCTGCGTAACAATATGGTCATAGAAAGTAACGAAGCAATTCGGCTGGCAGTCTCTGCCGGTCTGGGGCTGGCGGTTATATCACAGCATACACTCGACCAGTCCGCTGCCGACAGTGTAAAAGTACTGAAGATTAAAGACTTCCCGATTCAAAGCACCTGGCAGGTAGTGACTAACCGACGTCGCCCAATCAGCTTGTCGGCCCAGGCTTTTCGTCAGTCTTTGCTTGATAACCGACGTATTTAATCAGCATTTTAAGTAAGCTGGTGCGCCGCACCGGCTTGCTTAAATAATCATTCATGCCGGCACTCAGACAGGCCTTACGATCATCTTCGAAGGCATTGGCAGTCAGGGCAATAATTGGCACCGTTGACTTCTCACCCGGCAGGTCTCGAATAGCGCGGGTCGCTGAGAAGCCATCCATTACCGGCATCTGACAATCCATCAGCACCAGATCAAAATCGATTTTAGGCAGAATCTTAACCGCAGCGCCGCCATCTCTGGCCCGTATACATTTCACTCCGGCATCCTTGAGCATATCGAGAATAATCTCAGCATTAATATCATTATCTTCAACCACCAGAATTTTTAGCCCGGGAGGCAGCGTTACTTCCGATTCCTCTGGGGCCTCAGTAATCTGATTAGCCGCTGGCAAGGGTAGCCTGACGATAAACTCACTGCCTTTCTGGCGTTCACTGTCCAGCGCAATCGTGCCCCCCATTAACTCAATCAGCTTGCTGGTAATAGACAGTCCAAGGCCGGTGCCACTGAACTGACGTGAGCTTGAGGCGTCGGCCTGCACAAACTGATCAAAAATGGTTTGCTGCTCAGTCTTGTCGATACCTATACCAGAATCCCTCACCGCCAGAATCAGCGTGCCATCATGATATGACACCTGGATCACTACGCCACCGATAGCGGTAAATTTCACGGCGTTACTGAGCAGGTTATTCAATACCTGGCTGATTTTCCCGGCATCACCAAGCAAATAAGGCGGTATGTTGTTCCCCCAGTCGACTGCCAGACTCAGCTGCTTACGGCTGGCTGCCTGTCGATGAATTTCGGCACAGGCCTGAATAACCTGTTGGCCTGAAAAGGGGTGACGGGTCATTTTCATTTTACCCGCTTCAATTTTCGACCAGTCGAGTATGCTGTCGAGAATCAACAGCAGGTTGTTAGCAGACTGCACTATTACCTGAATTCGCCGGCTGACTTCATCAGGTAAAGGCCGTTCCAACAGGTTTTCACAGGTGCCGAGAATGCCATTCATCGGCGTGCGGATTTCATGGGACATGTTGGCCAGAAACTGTGATTTGGATACGTTTGCCGCCTCCGCCTGAGACAAGGCCTGAATCAACGAGGCGGTTTTTTCCTCAACCCTTTCGGTGAGGGTGAGATTAAGTTTTTCCAGCTCTTCATTCAGTGTGCGCTGACGCTGACGTGAGGTAGAAAGCTCGTTAAATGCACTCACCAACCGCTCACCCAGTTCGCTGAACTCTATTGCCAGGCCCGATATCTCTTTCAATTGCAAACGGTTGTGACTGAAGGACTGAATAGGAACCGGCGATTCCGGCGAGTAACCGGCGAAGGTTTTCATCAGTTCCCGGATTGGCCGGGCAAAGATCTGAGCAACCCGTCCTCCCACAACCACGCCCACCAGCCCCAGGGCAAGCAACAGGAACAGTGCCCAACGCACATAGTCAGTGCTCATGGTCATGTAGCTGCTGTTCTCAAACAACATAGTCACTGTCCAGCCCAAAATGGGATCCCGCGACTGTGCGATAAACCAGTCGCGGTTTAACGCGGGTTGCCGTGAAAAGCAGATCTCCTGAAGACAGGCGGGTAATTCAGGCTGCTGTAACGCTTCGAGCCTGAGTTCCGGCGAGGCGTACACTACCTTACCTGCCTCATCGCGATAAATAGTCCAGAATCCGGGCAAATTACGGCTGTCATACTCAATAAAGCTACTCAGGTTAAGCGACCCTTCCAGTATCCCTCTCAGGTTGCCCTCACCGTCATACAAGGGGCTCGCAATAGCGACTATCGGGTCGTTACCAAACCCGCGCCCCTGAAACGCCTGGGACACAAAGGTCGCTTCCGTCTTCATGGCCTGAACGAAGTATTCCCGTTCCGTCACAATAGCCTGGTTCAGCCGCCTGGCCCGGCTCAGTAAATTCGTCGGATAAGAATGTGTGATTGCACCTTTTTCATTAGCAATTAAAAAGGTCAGAAACTCAGGGAATTCCTGGGCCAGATTAGTCAGCGTTTCCGCCGCAATAGCAGACAGAGGCGCGCCGTGTTTTTGCGCAATGGCCATAGATTTGGCGGTGTTACTGATAGCGCCGGCGTGGCCGTCGAGGAAGCGACTTAACTCAGTACTCATGACCTGCGCACGCTGTGTCATATAAGACGTTAACTGCTGTGCCTGCTGTCGTTGCAATTGCCCGACATGCACATAGGTCATAATCAGCACCACAAAGAAAAACAGCGAGGCAAACATATAGCGGAATAAAGTTTCCACATTAAAACGGAGTTCGTTGCCTGCAGGCAGGTAACGCAGCAAGGTAAGAAACAGCAAATGACCAAACAAGCAGGAAAAAATACCGCTCAGCCAGGTTATTGAGTACGCGGTGAATGCCATGGTGGGTGAGGCACTGTGAGTTGCATAAGCAAACACAATATAAATGGGCAGGATCAGTCCGCTCCACCAGCCAATTCCCAGCTTGAGCGGGCTCAGCACATCTTCTTTACTGGACAGCGCGTTTACCAGCAAGGGTTGCACGGCCAGAAAGACGATCATCAGCGGATCGTTGCCATGCACCAGCAGGGTGGCATAAACAACCGTGGTGACTAGCAGCGTAAGTTGAAAGGAAAATAACAGGGCTGCGGCAATGGCAAAGCCACCACCAAAAAACACCACGCCACCGCTTTCCAGTGGCGCAGGGAGCAGATTAACGACCACTCCGGCCAGTGTCAGAGCTAATGCCTGCAACAACCTGTTTTCCATAGCTGATTATTCTGCGTTAGCATCCATATAATCGAGCGTCAGGTTGGTCAGTACCCGCACGCCCAATTTCATGCCCGCATCATCCACGTAGAACTCCGGGGTGTGGTGGGCAGGCGAGTCTTCAACCGGCACATCCAGAGGTTTACCGCCCAGCCACATAAATAACCCCGGCACTTTTTCCTGATAAAAAGAAAAGTCTTCAGCACCGGTAACGGGTTTGGCAAGAATCGTATTTTGCTTGCCTGCCGTGCGTTCGACGGTAGGAAGCATTTGCGCGGTTAACGCCGGGTCGTTAAAGGTGATCGGGTAATTGTAATCGAGCGGTAAAGTCAGATCAGCCGTTGCTCCCATGCTGTCGGCAATCCCTTTTACCTTGCGAGCCATGGCTTCATAAACGTGTTCACGGGCGGCATGGTTAAGGGTGCGTATGGTCCCCACCAGCTCTACCTTATTAGGGATAATATTAGACCGGTTGCCACCGTGAATTGAGCCAATCGTGACCACCGCTGCATCATCGATAATTTTGAGTTCGCGGCTTACGATGGTTTGCAGCGACATAATCATTTGCGCAGCAGTGGTAATGGGATCCACACTTTTCCAGGGATACGCACCATGGGCCTGTTTGCCGTGGATAACAATTTTAAACGGATCGACCGCAGCCATAGTACCGCCGGGATTATAGCTGACAGTACCAATATCATTGTTGGCGCTGATATGCAGACCGAAGATCACGTCGACATCCGGGCTTTTTAACACCCCCTCCTGAACCATGACTTCCGCCCCGCCCTTCTCACCGGCTGGCGCGCCCTCTTCCGCTGGCTGGAAAATAAACTTCACTTTGCCATGCAGTTTGTCCTTCATGGAGGTCAGCACCGACGCAGCCCCCATCAGCATGGCCATATGGGTGTCGTGACCACAGGCATGCATTACCGGTACATCGTTCCCGTTGTATTCTCCTCGCTGGGTTGACCGCCAGGCCAGGTCATTTTCTTCAGGTACCGGCAGACCATCCATATCGGCTCGTAACGCCACCACCGGTCCCGGTCGCCCGCTGTCCAGAATGGCGACCACGCCCGTTTTAGCAACACCGGTTTGAACGTCCAGATCGAGCGTGCGCAGATACTTTGCAACATATTCAGCGGTATTAAATTCGCGATTGGATAACTCTGGATATTGATGCAAATGATGACGCCAGCTTATGACCTCACCTTCGATTTCATTGGCTAACCTGTCCACTTCATTGGACTGGGCAAACACGGACAGTGAAAAAAGAGGGACCAGGGCAGCAAGGACGACTCGACGCATAATATTATCCATATAATTACAATAACTTTACACTACCCCGTCTGCTCAGAAATCACAAAAAAAAACCGCTGTCAGACAGCGGTTTTTAGAACAATATAAACTAATGATTAACTTCTTTGGCGCTTCATCGCATCGAAGAACTCATCATTGGTCTTAGTCATGGAGAGTTTATTGATAAGAAATTCCATGGCATCAATCTCTGACATTTCATGGACAATCTTACGCAGGATCCACATTTTCTGCAGTTCATCCTGGCCGGTCAGCAATTCTTCACGACGGGTACCTGAACGGTTAAAGTCGATGGCCGGGAAGACCCGTTTTTCAGCAATCTTACGATTCAGGTGTAATTCCATATTACCGGTACCTTTAAACTCTTCGTAGATCACTTCATCCATCTTAGAGCCAGTATCGATAAGCGCTGTCGCAATAATGGTTAAGCTTCCGCCTTCCTCAACATTACGAGCAGCACCAAAGAACCGCTTAGGCTTATGCAAGGCGTTGGCATCCACACCACCAGTCAGAACCTTGCCTGACGACGGGATAACCGTGTTGTAAGCACGAGCCAGACGGGTAATGGAATCCAGCAGGATAACCACGTCTTTTTTATGCTCAACCAAACGTTTGGCTTTCTCGATGACCATTTCAGCCACTTGTACGTGACGACTGGCTGGCTCATCAAACGTTGAGGCAACCACTTCACCCCGCACCAGACGGTGCATCTCGGTAACTTCTTCAGGTCGCTCGTCTATCAGCAATACCATCAGTTCACATTCGGGATGATTCGCCGCGATGGACTGAGCAATATTCTGCAGCAGTAACGTTTTACCGGCTTTAGGCGGCGCCACAATAAGACCACGCTGACCGCGGCCAATGGGCGATGCCAGATCCAGCACCCGGGCAGTAATATCTTCAGATGAACCATTACCGCGTTCCATACGCAAACGTGAGTTAGCGTGCAGTGGGGTAAGGTTTTCAAAAAGGATTTTATTACGGGAGTTTTCTGGCTTATCGAAGTTAACTTCGCGAATCTTCAGCAGCGCGAAATAGCGCTCGCTGTCTTTCGGCGGGCGAATTTTCCCGGCGATTGTGTCACCCGTACGCAGGTTAAAGCGTCTGATCTGGCTGGGTGAAACATAAATATCATCTGGCCCCGCAAGGTAAGAAGAGTCAGCAGAGCGCAGGAAGCCGAAGCCGTCCTGGAGGATTTCCAGTACGCCATCGCCAAAAATGTCTTCGCCACTTTTTGCGTGGGATTTCAGAATCGAGAAAATAATGTCTTGTTTTCTCGCCCGGGCCATGTTTTCGAGGCCCATTTCTTCGGCAAGTGCGACCAATTCACTGATTGGCTTATTCTTAAGTTCCGTTAGATTCATACTGGTGGGTCTTTGTGCTTGAACGTCTTTTAGGGAAATTCGTTAATTAATAAGAATAGTGCTTGAGCCCGGAGGCGGGCTTGTAAGGATGCTAGGTAAGCCTAGACTCAGTAAAGGTAGCACCATATTTTACTATCGTCCAGACTAAATCCTGCAAATGTTAAAAAAAGATTGCGAAACACTGAACCTCATCGCTGTGTGCCTAAGCCGGCAGGGCTTGTGGCTGCTCAATGCATCTTAACAACATGGCCATGTCCGGCGAAAACCCGGCTACTGCCGGCACTTTCACTTTATAACCGCTGCCCGGCGCCACCAACAACGCTTCGCCTTGCTGAGAAAGCAGTGTATCGAGGGTAATTTCAGTATTGCCGGCGGGCGTCATCACTTCCAGCTTGTCATTCACGCTGAAGCGGTTTTTCACTTCTACATACCACCAGTCTTTATCGCCGTGAGTCACTTCACC
Source organism: Alteromonas sp. 4NH20-0104 (assembly GCF_057547795.1). Lineage (NCBI taxonomy): Bacteria > Pseudomonadati > Pseudomonadota > Gammaproteobacteria > Alteromonadales > Alteromonadaceae > Alteromonas > Alteromonas sp. 4NH20-0104. The sequence goes on along the minus strand of NZ_BAAJLP010000024.1, from coordinate 30,166 downwards.
AACTAATTGACGCGTGTCACTGGCGGAGTTACCCCGCGAATACTGCTGATAATCTTCATGGTTATGACGCTGCAGGAAGCCATCTGTGTAGCCGCGGTTGGCAAGATGTTCCAATTCCAGGAACCAATCGGCGTCAAAAGCCTCTCCCCGGCAGGCCGCATCAATGGCTTTACGATAAACTTGTGCGGTGCGCGCGCAGTAATAAAACGACTTGGTGCGTCCTTCAATTTTCAGCGAGTCCACGCCGATTCCGACAAGACGCTGAACATGCTGAATAGCGCGCAGGTCCCGCGAGTTCATAATATAGGTACCATGTTCATCTTCAAACGCCGGCATGGGCTCATCCGGGCGCTGTGGCTCGGTCAGTAAAAACGCCTGATCGGTTGGCGTTCCCCTACCCAGGGTTGGTTCAATGGCATCACGGGACGGAATAAACTGGCCTACGTCGTTATCACTGGCCGGTTCTGCGGTGTATTCCCAGCGGCAGGAGTTGGTACAGGCCCCCTGATTGGGGTCACGCTTGTTTATGTAGCCGGATAATAAGCAGCGCCCGGAATATGCCATACACAACGCACCGTGAACGAATACCTCCAGTTCAATGTCCGGACACTGCTGGCGAATTTCTTCTATTTCGTTCAGGCCCAATTCGCGGGACAGAATAACCCGCTTAATCCCCTGCTGTTGCCAGAATTTTACCGCTGCCCAGTTGACCGCATTGGCCTGCACTGACAGATGAATTGGTAAATCCGGGTAATGCTCCCGGGTTAGCATAATGATGCCCGGGTCAGACATGATCATGGCATCAGGTTGCAACGCGGCAACTGGCGCAAGATCCTTTACAAAGGTTTTCAGTTTACTGTTATGCGGCGCGATATTATTAACGATGTAAAACTGTTTGTGATGCGCGCTGGTGTAATCTCTGGCTTCCTGCAATTTCGCCAGGGTAAATTCGTTATTGCGCACTCGTAATGAATAACGGGGCTGACCGGCATAAACCGCATCGGCGCCATAATGAAGTGCGTATCTAAGGTTTTTCATCGACCCGGCGGGTGACAGTAATTCAGGTTTTTGCATGGCGTTAAAGTAACCGGTTTAAAATAGCGCCGAAGGTTAACCAGTCGACGCCCTGAAGATCTTAACCGAGATCAAAAAAAGCGTATTTCAGACCCAAAAAAACCGGCCTCAGCCGGTTTTTTCAGTCCGATAGTCAGCGTATCAGATGTTTTCGTTCAAAAACTCAGTCAGCTGTGCTTTTGACAGTGCACCTACTTTGGTAGCTGCAACATTACCGCCTTTAAACAGCAGCAACGTAGGGATACCACGGATACCGTATTTCGGCGGAGTTTCATTATTTTCATCGACATTCAGCTTGCCAACTGTTAACTTTCCTTCAAAGTCGGTTGCGACCTCTTCCAGAATAGGGGCAATCATTTTACACGGGCCACACCATTCAGCCCAGAAGTCAACCAGCACAGGACCTTCAGCATTGATAACATCTGCTTCGAACTTATCGTCAGTCAACTGGATAATTTTGTCGCTCATTCTTTTCTCCGTAATTGGTCTGTCGCTGAATTGTTCAGCTCTACCATAAGTGTTATATAGAAACTGTTTTTTAATGCAAGCACTGATAAGCTATAAGCTATGCAAACAACTCATTTAACCGAAACACATTTTTCCGATTTACCCATCAATGCCAAAGTCATTGATGCCTTAAATGCTGCAAATTATACGCATTGTACACCAATTCAGGCGCTAAGCTTACCTCCTTTATTAGAAGGTAATGACATAGCTGGCCAGGCCCAAACCGGAACCGGTAAAACCATGGCATTTCTGGTCGCAACTTTCCACCACATTTTAAGTCAGGATAAAAAACCTGATGGTGAGAAAGCCGGACCTAAAGCTATTATCATGGCGCCTACACGGGAACTTGCCGTACAAATTTACAATGATGCTGAACTGCTCAGTAAGCATACAGGGCTTTCACTTGCACTCATTTATGGGGGCGAAGGGTATCAAAGTCAACGCGAAACTTTGCAGGATGGGGTAGATATCGTTATTGGTACGACGGGCCGCATTCTTGACTATTACAAGCAAGGCGTGTTCACCCTGAAAGATATTCAGGTCGCCGTACTTGATGAAGCTGACCGTATGTTTGACCTTGGTTTCATTAAAGATATCCGCTTTTTATTCCGCCGTATGCCGCCCGCTACCGAACGTTTAAGCATGCTGTTTTCAGCGACCTTGAGCTATCGGGTTCAGGAGCTGGCCTACGAGCATATGGACAATCCGACCCATGTGCAGGTGGAAGCGCAACAGATGACTGCCAGCCGCGTTTCAGAAGAATTATTTTATCCGTCTGACGACGATAAAATAAAGCTACTGTTAACCCTGATGGAAGAAGAATGGCCGGAAAAAGCCATTGTTTTTGCCAACACCAAACATGGCTGTGAACGCGTTGCCGACTGGCTGGAAGCCGATGGGCACCGGGTCGGGCTGTTAAGCGGTGATGTACCACAGAAGAAACGCCTGGGTATTTTAGAAGACTTTACCGGTGGCAAACTGGATATTCTGGTTGCAACGGACGTTGCCGCCCGAGGCCTGCACATTGAAGCCGTTAGTCACGTATTCAACTATGATTTACCTGACGATCCGGAAGATTACGTGCACCGCATTGGTCGGACTGGCCGGGCGGGTAAAAGCGGTGTGGCAATCAGTTTCGCCTGTGAGAAATACGCGTTAAATTTACCCGGTATTGAGAGCTATATTCAGCACGCCATTCCGGTGACCGAGTATGTACAGGATGCCCTGCTCGATGACGTAAAAGCGCCTAAGCCGCGTCAACGCCGTCAGAATCGACGCCCGTCGACACGTCGTAATGGATCAGGCAAACGCCCACAGCATAAAAAGAGTTAATGTCGCAGTAAACGTTATGCAGCCACAAACCGATTTCGACGCCGAGACACTCGGCGAATACTATGCCGCCGTAGACCTCGGGTCGAACAGTTTTCATATGGTGGTAGTGCACGTTGCCAATGGCAGCGTTCAAATTATCGGTAAGATAAAGCAAAAGGTACGCCTAGCCGCTGGTCTGGACAAAGACATGGTCCTCAGTGAAGAGGCCATGCAACGAGGCTGGGATTGCCTGCAGACGTTTGCTGAACGATTACAGGACATACCGGCCTCTAACATTCGTGTAGTGGCTACGGCCACGTTACGCCTGGCGGTAAATGCTCAAAGCTTCATCGATAAAGCGGAAAAGATCCTGCAGCACCAGCTCGATGTTATTCCCGGCGAAGAAGAAGCCCGGCAGATTTACCTTGGCGTAGCCTATACCTCGGCAAATCAGGGGAACTCCCTGGTGATTGATATTGGCGGCGCCAGCACCGAGATCATTATCGGTAACGATATGCAGCCGATTCATATGGTCAGTCTCGACATGGGTTGCGTGACCTTTATGGAGCGTTACTTCCTGGATGGCGAGCTTTCCGAAGCTAACTTTGAGCGCGCAAAAGAAGCCGCCGATGCGCTTTTAGAGCCGGCCGTTGACGCATTTTTGTGTTTTGACTGGCAAAACTGTCTTGGCGCCTCCGGTACCCCGCAAGCGATTACCGAAATACTGGTAAAACAGGGGATCAGCGATGCCATTCGGATTGATTATCTTTACAACCTCAAACAGCAGTGTATTGACTGTGGCAATATCAAAGACCTGGTGATTGATGGCCTTGAGCCTAACCGGCAGCCCATTTTCCCCAGTGGCCTGACGATTCTGCTGGCGTTATTTGAGCGATTGAAAATCCGCACGATGAATATCTCCGGCGGCGCGCTCCGCGAGGGGCTGATTTACGGCATGCTGGATAATCTCAAGCATAATGATCGCCGTACCCAGACACTTAACACGGCCATCCGCCGCTATCACATTGATAAACCCCATGCGACCAACGTTAAGCAACTGGCTATCAATCTGTGTAAACAGCTTTGCCAGCAATCAACGTTCTGCCATCTGGACACCGAAACAGTTCTTGATGCTGCTGCCATGCTGCATGAGATTGGTTTACACATAGAATATAAAAAGCACCACGAGCATGGTGCCTATATTCTCAACTACATCGATTTACCCGGTTATACCCGTTTGCAACGCGCGGCTATCAGAGACCTCGTTGGCACACACCGCCAGGCTATTGATTTAAAGCCCTTTGCGCTTTATCACGAAGACGTAAAGCCTATGCTGGAGGGTTTATTGCGCATCCTGCGTATCGCTGTGGTGGTCTGCCTGCGCCGTCATCAGCAGCATATTCCGGCTATTGAGCTTAAAGCAGATGGGCTGGACTGGACGCTGACCTTTCCGGAAAAATGGCTGAAACAACACCCGCTGATCAACGCTGAACTGGTTAATGAAGCCTGGTTACAGCATAAAGCAGGCTGGCACCTTACCTGTCAGTAGGGCCAGCCGTTAAGATCAGCGATTTTTAAGCAAGCGCGCAGCTTCCGGTGCAAAATAGGTTAAAATGCCATCGGCACCGGCACGTTTGAAAGCCAGCAACGACTCCATAATAACCTGTTCACGATTTAGCCAGCCATTCTCAAATGCCGCAACATGCATGGCGTATTCCCCGCTGACCTGATAAGCAAAGGTCGGTACCGCCAGTTCGGATTTACAACGCCGGACAATATCAAGATAAGGCATACCCGGTTTAACCATCACCATGTCAGCGCCTTCCTCTAAATCGAGGGCAATCTCAGCCATTGCTTCATCGCTGTTGGCCGGATCCATCTGGTAGGTTTTCTTGTCGCCGCCTTTAATATTCGCGGCTGAACCGACTGCATCGCGAAAGGGACCGTAGTAGGCAGAGGCATATTTAGCCGAGTAGGCCATGATACAGGTATGCACAAAACCGGCTTCTTCCAGTGCATCGCGAATGGCGCCGATACGGCCATCCATCATGTCGGAGGGGGCGACCATATCCACACCGGCTTCGGCATGAGACAGCGCCTGCTTAATGAGGATCTCAACCGTTTCGTCGTTCATCACGTAACCGTCTTCATCAATAAGACCGTCCTGTCCATGGGAGGTAAACGGGTCGAGGGCGACATCAGAAATCAGCATCATTTCCGGTAATTCAGCCTTCAGCGTGCGAATAGCGGTTTGGGCAATAGCATCCGGATTAAATGCCTCGCTGGCACACAGCGTCTTTTTTTCCATGGGCGTAACCGGGAATAACGCCAGGCTACGGATCCCCAGCTCAAAGGCCTCTTTGGCGGCTGCCACTAATAAATCAATAGATAGCCTTTCAACGCCAGGCATGGAGGGTACCGCCTCACGCTGATTACTGCCCGGTAACACAAATACCGGATAAATAAGATCGGCGGCGGAGAGTTGATTCTCGGCAACCATCCCGCGTAATCCTTCGGTACGACGTAAACGGCGCATGCGGCGCGGCAGATATTGTGAATAGCTCATAGTGATGTCTCAATGTGGTTTTGCTGAGGTGATAATAACCCGGTTTCGGCCGGCTTGTTTGGCGGCATATAATCGTTCATCGGCCAGCTTTAGCAATTCAACTTCGGCATTTTCATGGGAAATTATTGCACTGGCTACACCGCCACTCAGGGTTAATGAAATGCTTTGGTTATCCAGTTCACAGGGCGTTTCGGCTAACTGCTTACGAATTGCTTCAACCAGCTGACCGGCCCCTTCGGCATCGGTGTTAGGCAAAATGATAGCGAACTCTTCACCACCATACCGGCAAACGTCGTCAGTGGGTCGTTTGAGCAAGCTCTGCAGCGTTTGCGCCACATGCCGGATACAGGTGTCGCCCACACTGTGACCGTATTGATCGTTAATTTGCTTAAAGTGGTCGATGTCTATCATCGCCAGTGCCAATGGTGTTTGCTCACGGCGACTGCGACGACCTTCGGCTTGCAGGCGCTTATCGAAATGTCGGCGGTTGCGAATACCGGTTAAGGGGTCGATAGTATTAAGCTTTTCCAGCTCCCGGTTAGCATCCGACAGCTCTCGTAAGGCAATTTCCAGTTCCAGCGTACGCTCCTGGACCTTATACTCCAGTTCATCCTGAGCCCGCTGCTGCAGCTCAATGAGCTCCTGCTTTGCAGACACCGCCTCGCGTTCCTGCTCCAGGGCCTGCTCCTTGGCCTTCATCATTTGGTCGCGCTGACGGCTATAACTAATCGCCAGAATAAACGACAACATCAATGCCTCAATGGTAGCGCCATAAACCAGCAATACCTGAGAGGGGATGTTGATATTGAGCAGTCCCAGGTTGTCCAGACTGGCCGACAATGCACTTATCAACAACGCGCTCCAAGCCAGCGCATAATAACCGGCAATACTAATACGGCGCACGGCGAACCAAATGGCCACCCCCATTATCAGAAACACGGTAATAGTCAGTAGCACCAGAAAGACTTTAATCGATATCGCATAGTCCAGCAGCAAAGCGCTAATGGTTAACGCCAGAAATGACCAGGTAAGCGCTCTGAAACACCGGGTTAGAAATGCGCTGTGACGCCGCACTTCCAGCAGAGAGCCGGAAAAGATAACCGCAAAAAACAAGGTGGCGCTGGCCAGAAAACTCACCGCCTGGCCCTGAAACCAGACTTGCTGCGGCCATAAATACTTGTAACCAAAGCCGTGCAGTCCGGCCAGGGTCAACCCCAGGCAAAATACGTAGCCGGTGTAAAATAAGAAGGTCAGATTACGGGTAGTGAAAAAGAAAAACAGATTACTCAGACCCATGGCCAGCAGCAAACCAAAGAACAAGCCCATGATTAAATTGGTGTTCGCGGTATATTCGCTGAACGCTTCGCGCTGCCAGATCTTCACCGGTAGCTTAAGTACACTGGATGACTGCACCCGGATAAACACCTCGGCCGGCTGGTTATTTTCCGGCAGGGCAAACAAAAAACTGTTGTATCGCAGTTGGCGTTGACTAAAGGGCTTACTGTCGCCTTCCGAGAAAACAGTCAACTCGTTGCCCTGCACTATCCATACGTCGATGTTATCCAGTAACGGGTAACCTATTTCAATGTAAGCCGGTTGTTCCGACAAGTTGGCAGAAACTAACGAAAAGGAGACCCAGTGGGGTTGGTCGCTGTAACCAAAACTAGCCGGATTGGCCACTGGTTTAAAGGTCAAACCGGTCTGTGCCTGCAACGCGCCAAAGGTGGCAGGTGGTTCGGCAGCATTCAAGGCGTGCAGTTCGGGCGTAAAACTGGACTGGCTGTCATCGAGGGCTGAGCGGGTAATGACAATAAGCACCGCCACCACTAACAGGCTGGTTAAAATAAATAACCATTTTTCTGTAACCAGTTTGGTTGACGCAAAAAACTGCATACTTTTCGCTCTGTTAGCCAAAGAGAGCTTTGGCATTGTTAAAGCTGCTATTCTGCACCTGTTCGACACTCAGGGTTTTGATCTGAGCGACCGTTTGCCCAATATGTGGCAGGTAAGCTGGCGCATTGTTTCGTTGTCTGGGCTTACGATCCTTAGGATACAGGTATGGCGCATCGGTTTCCAGAATCAGCCGTTCAAGGGGTAATTCGCCCAGAGCTGCCCTCAACGCTTCGCCCCGCTTAGCATCGCACACCCATCCGGTCACGCCAATATACAATCCCAGCGCTAAGTAAGTCCGCATTTGTTCTGCGCTACCGGTAAAGCAGTGGGCAATACCGCCAACCAGTTGCGCTTTGAATGGTTTCAGTATAGCCAGCTGGTCGTCAAAGGCATCACGTTCGTGCAAATAAACCGGTTTATTGAGTTCTACGGCCAGCGCCAATTGCTCGGCAAATACCGCGCGTTGGGTGTCCCGTGGCGAAAAGTCACGATTAAAATCAAGACCGCATTCACCAATTGCCACCACGCCAGGCTGCTGTGCTCTGACACGTAATTCCTGCCAGTGTTCGGGACGGGCGTCTTTAGCATTATGCGGATGTATTCCAAGCGTATAACTAAGCTGTTGCGGAAACTGCTGGTAGTAGTGTTCGGCTTGCTGCCATTCATTGGGATGGGTAGTAATCAGGCACAGTCTTGAAACGCCGGCATCGAGTGCATTCTCAATGGTTTGTTCGACAGGCATACGCGCGTCGAACATATTTATCCCGGCATCAAACCAGGCCATATTACCGGGTCCGCTTAACTTTGATACGGCGATTTACGCCGTCGTGACTGAGAAAGAAAGCACCGAGGAAGCCACTTTCAATGGTAACTTCCATACCCACAGTCAGTCTCAGTGGCTGACTGTCTTTCTGCTGCCACTGGGAACCGTTGTCGAGGGTGATAATCATTTTGCCGCGAGCCGTTTCACCGAGTCGGGTAATGACGGCGGTGATTTCGTCGATATCTTCTTCAAAGGTCTTCGGCGGTAACCCAAAATCGTCAGGCATTTCTGTTGATTGGCGGCGGGCTTGATCGCGCTGACTTTCGCCGCGACTGGCTTGAACTTGTTGAGGGCGATCGGGGGCTTTCTCTGCACTGCGCTGTGGCTTGCCGCCGTCGACCGGCTTTGAGGGTTTTAGCGGGCCGTCCTGCTGCGCGGCCAGGCGTTCTAATGCTGAAGATTCGATAGCATCAAAACACGCCAGACGCTGCGTATTGTTTGCAATCGCTTTGCAGGTTGCAATAGCCTGAAGCACATTGTCGGCATAAGTATTTACCGAAACCGCCAATAGCAAAGCAGGTAAAATGATGGCAGACAAGATTTTCATGGCTCGCATCCTTTAGTTGTTTTAGTCTCTCAGGCCATTTGTAATAAGCAGTTTAGTCCGTTGTTTCGGACGTTTCCTCTTCATCTTCTTCGTCACGGCTATACATTGCGCCAATCACCACGCCGCATTCAAACAGGATCCACATGGGGATCGCTAACAGCGACTGGGAAATAATATCCGGGGGGGTTAACAGCATACCCACAACAAACGCCCCAACGATCACATAAGGACGCTTTTCGCGCAGACTTTTGGCATCCGTTACGCCGGTCCAGCAAAGCAGCACAATAGCGACGGGGATCTCAAATGATACGCCAAAGGCAAAGAACAGCTTAAGGACGAAATTCAGGTAGCTATTGATGTCAGTGGCAACGGTAACCCCTTCCGGCGCAACCGAGTTGAAAAAGGCAAAGACCACCGGAAAAACCACAAAATACGCAAACGCCATGCCGGAGTAAAACAGCACGGTACTGGAAAAAAGTAAGGGCGCTACCAGTTTCTTTTCATTGCGATACAACCCCGGGGCGATGAACCCCCACACCTGATAGAGCACATAAGGGATTGCCAGAAAGAACGACAACACCATGGTGAGTTTAAACGGCGCGAAGAAAGGAGATGCAACATCGGTAGCAATCATTGAAGAATTGGTTGGCATAGAATTCAACAATGGTTTTGCCAGCAGCTGATATAAGTCGTTTGAAAAGTAAGCCAAACAGATAAATACCAGCAAAACACTGAGGACGGCGCGCAGCAACCTTGAGCGCAGCTCAATCAGGTGCGAAATAAGACTGTTTTCTTCTGACATTTACTGTTTTTTATACGGTTCTTGAACAGATTCGGCGGCTTGTTTTAGCTCATCCACACTGCTCTTTAATTCCGGCGACAGGTCTTTGAGACCCTGCTGTTCTGCTTTTTTCAGGTTTTCGTGAAGTTCTTGCACGCGAAGTTGATGCTCGATCTCTTCCTTAAAGCCGCTCGCGGTATTACGCACACTGCGAACTGTTTTAAGTGTAGCCCGGATGGCGCCTGGCAGCCTTTCGGGCCCAAGCACCAGCAAGGCCAGCACACCAATCAGCAGGATTTCCCAAAAACCGATATCAAACATTAGTGTTTTTCTTTTGTTTCGCTTTCTGTCTTAACCGCTTCACCTTCAGCTTTCGGCTTTTCTTCAACCTTGTTCTGAGGTTCTTTAAAATCCGCATCTTCTTCGGTTACGGCTTTCTTAAAGCCTTTAATGGCACCGCCTAAATCTGAACCAATTCCTTTTAAGCGCTTAGTACCAAATAATAACACTACAATTACTAATATAATCAGTAACTGCCAAAAACCCATATTGCCCATATCAACCTCTTACTTACATCTGTGGCTACAGTATGCCATTGACTGTCAGTTCAGACAGCACTTTTATCGATTAATCAGGATATTCTACCGAGCTATTTAGGATAAGCCAGTACTGATTAGTCTGCCGGCAAAAAATCGGCGCCAAATATCTGACCGTCACTCGATATGTCCCAGGTGAAAAATTTATTTGCAGCTACTGGTATTATCGCGCAAGCTAAGTTTATCAGTTGCAAGCATTTTCAGGGAAGTCAGGTGCTTAACTCCTAATGGTCGATTTAGATTCGCTAACAATAAAAGGAACGTGGTCTCTTGTTGGTTAAATTCAGGCAATTCGCCAGCTTGCTGCTCCTGTGGTTATGGATTGGTAGCCAGGCCTTCGGTCAGTCTGACGAAGCATCGGTTGAGCGCGATAAGCCCCTGCAAACACCGCCAGCAACCGAGAGCTGGCTGGACAACTGGCACAGTAATTTTAGTGACTCTATGGATTATACCGCGCAACGACTCGACGAATTTTTTGCCCTGGCCGACAGTGATGAGCATGAAAACGCCCGCGCAGAGGGCCGGGTAAGATTCGGTTGGGAGCCCCGCACCCGCGATCTCGCTGCCCAGGATTTTCGTTTCAGAGTCAGGGTGAAGCTACCGGCCCTTAAAGACAGAGTCGATTTAATGTTGTCTGATGACGAGAGCTACGATCGTCAGGACTCTATCAGAGCGGCCCGGGATGCAGTAAACGAAAACCGGGATTCCACCACCTTGTCGCTGCGTTATCAGGAAGAACAGGACTCGCCTATTTCTCATCGCATTGGTGCCGGTCGACGGGGCCAGTTGTTTGCCAAGAGTCAGTATGAAAGTGACTATCACTTCACTGATGTCCTGAAGATGGATTACGACGCCGAGTTGTACTATTACACCCGTGATGAGCTCGGAGCAGAGCTCGGATTGGATTTCACCTACCTGCTGGCCGATGAAAAATACCTGCGTTTTAATAACCGTTATTATTACCGTGACCGTTTTGAGGACTGGTTCTGGCGACATGAAGTGCAATACCTGCGGCCGCTGACCCAGGAAAGTGCGATATTGTATACCTTTGTGACCAAGGGCCTGACCAAGCCCAATCATCACCTCAACGAGGTCTATACCAGCGCCCGTTGGCGCACTAACTACTTACGTTCGTGGCTTTATTTTGAGCTTGAGCCTTTTGTTATCTGGCTTCGCAAAGAAGACTTTAAGCCCTCATACGGGGTGGCCATGCGTTTTGAATTTTATTACGGCCAACAATAATTAGCCTTAGCGAAGGGCGCACGGTTCGTCCGGCTAACATTAAAATGTGGTGGCCCGTTGCTTTTACGCTTTCCCCGTTAAAAAATAAATCAAAATAAAATCAGCACATTACTCATCGTTAATGTATTTTCGTAACAGTTTTAAACCGCTTACCTCTTGCTCACAAACCCAGAATTGGGTTTAATAGACCAACTGGACTGGTTAATTATTAATCGCTATACGCAACAAGGAGGGGTATAAGTGCTATTTAAAAGCTGCATAAAACTTTTATTTTGCCTCGGTTTGTCCTTGCCAGCGTCAGCATTGCAACCGGACCATGACGAACTCCTTTTACAGTTCCAGCAAAGCTTCGGTTACCAGACTCCACCCCTGTTTTACAAACCCCAGCCACAGCTCAGCGCCCGGTTTGACGAAAGTCATCTGAGGGTATTTTTCTCTTTGTTCTCTGTTGCACTCATTGTACTGGCTATCCGCGGTCAGCAACGTCAGGATTACAGTCAGTTTCGGGAACCCGGAAAGCACCCTTCGCTGGCTTTGCCAAACCACCAGTTTTAGGTAAAAAAAAGCCCGGCTGAGAGCCGGGCTTTTTCATGCTTGACTGGTTAAGGGCGCAAAGCACGCTCACCGCGGGCCAGGCCACACACACCGGTGCGTGATGACTCAATAATTTCAGTGCACTGCGCCATGGTTGTAGCGAAGGCATCCAGCTTATCTGTAGTACCGGTCACTTCCATGGTGTAGTTGTTTAGCGAGACATCGAGGATATTTGCCCGGAAAATATCGGCGTTGCGCTTTACCTCTGCACGAATAGCTTCGTTACGGGTGGCGACTTTAATCAGCATCATTTCCCGTTCGATATGCGCATTTTCTGATAAATCGATAACCTTGAGCACATCCACCAGCTTATTGACCTGCTTGGTAATTTGCTCAATCACCTTGTCATCACCATGGGTGATGATGGTCAGGCGCGATAAACTAGGGTCTTCAGTGGGGGCTACACACAATGAATCAACGTTATAACCCCGCTGCGAAAAGACACCGACTATACGGGATAATGCACCTGGCGCGTTTTCCATTAATACTGAAATAATTCTCTTCATCAGGTTCTCTCCGTCTTACTTAAACGCATGTCATCCATTGCTCCGTATTTAATTTGCATGGGGTATACATGCTCGTTCTGGTCAACCGCAATATCCATGAATACCAGACGATCGGTAATGCTAAAGCATTTCTCCATAGCAGCGTCCAGTTCAGACAGTGAATCAACTTTAATACCCACGTGGCCATACGCTTCGGCCAGTTTGACGAAGTCAGGCATGGAATCCATATAAGAATGGGAATGACGCCCTTTATAAATCATGTCCTGCCACTGACGAACCATGCCCAGCGCGCGGTTATTCAGCGAAATAATTTTAATCGGCAGGTTGTACTGCAAGCAGGTAGACAGTTCCTGAATATTCATCTGGATACTGCCGTCACCGGTGACTACCACAGACGTGGCTTCAGGGTGAGCAAACTGAACCCCCATCGCAGCAGGTAAACCAAAGCCCATGGTGCCAAGGCCACCAGAGTTAATCCACCGACGTGGCTTGTCGTAGGGGTAGTACAACGCCGCAAACATCTGATGCTGACCAACGTCAGAGCTGACGTAGGCTTCACCATTTGTGTGCTGATATAATGACTCAATAACCTTCTGGGGTTTAATGACCGACTCACCTTGTTCGAAGTTCAGGCATTTACGGCTGCGCCACTGGGTAATTTGCTCCCACCAGTCAGCCAGCTTAGCTTTCTGCTCTGGTAACTCTTCAGGCGTTAACAGGTTTAAAATCTGTTCAAGCACGGTTTCAACTGAGCCAACCACCGGAATGTGCGCGTTCACCGTTTTTGAAATTGACGCCGGATCAATATCCACATGAATAATATCGGCATGTGGACAGAACTTCTCAACGTTATTGGTCACGCGGTCATCAAACCGGGCACCCAACGCTAAAATACAGTCTGAGTTATGCATCGTTTTGTTGGCTTCAAGCGTACCGTGCATGCCCAGCATGCCAACGAATTGCTCATGAGTACCGGGGAATGCCCCCAGCCCCATCAGGGTACAGGTGACCGGAGCCTGTAATAACTCAGCCAGTTGAGTCACCAAACCAGAAGCTTCAGCCGTAATGGCACCACCGCCCACATACAATACCGGGCGCTCAGCTTTTTTAAGGGAAGCAACGGCTTTCTTCACCTGCTTCATGTGGCCGCGAACCGTCGGATTGTACGAGCGCATGGAGACATCGGTTGGGAACACATACGGATGTTCTTCCATAACGTTCACGATATCTTTTGGCAAATCAACTACTACCGGGCCGGGTCGGCCGGTATTAGCGATATAGTAAGCCTTGGCGATTGCATCAGGAATATCTTCCGCGCGCTTTACCAGGAAGCTGTGCTTCACCACCGGGCGCGAGCAGCCCACCATGTCGGTTTCCTGGAAGGCATCTTCACCGATGAGGTTCGACGGTACCTGACCAGATAACACAACCATCGGTATGGAATCCATATAGGCGGTCGCAATACCGGTGAGGGTATTGGTTGCACCCGGGCCTGAAGTTACGAGGACGGTACCGGTTTTACCTGTCGAACGCGCGTAACCATCTGCCATATGAGCAGCAGCCTGTTCGTGACGCACGAGGACATGTTTGACATCATCCTGAGCAAATAATGCATCATAAATGTCAAGAACGGCACCACCCGGGTAACCGAATACATGTGTAACTCCTACATCTTTTAGCGCTTCCACCACCATGGCGGCGCCCGACATCATCTTCACGGTGTTATCTCCTGTTGGATCGTTAATTCACACTAATCATTGAAGTAATTCAATGAATTAGTTAAAGCAAACTGCTTGAGTGACAATGACAGAAAGTCGATTGCAAATTGACCTTGATTGTCGTGTACGCGGACTATATCGAAGGCACTGGGAAGATCAAACAACTTTTTTCATAAAAGTGAGATACATATCCCAAATAGTGAATATAATAGGATAAACATCCTATTTACAGGTGATTATTCACACAAAAACGAAATTTTTATATTTACATCAAATTAACAGTCTGATGATTCAAAACACCCTTGCAGCGCTTAATAATCAGGCCCTTTCAAAATAAACAGCAGCGAAAAAATCAATTTAATTTACCACATCAAATTAGGATAAATATTTCGTTCAATTTTTTCGCTCTTATTCCCGCTACGCCCGGGCACTTACCCGCCTTCGCTCCAGGCAACCTGTCTGGCATGGGTGACCAGCGGTATTTCCGGTCTTATCCATCCCCTGAATAAGCCCAATCGCTCAGTATTTGACCGCCACAGTGTAACGGATTTCGCTGTAGAAAACGATCAAAGCGTACGCCAGCAACCGAGTACGGGTGTCCGACCCGGACACTTAAAGTGTCCGCTTGTTGATAACCGGACACCCAAAAACAACAAAAACAATAAAAAACAATTGGTTATGAATTGGCATGTATCTGGTATCTGTTCTGGTAACCGTTCTAGGAGGAACACCTTATGTTACTCATTCATTTTCTTGCCGTCCCGGCAATGATACTGATTACAGCAGCATGTATTACCTTATTGGAATCCATTCAATTAGGTGGCCTGAAATGATCAAGGACACCAGCGCCCAGGATTCCGTTGTAGCGCCTCAGCGGCGGAACAATATTAAACGCCTTGTCGTTATTGCCGCGGCTCTGATAGCGGTTGCGCTATCGGCACATGCCATACTTAACACAGAGTCGGCGGCAAAATCGGTGGACCGTGCCAGTGTACAGATCGCCACAGTAGAACAGGGAGATTTGGTTCGGGACATAGCTGCCACAGGCCGTATTGTAGCCGCCAATGCACCTCAGGTTTACAGCCCGGAAGAAGGATTGGTTACGCTGTTGGTCAGAGCCGGCGACTCAGTTAGCAAAGGTCAGGAGATCGCCAGAGTAGACAGCCCGCAGTTGCAGAATCAGTTGCAACAGGAACGTTCAGAGCTGGCGCGCCTGGAGGGAGAGCTGGCTCGAAAATCCCTCGATGCCCGTCGTCAGACTTTATTGCTAAACAAACAGCTCGATTTAGCCAAAGTTGAACTCAAGGCTGCTGAGCGCGAAAGCCGCCGTGCCAACAAATCAATTAAAACCAATATTATCAGCCAGATAGACTATGAAAAGGCGGAAGATGAACTGGCCCGGGCGATGCTGACGGTAACTCATGCAGAACAGGAAGTTGCCCTTGCCAAGGATACACTCGCCTTTGAAGTACAGGCCGCTGAAAATACGCTGGCCAGACAGCAACTGGTGGTTGAAGAGCTGCAAAGAAAAGTGGGGAACCTGACCATAGAGGCCAGTGTTGAAGGCGTGGTAGGCAACCTGTTTGTTACCGGACGCTCGCTGGTTACTGCCAATCAGCCACTCATGACGCTGGTTGACCTGACCGCCTATGAAGCGGAAATCAACGTGGCCGAAAGCTTTGCCAATGAACTGGGCCTGGGCATGGACGTGGAGCTCAAAATCGGTCGTCAGACGGTGTTGGGCACACTTTCAGCTATCTCACCAGAAGTAGCCGAACGGGAAGTCACTACCCGCGTCCGGTTTGATCAAAGTAGCCTTAATCAAATTCGCCAGAACCAACAGGTAACGGCCCGGGTACTGCTGGAAAATCGTAGTGATGTGCTCAAAGTTCGTCGCGGCAGTTTCCTGCAATCAGGCGGTTATGTGGCCTACAAACTTAACGGTGACGTGGCAACCCGAATCAATATTGAAACCGGAGCCACCAGCATGCGTGAGGTAGAGATCCTAACCGGAGCGGTTCCCGGCGATGAAATTATCGTGTCCAGCTATCAGGGCTTTGACCAGGCCGAATCCATATTACTGCGTTAAGCCTCGTGCTGACACGTGCACTTAATTGAAAGGAAGATCCTAATGTTAACAATGAAGAATGTGAGCAAAGTTTATCAAACCGAAATGGTCCAGACACATGCCCTCAGGGATTTTGACCTGGAAGTCAAAGAAGGTGAGTTCATCGCAGTAACGGGGCCTTCCGGTTCAGGCAAAACCACGTTTTTAAACATTGCTGGTATGCTTGAACCCTATACCAGCGGTGAGTATATGCTGGATGATGTCAATGTGGGCGGGTTATCGGATAATCAGCGCGCCGACCTGCGCAACCAGAAAATCGGCTTCATCTTTCAGGGCTTTAACCTCATTCCGGACCTGAACTTATACGAAAATGTTGAAGTACCGCTGCGCTATCGCGGTATTAAGGCAGCAGAGCGTAAAAAACGGATTGAGTCCTGCCTTGAACAGGTAGGGCTCGGCAGCCGCGCCAAACATTTGCCTCAGCAGCTCTCGGGCGGACAACAACAACGGGTAGCCATCGCCCGGGCCCTGGCCGGTGAGCCGCGTTTCTTACTGGCCGATGAGCCAACCGGTAACCTCGACAGCCTGATGGCCCGCCAGGTCATGGAACTGCTGGAACAAATTAACCGCGATGGAGCCACCATCGTGATGGTTACGCACGACCCTGAGCTGGCTCGCCGGGCGCCACGCAACATACAGATTGTTGACGGCCAGGTGGCCGATTTAACCCTGTATCAGGGCGTCTCCGGCCAGACTGATCGTCAGGTGGTAGGAGGCTGATATGTTTCTGCATTATATAGATTTAGGCTGGCGCAGCCTGCGCCGCACCCCGCTGGTAAGCTTTTTGATGGTGCTGGCCATTGCCCTGGGCATCGGGATTACCATGACCAGTTTGTCGGTTTATCACATGATGTCCATGGACCCCATAGAGCATAAAAGCAGCCGCCTATTTCATCCGCAGTTACAAACCATGGATGACGGCGAAGACACCTGGTCTGAGGATAACCTACCGTATCAGTTAACCTATCAGGATGCCAAAAACCTCGCCGAAGCGCCGTTTCCGCAGTACAAGGCTGCCATGTTGAGAACCGGCTTTACAGTGCACATGGACAATTCTGAGATTCGCCCGTTTATTCAAAATACCCGGGTGACTCACAGTGACTTCTTTACACTGTTTGATTTGTCGTTCATTTACGGCTCCGCCTGGACGCAGGAACAGGCTGATGCAGCAAGCCCGGTAGCAGTGATCAGTGAAGAACTCAATGAGAAGCTGTTTGGCGGCGAAAATTCCGTGGGCAGGCAAATCTATCTCGACGATACCAGCTTTCGGATCGTCGGTGTTATTGCCCCCTGGCAAACCCATATGAAGTTTTATGATGTGAATAACGGCGCCTTTAACAGTCAGGAAAGTATTTATATTCCCTTTAGCCTGATTGCGGCCATGGACATTAATACCTGGGGTAACAGCAACGGTTGGAAGTTCGAGAATATCCGTTCTATGAAGGATAAACGCCAGTCTGAAATCTTCTGGCTGCAGTTCTGGGTACAGCTTGAGGATGAGGCCGCGGTCAGTCAGTACGGCGATTATCTGATGAGTTACATGGCGGAACAGCAAAAGTTTGGCCGCTTTAACCGCGAACAACTCGAATACGGACTGCGCGATGTGAATGCCTGGCTCGATTACCGCAATGTGGTGTCTGAAGACAATGAGGTACTGGTGGCATTGAGCTTTATGTTTCTGGCCGTCTGTCTGGCCAATATTCTGGGCCTGCTGCTGGCCAAATTTATGCGCCGGGCGCCGGAAGTAGGCGTACGCAGGGCACTCGGGGCCAGCAAGCGTCAGGTGTTCCTGCAACATATTATTGAAGTGTCGATGTTAGGTCTGATTGGCGGCTTACTGGGTATCGGTATCGCACAACTGGGACTGTGGGGTGTGCGCCTGACGCAGGAGTACTACTCTCCCCTTGCCACCATGGACCTTTCGATGTTGCTGTCGGCACCGGTGATTGCTATTTCGGCCTGTGTGATTGCGGGTCTGTATCCGGCCTGGCTGGTTTGCCGAACCACACCCGCCACTTACCTTAAAACTCAATAGGAGCCGCATGATGTTAGAAATTAAACCCATTATTAACGCCCTGCGCCGCTCTAAAGTGGGCGCAATCCTGCTGCTGATCCAAATTGCCATTACCACCGCGATTGTCAGCAATGCGGCCTTTATCATTCAGGACCGGATGACGTACCTGCAGCAGGAAACCGGTTATCCGGAGCAGGACATCTTCTCCATAACCGTAATGACCTACGGCAAGGATCGGGATTTGTCTCAGCAGTTTGAGGAAGACGAGGTCTTACTGCGTAATCTGCCTGGCGTGGTGGATGCTTCGCTCAGTAACGCAGTACCGCTCAGCGGCTCCGGCAGCGCCTCGGGGATGGGCCTGAAGCCAGCGCCAGAACCAGGCCGTAACGTTCGTGCCGGTTATCTGTTTGGCGACGACCACATGCTCAATACCCTGGGCGTTAAGCTTACACAAGGGCGTAACTTTGCCCCTGACGAAGTCATCGTAACGCAGGATCCGGGCAAAGTCCCTAACGTGGCCATTGCTTCGTCGACTTTTGTAGAGGAAGCTTACCCTGATGGCGACGGCCTGGGTAAACTCATGTACATGGGTGACAAGCCATTCAAAATCATAGGCATCGTCGATAAGATGAAAGGCCCGTGGCTGAAAGACGACCGACCGGATAACGTGGTGATTTTCCCCTACATCAAAGCCGAAACCTATCAGCATATTATTGTGCGTACCGAGCCTGGTCAGCGTGCTGCCGTAATGCAAACGGTGGAGGATAAATTATTAGCCGCCTACGACAAACGAGTATTCACCAATGTGATCACGCTGGACGAAAATAAGCGCCAGTACAATGCGTCGGATACGCTTATGCTAAGAATGCTGATGGTCCTCATTGTGGTACTGGTAGCGATTACCGCACTGGGCATATTTGGTCTCACGCTGTTTAATATCAGTAAGCGAACCCGTCAGATTGGTACCCGCCGCGCGCTGGGTGCCCGCAAGTCAGATATTATTCGCTACTTTCTGGTAGAAAATACCCTGATATGCAGTGGTGGGCTGATTATTGGTTGCACCGCAGCGGTATTAATGGGTCAACAGTTACTGCAGCGGTTTTCGCTGCCGGCGCTGGAACTGCAATACATAGCAGGTACCGCAGTGATGGTGCTGGTGATGACCCTGTTGGCGGTCATTTTTCCAGCCCGACGGGCGGCACAAATTTCACCCAGCGTTGCCACCCGCAGTATTTAACGGTAAGGTCGTAAAGTGTCAGCATCTAACCCTTAACAGGCTGTTTAAGCACTGAAATTATGGATAAAATTCTACTTGTTGATGATAACCCGGCAGTGCTTGAGGCACTGTCGTTGTTACTGGAAATTCATGGCTATACGGTAGTGACCGCAAACACCCCTGTGGCTGCCCGGCAAATTGTGAATTACCAGAGTATATCGCTGGTTATCCAGGATATGAATTTTAGTGCCGACACCACCTCCGGCGAGGAAGGTAAGCAGCTGTTTAAAGCCCTGCGCGAGCTTAACCCGCACCTGCCGGTGATCTTAATTACCGCCTGGACCGAGCTTGAACAAGCTGTCGAACTGGTAAAAGCCGGCGCCGCAGACTATATAGCCAAGCCATGGGACGATCAGAAACTGATTAACACCGTGGCAAACCTGATAGAGCTGGGCAAAGCCCGTTCGCAAAGTGCACAGTTAGCAAAACAGCAGACTGTTTTCTTAGACGCCAGAGAAGCCGCTAACAAGGTTGGACTGGTTTATCAAAGCGCAGCCATGCAGCGCCTGATAGACATGGTTATTCAGGTAGCAAAGTCCGATATCAGCGTGTTGATCACCGGGCCAAATGGTAGCGGCAAAGAAAAAATAGCCCAGTTGATACAGGCGTGTTCCCCGCTCAGAGACAAGCCATTTATTAGCATTAATGCCGGGGCGTTACCCCCGGATTTAATGGAAGCTGAGCTATTTGGTGCCGAACCCGGCGCCTACACCGGGGCACAGAAAGTGCGGATCGGTCGCTTTGAAGCCGCAGACGGCGGCACTCTGTTCCTCGATGAAATTGGCAATTTATCACCCACCGGACAAATGAAATTACTGCGGGTACTGCAAACCGGCGAATTTGAACGTCTGGGCTCGGTACAAACCCGTAAGGTTAATGTTCGGGTTGTGTCAGCCACCAATGCAGACTTAACAACGGATATCCGACAAGGCCGTTTCCGTGAAGATTTATATTACCGGCTGAACGCCATAGAACTTCGGCTACCACCGCTCAGTGAACGACCGGATGATGTAATGCCGTTAATTACGCACTTTCTGCCCGGCCGGGATATCGGTCTGGATGTGCAAAAAGCCCTGGCTGACTATACCTGGCCAGGTAATGTCAGGGAGCTGGAAAATGCCTGCAAGCGGGTGGCAGTACTCAAACCCGATGGCGATATTCGCCTTGCCGACTTTGCCCTGACTGGCTCCACTTCGGTTACTCATGCAGCCGTGAGTGCCGAGCCTTCCCGTCAGGCACTGGAGTATGCCATCGAAAAACATGAAGGTGTTATCGCCCGGGTGGCAAAAGAATTTGGTATGAGCAGACAATCGCTCTATCGCAGACTGAAAAAATTTGGAATTGAGTATTGAGAACGGCATTGCCCCCTTTTTTTATGGTGTACATGGCTACCGTGATAGCCGTGACCGTAGCTTTCACCCCACTACTATGGCTGCTTGACTGGTCAATCAACCTTAAGATTGCGTTGTTCGCTTTTACGTTAATTGTGTGCATGCTCATTATGAAAAAAGGACTGGCCCGGCTTTCAACCTCGCTGGACTCGCTAAAAGTGGGGCTGCTTAACTTTAAAGACGGTGAGTTCTCAAACCAACTTGTATACCGGGAAAAAGACCCCTTAGGCGACTTATGCTTGCTGTATAACGAGTCGGCAGAAAAATTACGCCAGGAAAAACGCTGGCTGCATCAGCGGGAACTGATGCTCGATAAGGTGTTGCAGAGTTCCCCTGAAATTCTGCTGTTACTCAACGACCACCAGCAAGTGGTCTTCAGTAACTATGCAGCCAGAGACTTCTTTCATGCCAGCGACCGACTGGAAGGCTTTCCCTTATCAGCCTTGCTGGATAACATCTCCGCGCCGGCGGCCACCGTTCTCAGAGAAGCAAAAGAAGGGTTGTTTACCCTGCCCTGCTCAACCGGTGAGAACGAAACCTGGCATTTATCCATAGGCCGTTTTGTACTGAATAATCAGCATCACAGACTGTTTATTCTTAAACAAATGACCCGTGAACTGAGCCGTCAGGAAGTGGCGGTCTGGAAAAAGGTGATCCGGATTATCAGCCATGAACTGAATAACTCTATTGGCCCGGTGTCTTCCCTGCTGCACAGTGGCCGTCTGCTCAGTGAAAACCTCGATGAACCTCGGTTAGCGCGCGTTTTTGCCACTATCTCTGAACGTGTCGCACATTTAAGCGACTTCGTGCAGGGCTATGGTAAATTTGCCAAACTTCCTGAGCCTAAGCCCGAAAAAATTAACCGGGTTGCGTTTATTTCTCAGTTACAGCAGCAGTGGCCGTTTCATTATCACGAAAAAGGCGAAGGAGAGCTTTTTGCCGATACCATTCAGTTGGAACAATTGCTGATCAACCTGTTAAAGAACGCCCATGAATCTGACTCCCATGCAGAAGATGTTACCCTGAGCATTACCCTTAACAAACAGCACACCATTATCGAAGTCAGCGATTTAGGTAAAGGCATGTCTGAAACTGTACTTTCCCAGGCGCTGGTGCCCTTTTATTCTACCAAGAGTTCAGGCAGTGGTTTGGGACTGGCTTTATGTCGGGAGATTGTAGAGGCCCATCATGGCCAGATAGCACTGCAAAACCGAGAGGGCGGCGGCCTGACCGTGCGCGTCACATTCCCTGCAATGTCGACCACCTGAATCTTTAGAGTCTATTAAGAGACTACTTAAGGGCAAACACCTGCTCCACCGGCACCTCAAAATGGGCTGCAATTTTAAGTGCTATCACTACTGACGGTGTAAACCGACCGGTTTCCACCGTGCTAATGGTTTTCCTCGACACGCCGATGGCGTCGGCCAGTTCCTGTTGGGAAAGCTTGTGCTGCAGGCGAAGTTTATGGATATGATTATCCAATTCTTCATTCATCAGCATCTTCCTCACGTAATTTCCATAAAATCAGCACGCCATGGGTGAGCATGGCCACCCCTAATAGAACGAATATTGCGTCGGTCAGACCGATGGGTGTTAAGGACTCAAGAAACCACTGGCTATCTCCCAGAATAGCCAGCAGAAATCCGCCGTTCATCATAATGTGGCAGGTCGCCCGTAAGCTAAACGCACTTACATAGTCCGCATACTCATCCTGAAATTTCAGCGACCAAAATCCCAGGCGGTTTGTATACCTGTAGAATTTCATTGATTTCATTGATAACAAAAAGACCAGGATAACACCTGCCAGCATGGTACATCCCAGCCCCCAATACATCACACTACCTTTATCCCCAAAGAAATCCTGTGCCACACTCATCAACAAAAGTATTGCCGCGGCAACGCTAATTTTACCGGTATAGGCCAAATATTGCTGCTCTACCTCAGCTGTCACAACTCCCAGGAACGCATTAATCTGCTTTCTGCTTTCATTTGTTTTGTTTCTGGTTTCATCCATTTCCATTTTAAAATTCCTTAATAAGTAACCTTACTATTACACATGAAACCTATACACACCATATGTAACCCATAGGTATCAATGATACCCAAAGGTTACACATCTGCAAGTTATTTTTTACGGTTTTGCAAAAGAAGGTTCTAAAGGCGAGTTAGTGAGCGGATTGTTGCTGCTTAAAAAATGCCCTGTAACCAAGCGCCATGGCTCTGGCGCACTCGGCCGGCGATGGAGCATTATCAGAACAGACACCTTTCATTAGCTCGGGATACTGTTCAGCGACCCAGCGCCTTGCCTCGTAATAAATGGGTTGGTCGTTGGAACTGGTCTCAATAGCGGTAATCAGATTCTCGGTAAAAGTGAGATGGAAGGAGTCTGTCACATCAAAACCTGTTTGCAGGGCCATAACCAAATCATCCTGCACAGTGATCCGACAAATCACGGTGTGGCTGACGGGGTCGGCTTTGCATGGCATGCGTTTGACTATCTTATAATTCCCCCCTTGTGCCCACGCCTGATAGCGAAAGATCGATTGGGCGGAATCTCCGGCATGCCGTAAATAAGGTGCCAGCCGGTTCGCATTAAAAGAGTAAAATGCCTCTATGAATTGTTCTGCGATGGCCAGTTGCGGTGTTTTATCTTCTGCCCGGGCAGGTAAAACAGCCGCCAGACAAAGGCCTGCAAACAGGCAGGCATGCCGTGTAAAGCTTAGCAACATGCCGCTTCGACCTGTTGCATCTGGCACTAGCGGCACGCGCATTTCAATATTTCGTGAGTTTACGGTTAGACACAAATGCGATTTTATATTGGTCGAGAATACTTAAGGCTTTACCCGAACCCGCGCCAATTTTTTCCACATCGGTGCGATCTGAATAGGTGCCAAAAATCCGATCCCAGATAATGATGACGCAGCCAAAATTAGTATTGCTGCTGGCGTAGTCATAAGAATGGTGAAGGTGGTGTTGTTCTGCAGTGGTAAAAAACCAGCCATAGATACCGGATTTCAAGGGTAGATTCGCATGGGTTAAATAGGCGCTAAAGAGTGTAAAGGCGCCGGATACCGCGATGACTTTATCGCTGGCCCCCATCGTGGCCAGAATAATGGGTGAGCCCACAAATAAAGCTAAAAATTCCAGCGGATGGCCGCGATCCGCCCGTGCCGCTCCCATTTTTGTGATGTGATGATGGGTTGCATGGATACGCCACCAGAACAAAGAACTATGCTGAACCCGATGTAACCAGTAGTAAATAAACTCTATGAGGGTTCTGATCATAATGGCAGCAAAGACCAGTCCTAAGACCGAAGTCGGCTCAATGGTAATGCCCAGTGGCAAAGTATCCCGCACGGCTTTAAACCCTTCAGATATGGGGGTTTGATAAAAATCAGTATAAAAGGGATACCAGATAAACACCGCGCCCGCGAGCCAGAATACATCCTCAGCAAATTCCTTATGAGTCAGCACCCAGTCCTGACGTTTTGTCCAAATTCTTTCGGCAATGAGCACCAGAGGCAACGGCAGTACGATCATTAGTGCCGTAAATAAATCGGCATCAAACCAATTGTGGATCTGTATTGAGGCAACCGCAAAAACGGCTGAAAAGACTAATACGGGTTGCGGCAGGCTAAGCAAAAAATCACGCCAGGCGGACGATTTTGCTGATGACGGCGCAACAGATACAGCCGGCTCACTGGTGGGTTGTTCACTCATAAATCCATCCGGGGAAATAGTCTGGAGAAGGGCCTGTAGACCTCAGAAATTAAGGTCCTGGCACCGTGTATGAACAGTTACCCTTTTAACTGCGCACATAACCACCGGCGTCGACTCCATTCAATATAGCCTATTTTTTGAACAATCACCATTGGAGTTAATGTGTATTCCTGCGCGCCTGACAAAAGCAAGCAAAGACCGGCAGATTTTGCGCCGCAACCCTGGCTATTTACGCTTGGGCACCCAGGCCCATAACATCTCACAAATAAGCGGTTCGACGGAGTTTGCGTCAGTCACTGTTACTTTAACCAGCACCTCACCTTTTTCCTGCCGCTGCATCATTGCAATCTGTTCGTCAGTGAGTGAGGCAACGGCTGTCATATCACCGGTTGCCCGTTTAACGTATTGTAAATTCATCGACTTAATCAGCGGTAACTTATCTCCGGGCAGGTTTAAACCCACAATAAAGCCTGTGGCCGACTCAGCCAGCAAAGCCATTGCCGCAGCATGAACACTGCCAATATGATTCTGCACTTTTTTATAATTAGGTTGCCTGAACGTCACGGTGGAAAAGTCTGTAGAGACAATATCTACCCGGGCAGTTCCCGCCAGTTTGACTTTGTAACGGAACATCCAGGTCAGCAGTCGACTGCTCAACCAGGCAGGGTAGTGATTCACTTTTTCGGCATAGCGTCTTAGGGGATTACTCGACATAAACTAAAGGCTCAACTGGTTAGACCAGAAGAGCCTACGTTTTCTCACAGCACAAATCAAGAGAAAGCCGTTTACAGGTTATTCAGCGGATAGATCGCCTAGGAGTGTTTCCAGCTTTTTGGTATGGGCAGCATACTGGCGCCAGCGCCCGATTGAACGGGTATTTATTGCCTCTCTCACCTGCACCTTACTGGCAGTTGACACCGGTGCTGTATTATTTTCCACCTGCAGGCAGGCCGATTCCCAATCCAGACCGCAAAACTCAATCAACGCCCGGACTTCCTCATCAGGCCGGGTTACCAGTTCCTCGTAGGATTGCAGCCGCACGTGCTCAGGAAACAAGCGCTGCCAGTGATGCACTAAAGAATAAAAATTCTTATAAAAACGTCCTGTAGATTCAAGATCATAGGCGTAAGCAAAGTACGGACTGTTTAATGAAAACAGCTGCCGGTAGTTGCCGATGCAGGTGTCCATAGGATCCCGCAATAAACAAACAATCTTCGCGTTGGGCAATGCCCGTCGAATTAATCCAATATAGAAGAAATTAAACGGTAACTTGTCTACCAGGTGTGTCTTTTGGTTTAGCAAAACAGACGTTCTTTCGAGGTAACGGCTACCCAGTTCGCGAAAAGAAAGCTGCTCTGCTGCCTGTAAAGTTGGCAGGTCGAGCACCTGATTAGAGGGCGTTTTCGTCAATTCTTTTACAGCCAGTCCAAAATCCTGAAGCTCGCCGCCAGAGGCCACCTCGCTATGGCTGGTAATAATTCGTTCCACCAGAGTAGTCCCGGAACGGGGCATACCGAGCACAAAAACAGGCTGTGATGACGGGTTGCCCTGCGCCGCGCTTATCTCGCTTGGTTGTTGCGCCAGCAGCCAGTTAAAAATGGCCTCATAGTGGTTTTCAACGGCCGCAAACTGACGCCGTTTAGCTCGTTTGGCGTCGTCCAGTACTTTGAAAGCTTTGTCATACTCCTTAAACGCTTCGTACTCTTTAGCCAGTGCGTGACTCAGGTGTAATTTGCCATCTGTATCAGTAGTTTTTGAATGAAGAACAGTCAGTCTCTCAATGTGGTTGGTACTGTCACTTATACCGCCTAAATCGGAGAGCGCAAAGTGTGCCTGATAATAATCTGGCTTCAGTGCAATAGCTTGCTCAAAGGCCTGTCTTGCCGTCTCAAACAACCCGGCAAATTTGGCGGATACGGCATAATTATAGTGAAAATGGGCGTTGTCCGGTGCTTTTGCCAGCGCCGCTTTAAAATAGTCCAGCGCTTCCTCGTGTAGCCCTACCCGGCTGAGTGCAACCCCAACGGTATCCAGCGCCAGCGATTTCTCCAGACGGGATACCGGGCAGTGGGAGGCGGCCTCTACCGCCGCAGGCATATCACCTAACAGCGCATGGCACTTGGTCAGATAAGCATAGGTTTGCGGTTCCCTCGAAAGAGCCACGGATTTTTCTAACAGGCGAATGGCCTTCTGAATTTGCAGTAATTCAATATGCACCATGCCGAGCAGAAAATACGCTTGCGCATCATCCCCGAATTGTTTAATCAACGACACACATGCGCCGTGTGCAGCGACATAATCTCGTTGATTAATCGCACTCAGCGCCTGCTGAATAAACTGTTGCTTGTTTTGCATAGGTTGTGGTTCCAACAAAAAGGCACCTTACGGTGCCTTTAAAGCATAGACTTGCCGGGCCTGCCATGCAGTCCCTGGTTACGCAGTTTTACATTTCAAACTGATAACTGAACGTTACACCAACCGTGCGCGGGCGCAACAGGAAGTGGCCGTAACCACGCTGTAAATCGGTGCGGTTAATCTCTATATCACCCATTCCCTGATAACCCTGGTGTGCACGAGTCGATACGAAAGCATACTTGTCGAACAGGTTATCAACATAGAAAGTCACACTCCAGTCAAAATCGGAGATTTTGGCCGTCAGGTTACTCACCGCATAACCGGCCAGGCTCTCACCACTACGACGTTGACCTACCGTAGTAATGATATCGCTTTGCGCAGTAATACCGTAGTTAATATCCAGCATCTTATCGCCAAAGACTTCCTGCGTGTAGGTTAAACCGAGCGAGAACTGCTGCTCAGGTGAACCTGGCAGGCGGTCACCATCTTTACCATCAAACAACTGGTCAAGATTGGTTGGGTTACCATCTTCATCAAACTCGTCGTAAACATTAAACAGGAATGGCGCATCTGCTGTGAGCTCTGCCTGGGTGTATGAATAGGTTGCATACATGGTCAGTTCGTCACTGAGTACCGCACGGGTGAATAATTCTACACCCCGGGAGTTAGCGCCTTCGGCATTGGTCGTAATGGGCTGCTGACCGTTCACCGTTGCACCACCTACCTGGGCGTCTTCCCAATCCACGTTAAACACCGCAGCATTGAAGTGCAGCTTGTTGCGGAAGAAGGTGGTTTTAACACCTAACTCATAGTTGGTGGTGGTATCGGCGGTGTAAACCTGCTCATCTGGCAGTGCACAGATAATCTGGTTGGTAATTTCATCGATGTCCGGAGGACACGCAGCCACACCGTTAGCACCACCGATACGGAAACCTTCGCTCACCGTAGCGTAAACCAGCACATCGTCAGTCATCTGATAGCTGGCATTTAACTTAAACAGCGTACCAGAATCATCCGCGCCCTCTTCACCGAAGTCGAGAACGATGGAGTCGGAAGCTCGGCCTAAAAACACACTTTCAAATAACGGTAAATCAACCGCAGAACGGGAGTTCACCTCGTATTCGTAAGCCCGTAAACCGGCGGTAATGGACAGTTTATCGGTCACTTCGTAGCTTAGTTCACCAAATATGGCCTGCTCTTTTACGTCGGTGTAATCTACCGAGTAATATTCCAGTGAATCCGGACGAGGATTTCCGCCTACGCCCCACACATCCAGTGCATACTGGTCGAAACCGGGGGTAAATTCCTTACTGTAACCATAGCTTTCAGTGTCATAGTAGAAAGCACCGACAATCCACGATAACGGGCCACTCGGCTCAGACACTAAACGGATTTCCTGAGTAAAGCGGTCGATATCGCCCACTTCTTCCGTAAACGCACTGAACGCCGGGAATTCTTCATAAGAATAAGCCAGACGAATCAACAGGTCGGTTTGATCGCGATTACCAATGTCTTCAGAAGTAGACCAACCCGTTGCGGAAACCAATTCAGCGAAACCTAAATCGGCCTTTAACTCCAGACTCAACAGGTCATCTTCCTGCTCACGAGGTTCTTCGTAGCGATAGCCTGATTCATAGGGCCCTAAAACGTCATTCAGTCCATTGGCTGGATCCAGAGCGCCATACTGCGTAATCGAGCGACCTTCAACTTCACGCTTTTGATAGAAGTAGGATACCGTACCATCGAACCAGTCATTCGGTGTCCAGCGTAAGGCGACACGTCCGGTCAGGGTTTTTTCGCCGTTGGCATCTTTTACCTGTTTAAGGTTGTCTGCCACTGCCGTAGGGTCTGTCCAGTCAGGATCAGGCAGAGAAACGCCGCTTTCACGCACAACATAGTTGTAATCCAGGTACCCCGGATCGTTGAAGTAGTTGACTGCAGCGCGCACAGCCAGGGTGTCATCGATTAAAGGCGTGTTAAATACGAAGCTGGCTTCACCGCCCATGGAATCACTTTCCGCAACGCTGAAAACATCACCTTTCACGCGGCCAGTGGTCAGATCCATCTCCACTTCATTGGGCAAATAACGAATGGCACCACCGAGCGTACCGGCACCGTAAAGAGTCCCTTGTGGGCCTATTAACACCTCAACCCGGGCAACATCGATTAAACGCATGTTCAAAAATAGTGGTACATCGCCGAAGTACGTGGCTACGGTGCCACCATCGGAAGACGGGCCCGAGGAATTGGTATTCAAACCCCGAACAATAATAGGCGAGTCTGTACGGCCACCCTGGTTAGTAATTGTCAGACCCGGCACCCAGCGTGCCAAATCTTCCAGATCTTCTAAATTCTGGTCTTCCATGATATCAGCGGTAATCGCTGAAATATTTAGCGGAACTTCCTGTAATGAACCGGTACGGCGGGTTGCCGTTACTTCAATCTTTTCGATCTCTTTTGCACCATCCGGCACCTGGGCCATAGCAGTTGGTACCATACAGGCAGTCATGACTGCGCTGGCTACAATAGAGTAGGCAAATCGATTACCTGGTTTATTCATGTGTGCTCCTCAACGGCGATATAACGACAACTTGCTTTTTATTTATCCGCCGACTACAGCAGCATTTGTGCCTATTTTTATTGATTTAGCCTAATTATTTAGCTGTTTTGTACAAATAACCCGCATACTTATGCATTAGTGGTTAAGAAAAATGCAATAAAGCCTTAAGCGCAGACTTTTAAGTGCCCAATACAGTGCAAAAATGCATTTTATAGTCGGTTAAATTTTGGATATTCACCATTTTAGGGCGAAAATTAAAACGTCGCACACAAAAAATGCATAATTATGTGAATAAATATGTAGAAAGACACACTTTGGCACAACTGTGCTGATGCCATGGGTATCCTGAAGGATTCGCAACTATCGGCCAACCGCCGACAACGGATTAATTCAGTGTATTAAAAGCGAAGGTGAAAGCGGCACTATTGAAACAACTACGTTGTCGCAGGCCCCTTGGGGTCGCGCTGTGCATTACTTCTGAATTTAAAAACTTCTCTGGATGAGAAATTGGAGCGGGAAACGAGGTTCAACTGGCAGCCAAGCTGTCGCTGGCCCCTTTGGGTC
>NZ_BAAJLP010000023.1:0-91043 GCF_057547795.1 Alteromonas sp. 4NH20-0104 | reverse complement strand
CCGGGATCTCCTGAACAGGCTGGCTCAGGCAAGATAGCTTTTACTCCGTCATCCCGGAAAGCACGAAGTGCTTATCCGGGATCTCCTGAACAGGCTGGCTCAGGCAAGATAGCTTTTACTCCGTCATCCCGGAAAGCACGCAGTGATTACCCGGGATCGCCTGAACAGGCTGGCTTACTCAAAATACTGTGAAATTTTGCGGCTCTAAAAAAGCCCTTATTGATCTTAAAGTGCGGAAATTTTTAGCCCACGATAACATGCAAGGGGTTCCCGGATAGGCCCCTTGGGCCTTCCGGGATGACATTCAGACCCCGGATAACGCAGAGCGTTTCCGGGGGATATCCAGGTTTGGTTAGCATTGCTTTGAGTATGGGAGCGAGCAAATACATTTCTGTTATATCGGCCAACACCTCAACGTCATACCGGCCTTGAGCCGGTATTAATTATTCCGTCATCCCGGAAAGCACGTAGTGCTTATCCGGGATCGCCTGAACAGGCTGGCTTAGCCCTTTAAAGTGCTATTATTCCTTTCGCTGCATGCCATCAATTTTCTGTTCCAGGCGCTTTAGATGAGCGGCGATATCATTGATGGTCGGTTCATCTTTGTGGGCTTCCCGATAAGCCTTGGCGTTTTCCTCTTCCATGACATTGACCACAATACCAATCACCATATTTAAAAACGCGAAAGCCGTGAAAAAGATAAAGCTGAGGTAGTAGAACCAGCTTAATGGATAGACTTCCATTGTTTCGTACATCACGTCTGTCCAGTCTTCAAAGGTCATTACCCTGAATAAGGTTAATAGTGAAATAGTGATGTCGCCCCAAAGCTTCGGATTAATGTCTTCAAATAACGTGCTGCCGATGGCTGCGTAAATATAGAAAATAATAAACATCAGCAGCATGACGTAGCCAAGCTGCGGTAAGGCTTTCATCAATGACACCAGCAGTATTCGCAGCTCCGGAATAATGGATATCATCCTAAGAACCCTGAATACCCTCACCAGTCGGGCTATCAGCGCGGTATCACTGTTTTCCATTGGCAGTAAACTGACTAACACTATCAGTGTATCGAACCAGTTCCAGAAGCTCTTGAAGAAATCGAGTTTGTTTCTCTCGCCCAAAAACCGAATGGTAATTTCTATTAAAAAGAACGCGCTAATTAGCCAATCAAGTACATTGGTAACCTGATTAACCGTGCTTGGCATGTCGTAGGTTTTAGCCCCTACGAGTAATGCTGAGAATAAAATAACTGCAATAACAAACAGTTCGAATAGCTTGTTGCTACGAACCTGTTCAAATTTATGCTGGAGATGAGATGCCTTCATGGTCAGTTAGTTTCGTTTGAGAATCGTGAAATAAGACTATATGATTGTGAGATATCAATTTTTCAGGCCGTATCATGGACGACAGCAGTGAAAGTTTGCAAGCTAAATTAGCGCAACTGGCAGAACAATTAAATAACCATGCGCCGAGTGTTGAAGAAACCCTTAAAATAAAGGCGTCTATGGAAGAGATCCTTCAACGACTTGAAGCCCTGCAGTTTACACTCAAGCCCTGACATCCCATTTAAGCAATAAAAAACGCGCCTTGTGGGCGCGTTTTTTAGTTATTCAG
This sequence comes from Alteromonas sp. 4NH20-0104, assembly GCF_057547795.1. Classification (NCBI taxonomy): domain Bacteria; kingdom Pseudomonadati; phylum Pseudomonadota; class Gammaproteobacteria; order Alteromonadales; family Alteromonadaceae; genus Alteromonas; species Alteromonas sp. 4NH20-0104. The sequence goes on along the minus strand of NZ_BAAJLP010000023.1, from coordinate 89,429 downwards.
ACAACTTTACTCTGCATCAATCGGCGCTTCACGCATGCCCTGGCTTACCAGTTCAAGATCGTTGGCCGTGAGGTTACCGGCGGCTTCTTTAAGTGACACCATAGCCTGAATAAAGTCATAACGCGCGCCAGACAGATTAGCGCGAGCGTCGAACAGATTACGGGTGCTATTCAGTACGTCTACAATAGTACGTGTACCCACATCAAAGCCCGCTTCGGTTGCCTTTAACGCACTTTCTGCAGAAAGTACCGCTTGCTCCAGCGCCCGAATGGTTGAGATAGCGGCTTTCACGTCATTGTATGAACTGCGTACCGACTGGATAGCCTGACGATGCGCTAGTTCTAAATCCTGCCCTGCGCTAACGAACAGAGCCCGGGCGCGATCTGATTGCGCTGATACCTGACCACCCTGGTAGATAGGCACAGAAACATTTAAGCCAATGCTTTGGCTATCCTGGAAAGGTGTTTCGTTGGTGAAAAACGGTGATGAAACTTCGGTTTTTGAGCTGCCGTATGATGCCGATAAGCCAAGTGTAGGGTAGTGTCCCGCTGTAGCTATATCGATTTCCATTTTAGCAACATCCATAGCCAGTCGCTGTGCTAATAAGGTCAGGTTGGATTCTTCAGCAATGCTGAGCCATTCAGTAACCGCTTGTGGAGCTGGCGCAGAGGCGGCGAAACGTTTGGTATCCAGCACATCTAGGCGGTCGTGATATTTACCGGTTATAACACGCAGCGCTTCACGGGCTAATTCAATACGGTTTTCGGCCACAATTTCCTGAGCCACTGTGCTGTCGTAATTAGCCTGAGCTTCATGCACATCGGTAATAGCCGTTAAGCCAACTTCAAAACGTTGTTTGGTTTGTTCCAGTTGACGCTCAATGGCGCGCTTTTCGGCCTGAACAAAATCCAGATTATCCTGTGCGCGCAATACATCCAGATATGATGTAACAGTCCGTACAATCAGTTGCTGTACTGCCGCAGCATAGGTAGCGTCACTTTGCTCAGCGGTTAACTCGGCCTGATCCAGTCCTAACCAGCGAGAGTGATCATATAAAGACATATTCAGGTCAATGCCCCAACTGGTTGAGTCACGATCAACTTCTACATCAACAATTTCGAAGGTCGGATTGCCATTTTCGTCTTCGCGCTGGATGTTCTGCGTTGATTCACTGGTAGAGGTAGAATACCCCAGTGAGCCTGAAATTTGTGGTAACAGCGCGGCACGGCTAATGGGAATGGCCTGATAAGCAGCATCGCGTTGTGCTTTTGCACCCTTAACAACCGGATCGTTGGCCATGGCTTGTTGATAAACGTCCAATAAGCTATCTGCTAATACTGGCGTGGTCATTCCCAGACCAAGCATTAGCGATAAAAGTGTTTTTTTCATGTTTGTGCCTTCAATCTCAACTGTGTTTACTAACTAAATGGGTGATATGGGTAGCAATATTACGCTAGTATGGTTAACGGGTATGCCTTTGCCCGAACCATGCACCCAAATGACGATCTCACTTCAATTACATTGGTGTACTTTAAAAAAATCGCATAATAAAAGACACCACTAAGTCGTAACAGAGCTTGCGTAAGTGTAACAGAATATGTGTCTTATTTGCCTGAGCGTGTTCATGCAAAATTATATATACACTCATGATCGTAAATATTCAATCGCGTATATTAACTGGTTTAACCAATAAATGAGAATGCAATGACAGCGAAAATTCAACGTTTCAACTCAGAAGACGTCAAAATCGCCGCAATTGAACCCTTGTACGAAGGCTTTTTCACAATGGTTCGCTACGATTTTTCGCATAAGAAATACGACGGTAGCTGGACCGGCAACATCAGCCGGGAAATCTTCGAGCGGGGCCACGCTGTAGCGGTGTTGCCTTACGATCCGGTACGTCAGGAATTTGTGTTAATCGAGCAAATTCGTATTGGTGCATTACCCACTACCGAGTCGCCCTGGTTAATAGAAATCATTGCCGGCATCATCGATGAAGGCGAAAGTCAGGAATCGGTGTGTCACCGCGAAGCAGAGGAAGAAGCCGGTATCGCACTGACTAACCTGACTAAGGCGCTGAGTTACCTGGCCAGTCCGGGCGGAACTACCGAACGGCTGCATGTTTATGTGGCCTGTACCGATGCGGCTAATGCCTCCGGCGTGCACGGACTGGAGTATGAATCAGAAGATATTTTAGTCCACCGGGTGGCAGAGGATACAGCCAGAGAGTGGCTTGAATCGGGTAAAATAGACAACGCTGCAAGCATAATTGCGTTACAATGGTTCTTTATGAACAAACACACTTTGTTAGAACAGTGGCAGTCCGGTGACCAGTAACAAGCGTAAATATGTACCGAATTTACCCACCTTGCAGGCAATCTGCGAGCGTAATTACGTGCATCTTTTAACCATGTTACCCGACTGTGATACCGAAGATTTAACCTACCGGTTTACTGCTGGACTAGGGCTTTCTTATCGGATTCAAATTATTGAGTCCGCACGCTATACCAGTACTATTCTGGTAGAACAGGTGAATCTATCCACGCCGGACTATCTCAAACCGTCCATGACGGTCAGGCTGTATCATGATGCGCGAATGGCCGAAGTCACCTCGAGTCAGAATGCCGGTGCCCTGGCGCCCTCTTATGAATATCCCAATGCAAAAATGCGGTTGAGAAACGAAAAGCACATGGTGAATTTATTTTTAACCGAATGGCTGAATTTTTGTTTAAATCACAACGCCCAACCTATTGCCTCAACCTGAATGAAGCTGATCCAAATATCTGATTGTCATTTGTTTGAATCACCCGAATTATCCGCCTACGGTGATATTAATCCCGCTCAATCTCTGACTTCTGTGCTGATTGCTGCCCTTGAGCAACAACCAGACGGTCTGTTATTTACCGGAGATATCTCCGGCGACGATAGCGGGGCCAGTTATCAGTTATTTCTGAGTCTGCTGAACCGATGGGGTGGGGAGATACCATGGCGGGTGATCCCCGGTAATCACGACAATAACTCTTATTTTGATGAGACGCTCAAAACCAACTGGTTACAGGCGGATACGCCCTGGGTACTCAACGGCAAATATATTCATGGCCTGGATACGCGATTTGAGGGAACACTTGGCGTGATTAATGAAAAGCAACTGGCCAGCGTTGCATCCAGCATCGCCCGGGCATGGGATGCCGGGCATTTGCTGGCAATCCATCATCATCCGGTTGCCACGGGTAGCTGGATGGATAATCATGCGCTGCAAAATACCGAGGCGTTAACCCGCTGGCTTGCTAAGCACCCGGTAAAAGCTGTATTACATGGCCATATTCACGCCGAAACCCAGGCCCAGCTTAGCGATACACCGGTACTTGGTGTGCCTTCTTCGTGCTGGCAGTGGCAACTTTCAGCCGAATTTGGCGTGGCCATTGAAAAACCAGGGTTTCGGGTAATTGAATGGGCAGATAATGGGGCTTTTACCTCCCGCATACATCGGATAACGCAATAAAACAGGAGTCGTTATGGCGTCGATACTTTACCTACATGGATTCTTAAGCTCTCCAAGCTCGTTAAAAGCCAACCAAACCCGGGCGTACCTGCTGCAACATTTTCCTGAAACAACCTTTATTTGCCCGGAATTATCAAACAGCCCGGGCGAACTTGAAGGGCAGTTAAAGACACTACTGAGCGATAACCCTGAACTGCTCAATGAAGGCCTTAAAGTGATAGGTAGTTCTATGGGCGGCTATATGGCTACCTGGCTAACTGAGCAGTACGGCGGCAAAGCGGTACTGATCAATCCGGCGGTGGCCCCGTTTGAGTTACTCAAAGCGTACCTCGGTGAACACGTTAACCCCTATACCAATACGCGGTTTGTTCTCGCCGAGGACGATATTGAGCACGTTCGCCGCTTTTATCAGCCCCAGCTCAGTCATCCTGAGCACTACAAGGTGCTTCTGCAAACCGGTGATGAAACCCTCGACTACCGGGAAGCAGTAACACGTTACGCCGGCGCTGATATCTACGTTGAAGAAGGTGGCGATCACAGTTTTGTGAATTATGAAGCGCATCTTGAAGGGATTCTGGCGTTCCTGAATGCAGATGAATAGGGCAAATTGCGCTTCTATCATACCCCTGATAACATCAGGTAAAAGGTTGTTTTAGCAGCGTCCTCTCAGGCCCCTGTTCTGGCAACACGTGTGCAGCTCAAACGAAGAATAATCACAACAATGTCGAATCAATATAATTCAGATGCAATTGAGGTCCTAAATGGTCTGGAACCGGTAAAACGGCGTCCGGGAATGTACACAGACACCACCCGCCCGAATCACCTGGGTCAGGAAGTGATCGACAACAGCGTGGATGAGGCTCTGGCCGGGCATGCCTCGAATATCAAGGTCGTTCTACATGAAGATCAGTCACTGGAAGTGGTTGATGATGGCCGCGGGATGCCGGTGGATATTCACCCGGAAGAAAAAATCTCCGGGGTTGAGCTGATCATGACCAAGCTCCACGCCGGCGGTAAGTTTTCCAATAAAAATTACGAATATTCCGGTGGTCTGCACGGTGTGGGGATATCCGTGGTTAACGCACTGTCTAACCGGGTGGAAGTGACCATACGACGAGACAGCCAGGTTTATTTTATTGTTTTTGCCGATGGCGACAGAGTTGAAGACCTCAACGTTATTGATACCTGTGGCCGACGCAATACCGGCACCAGCGTGCGTTTCTGGCCTGATCCGCAATATTTTGATTCGGCTAAATTCTCAGTCTCTAAATTGTGCCACAACCTGCGTGCTAAAGCGGTGCTTTGTCCGGGGTTACGCATTAAGTTTGAAGATAAAATTAACAAAGAAACGCATGAGTGGTACTACGAAGACGGCTTACAGGATTACCTGCTAAGCGCTGTTAAAGAATACATCACAGTGCCCGATGATGTGCCGTTTACCGGCAGTTTTAGTGGTAATGGCGAAGCCGCCGATTGGGCCGTTATGTGGCTCCCGGAAGGTGGTGAGCTTACCACTGAAAGTTACGTTAACCTTATCCCAACGGCCCAGGGCGGTACGCATGTAAATGGTTTACGGCAGGGATTACTGGAGTCTATGCGTGAGTTCTGTGAGTTTCGCAGTTTGTTACCACGTGGCGTAAAGCTGACACCTGACGATATCTGGGATCGCTGTGCTTATATCTTATCAACTAAAATGCACGATCCGCAGTTTGCCGGGCAGACCAAAGAGCGCCTGTCATCACGTCAGGCGTCGGCCTTTGTTTCCGGAGTGGTAAAAGATTCCTTTAGCCTGTGGCTGAACCAGCATACCGACATTGCCGAAACGCTGGCGGAAATGTGTATTAACAATGCCCAGCGCCGTTTACGTCAAAACAAAAAGGTTGCCCGTAAAAAGGTGACTCAGGGGCCGGCTCTCCCGGGCAAATTAACCGACTGTGGTTCACAGGATATTACCCAGTCTGAACTCTTCCTGGTGGAAGGGGATTCAGCCGGCGGTTCTGCCAAACAGGCCCGCGACCGCGAGTTCCAGGCTATTATGCCGCTGCGTGGTAAGATCCTGAACAGCTGGGAGGTGGATTCCGGACAAATTCTGGCCTCGCAGGAAATCCATGATATTTCGGTTGCTCTGGGTATCGATCCGGACTCCGAAGATTTAACCGGTTTACGCTACGGTAAAATTTGTATCCTGGCCGATGCTGACTCCGATGGTCTGCACATTGCCACCTTACTGTGTGCATTGTTTGTGCGGCATTTCCGCGCCCTGGTGAATGCCGGGCATGTATACGTTGCTATGCCTCCGCTGTTCAGAATCGATGTGGGGAAGGAAGTGTTCTATGCGCTGGATGAAGCTGAAAAACAAGGGATCCTCGACCGTATCGAAGCCGATAAAAAGCGCGGCAAGGTGAATGTACAGCGGTTTAAAGGTCTGGGTGAAATGAACCCGCTACAACTGCGGGAAACCACCATGGACCCCAATACCCGTCGCTTAGTGCAGCTAACTGCTGACGATAACGACGAAATGCTCGAAATGATGGACATGTTGCTGGCCAAGAAACGCAGCGGCGACCGTAAAACCTGGCTGGAAAGCAAAGGTAATCTGGCCGAGGTGGTTTGATTAAGTCACAATCAGTTTGGCAAATACAATACTGCCATGCTATGGATGTTTGCTATACATCGGGCCAAAAATTTGGTTGAGCTCTGTAGTGTGTTACCGGGGGAATTCTGTATTCGGATTATGCGCACATTAGTTTTAAGTTGATTCCTTGTCACAATAGCAGTCAGCTAACTGGGTAAATGCTGACTGCTAACTTCTGTAGTTTTCAACCATTAATTTCGCCGAATAATTGGGATAAAACATGGCGATCGCGTTTGTTCAGTAAGGAACCACTACAACAATGAGCATAGCCAACGGAAAAAACTTCAATTCAATTGTGAGACATCTAGACTGAGCTAATTAGTTTAGTAACGTCATGTTGGGCAATTCCGTTATCTTCAATATCACCGTATTGTTAATTTTTTGTTGATCTTGATATTAATATTAAGTTAAGGTAAAAAGACAACGTTGTTTAATTAGGTTTAACACCACTTCAACTTTCGGGACGCGATATGAAAGACCACAAATTGCACCCATTAGCAAACCAGTTGCGCGCGGCAATAAAACCCGCTCCTCTGGCTTTTATGCTAATGACACTGCCGTTACAGGCACAGGAAACAGAGTCAGACGCAGAACCGGTGGAAACGCCGAGTGAAGTAGAGGTTATTGAAATATCTTATGGTTACAGCGCAGTTGAGAAAACCGATCTGACCGGCGCTATCGCGACCGTTGACCTCGAGGATATTATTGACCTACCGGCAGGCAATATAATGCAAAACCTGCAGGGCCGGGTGCCGGGTTTACAGATCACCACCACAGGTAATCCAAGTTCGACTGCTACCGTGAGGATCCGTGGCCAGGGGTTAGGACCGTTAGGCAATAATGATCCGCTTTATATTATTGACGGGATACCAACGAAGTCTGGTTTACATGAAATTAACAGTAGTGATATTGCCGATGTACAGGTGTTACGCGATGCGGCAGCTGCAAGTATTTATGGTGCCCGTTCCGGCAATGGCGTAATAGTTGTGACTACGAAACAAGGCTATGACGGCCTGGATTTTAATTTCCGGTATAACCAAAGTATCGAAGAGTACGACTATGATTTACAGCCGCTCAATACGCTGGAGCGGGGAGCTGTCGTGTGGCAGGCCGCTGTGAATGACGGCTCAAATCCAAATTCGGCTAGTCCGTTATATACCTTTGACTGGAATCAGGATTTCGAAAGCCCACAATTATACTCAGTCATATTACCTACCTATACTGATCCAGAAGGGGTTCAGCGTCCGGCTGACACTAACTGGTTCGATGAAGTGACCAGAACATCAAAAGTGTCAGATATGAACTTTTCAGTTGCAGGGGGGAATGACGTATCAACATTTTATACTTCGATTGGATATTTTGAAGCCGAAGGTATCGTCGATGGTTCAAAGTTTGAGCGACTGTCTTTCAGAGCGAACTCAGAGCATGAAGTAGTAGAAGACAAGATTAAGGTCGGACAAACTTTTCTTATTACTGACCAAAAAGCGAACCTGATCAATGATCTTGCTGGTCAGATACTCGGGTTATCTATTGAGCAGCAATCAATCGTGCCCGTCTACAATGATGTGGGTGGCTGGGGTGGCCCGGTGCCGGGAATTACCGACAGAGATAATCCAGTACGGATTATTGAGCAAAACCGGGATAACGGTCACACCTACAATAAAGTCATGGCAAATTTCTTCGTTGAATATACCCCAATCGAAAATCTAGTCTTAAGAGGTAATGTTGGAGTTGATTATAGCCAGTTTTACTTCCGCAATTTTACCCGTGCATATACTGCGGGCTCATTGAGCGGTGCTGACCGGCTAACGGTAGAGGATAATTGGAGCCAGAGTATTATTACCGGCGGTACGGCTACTTATAAACTGGTTCTCAATGATCTGCACAAGTTGAACTTTCTCGTGGGTGTTGAGCAGATTAACTATGAACGAGAATTGTCCAGAGGCATTGGCTCCGGTTTTGCTTCTGATGATCGTTCGTTCGCTTATTTGTCTCAGGCCACTTCCGACGTTCGCGTAGAAGGTGAAGGAGATACCTGGTCACTGGATTCTCAATTTGCCCGGGCTGATTATAATTATGATAACCGCTATCTGGCTTCGTTTACCATTCGTCGTGATGGCTCTTCCAGATTTGGCGAAGAAAATGAGTACGGTAACTTCCCAGCAGCATCAATAGGTTGGGTGGTGAGTAACGAGTCGTTTTTTGACGTTGACTTTATTAACACGCTTAAATTGAGAGGAAGCTGGGGGGAGACTGGCAATCAGGAAATTCCCACTAACGCGACTGTCACTACCTACGTACCTCGCTATGCTACACAGTCCTTGTTCACCAACCAGCAGGATGAAGGTACGGCCTATGATATTACCGGTGCGAATGGCGGCACGTTACCTTCTGGCTTCGTCCGCGCGCAGACTGGTAATGCAGATCTCAAGTGGGAAACCTCTACGCAAATAAACCTGGGTGTCGATTTCGAACTATTTGATAGCACTGTTTATGGCAGTTTTGACTGGTTTGAGAAAGAAACGCGCGACATTCTCACTCTTACTCAACCGATTGCTACGCTAGGCGAAGGGGCTCAAAAATGGGTGAATGGTGGCACAATTGAAAATGCCGGCGTGGAGCTCGTGTTGGGGTATGAAAAGTGGATCGATACCGGATTGCTCGAAGACGAATTACTGGTTGATATTAATTTCAATATCTCATCGGCCGAAAACACGGTAACGGCTCTGCCCGAAGATGTGGTGAATTCGTTTGGCGGTAATGGGCAGGACAAAACTATCCTGGGGCGCTCAATTAACTCAGTGTATGGCTATGTGGCAGATGGAATCTTCGGCAGTCAGGCGGAAGTTGATGAGCATGCCAGTCAGTCTGGCGCTGCACCAGGCCGTATACGTTGGCAGGACCTCGATGGTAACGGTGTGATTGATGAAAACGACCAGGATTTCTTTGCCGATACCGATCCGGATTTCATTTATGGCATGAACTTCACGTTCAAGTATAAAAACTGGGATTTCAATATGTTCTGGCAGGGAGTGAAAGGCGGTCAGATTCGCAATAACTGGCGTTTATTTACAGATTTCACTTCTTTGAATATCGGCTCTAATTATGGGGCGCGAACACTCGATGCATGGACACCACAGAATGCCGATAGCGATGTGCCGGCACTCACCCTCATTGATAATAATGGTGAGGGGCGTCAATCAAGCTTTTTCTGGGAGGAAGGGACGTATCTAAAATTACGCAACCTCAGCATCGGCTATACGCCAACCCTGGATTTTGTTGACCGTTTTGGTCTCGCCGACGCAAGAGTGTACTTACAGGCACAGAATCTCCTGACCATCACGCCAGATGGCACGTTGAGTGAAGATCCCGAAACCCCGAACGAAGTCTTTCCTGTCCCTCGCCGAATTACCCTTGGTCTGGAAGTTTCTTTTTAAGTGAACAGGATAATGGATTAAGAATTATGAATCGTATAAATAAACTTTTAACAAGCAGTCTTTTTGCGCTGTCGGTCGCATCGTGCGGTGGTAGTGGTGAATTAGACAGCGAACCTCAGGCTGTTTTAACTGAAGAGCAGGTGGCGACAACAGAAAATATTGATGCTCTGGTAATCGCAACCTATTCATACTTGGGTAATGATCACTATACCGCACCGAATTTCCTTTGGCCCACAGGTAACTTGCGTGCCGGCGATGCGCATAAAGGTGGCAATGGCCCATCAGATATTTTTGCATACCATGCTCTGTCGATGTATGAGCCTCTGGTTCCTGATATGGAGTCATTTCCGCCCGATCTGATAGACCTCAACAACAAGAAATGGACGCGTAACTATACTGGTATCTCGCGAGCCAATGCCGCGTTACAGGTAATTGCTGACACGCCCGCAGGAGATCTGGCTGACGCCGATGCAAAAGCGGCAGAGTTACGCTTTCTCCGAGCTGTTTATTATTTTGATCTGAAAATACATCATAAATACATTCCCTGGATAGATGAAACGATGACGCAGGAGGAAATATTAGCGACGACTAATCGCGACCTGAGTGATCAGCAACTCTGGGACAAGATTGCCGCAGACTTCCGGTTTGCCATGAACAATTTGCCGGACGTTCAGCAGGATGTCGGACGCGCTTCAGCGCTTTCAGCCAAGGCTTATTTAGCTAAAACACTACTCTATCAGGCCTACGAGCAAGATGAATTGCATAATGTGATCAGTATTAATCCCCAGAAATTAGAGGAAGTTGTTACTCTGGTTGATGAAATTGAAGCCAGTGGCCAGTACGGGCTATACGATGACTATGCAGAGAATTTTTTGATTGAATTTGAAAATGGTCGGGAATCTGTATTTGCCATCCAGCGCTCCCTCAATGACGGTAGCCCAGATGGCAGAGGGGCATGGTCAAGCGCCCTCAATGCGCCGATGTCTGGTGGCTTTGGTTGTTGCGGATTTCATGTGCCGACTGAAAATTTCGTCAATGCTTTTAAGACAGATAATGCTGGTTTGCCCCGTTTTGGAACATTTAACGATAGTGTTTACAATGTAGACAGCGACTATGTCGATCCGCGGCTCGATCACACTGTGGCCATGGAAGGCAAACCTTTTAAATACGATCCGGAGCTTGTTCACGGCGGAGATAGCTGGGCGAGGGCACCAGGTATCTACGGTAATTACACCGGCATGAAGGATCTGGAACATCCTGAGTGTGATTGCCGTGGTGAAAATGGCCCATTCCCCATATTTTCACTGAATACAGTGCTGATTCGATATGCAGATGTCTTGTTATGGAAGGCTGAAGCGCTTATTGAACTGGAGCGTTGGGAAGAAGCTACTCCGATTATTAATCGGCTACGGGAGCGAGCGGCTGCCAGTACTGAAAGGCTCAACAACGTTAGTCTCTACCGCATCGGTAGCTATGATACTTTCACTAGTAAAGAACAAGCGCAACAGGCGCTGCGCTGGGAGCGCCGTGTCGAACTTGGTCTGGAAGGACATCGCTTCTTTGATCTGGTTCGCTGGGGAGTGGCGAAGGAAACAATCGATGAATACCTGACAACAGAGCGCGGCAGAAAGCCTTACCTGGAAGATGCCGCGTTTACTAAAAATAAACATGAATATCTGCCAATCCCAAATCAGCAGATTAATTTAAGTGGCGGTATTTATGTACAAAACCCGGGCTATTAAGCCCGGTGTTTATCCAAAGTTTATAAGGTACAAACTACATCATGAATAGAATAGTTTATTGGTCTTTCACTGTTGCCATTGCCGGATTTCTGTTTGGCTTTGATACTGCGGTCATATCCGGAGCCGATCAATCGATACAGTCTTTATGGCAAACGACACCATTTTTTCACGGCTTATTTGTGATGTCTTCGGCACTGTGGGGAACGGTTATTGGCGCTTTACTGGGCAACTGGCCTTGTGACCGTTTAGGGCGGAAAAAAACGTTGGTACTCATAGGCGTACTTTATCTGCTCTCTGCCATCGGGTCAGCCCTGGCGGCAGACCCTTATACATTTGCCATTCTTAGGTTTATAGGCGGTCTTGGTGTCGGAGTGTCTTCGATTGCGGTTCCAGCCTATATCTCGGAAATTGCGCCTGCGAAAATCAGAGGCCGATTGGTAGCCACCTACCAGTTTCAGATTGTATTCGGGATATTGGTCGCTTTCCTATCCAACTATCTGTTATCCGGCATTATTACCGAGGATTGGCGGGTCATGCTGGGGGTGGAAGCATTACCCGCCCTGGTTTACTTCCTGATGGTATTAAAGGCACCGGAGAGCCCCCGTTGGCTGTTACTTCACAAAGACGACGAGAAAGAAGCGCGACGTGTTTTTAAGATGTTGCAAAGTGATGATATAGAGCAAACGATTAGCGCGGTAAAAAATGATAAAACACAGCACAAAAGTGAGTCGTTGTTCAAATCGGAATACCACTTGCCTGCTCTTCTGGCGTTCATGATCGCCGCGTTTAACCAATTATCGGGTATTAATTTTATTATCTATTACGCGCCACGGGTTTTCGATATGGCCGGAATGGATGGCAGTGCGGCGCTGTTGTCTACTGCCGGTGTGGGCCTGGTTAATTTACTGTTCACTATGGTAGGACTAAGTTTGATCGACCGCATTGGTCGGAAGTCATTAATGTACGTGGGCTCGATAGGTTATATCGTTTCTTTAGCTACCGTGACATGGGCTTTTAGTTACCAGATTGGTGGTGCGTTTGTGGTGGGGGCAGTTTTTGTATTTATTGCTGCACATGCAGTAGGACAAGGGGCTGTTATCTGGGTATTCATCGCTGAGATATTTCCTAACGCGGTGCGCTCTAAGGGGCAATCGCTGGGCAGTGGCACACATTGGGTCTTTGCTGCTCTGATTACGTTGTTAATGCCACAAGTGTTGGCAAGCTTCTCGGCCGCCCAAGTGTTTGGTTTTTTCACTTTCGCCATGTTTTTACAACTGCTTTTCGTTCGAATCATGATGCCAGAAACGAAAGGAAAGACGCTTGAAGATGTTTCCTCAGCGTTATCAAATTAGAGTCACGTTTGTTATGAAATCAATATTAAGTCTTATTATTAGTTCAACTCTGGTTGGATGTTCTATGAATTATACCACGCCAAAAGCCGAGAGCCCGATAGCGCATGTCGAGGCAGACCGCAACGAAATTCATCGCCCTCAGGCGCATTTCTCCCCCAGTCAAAAATGGATGAACGATCCCAATGGCATGTTCTATCTGAATGGGGAATATCACTTGTTTTTTCAGCACAATCCTGACGATTCAATTTGGGGACCAATGCATTGGGGACATGCAGTCAGTAAAGACCTGATGCATTGGGATGAGCTCCCCATAGCACTTTATCCGGATGAACAAGGTACGATTTTCTCTGGCAGCGCCGTGGTCGACTGGAATAACTCCAGTGGCCTGGGCAGCAAAGAAACCCCTCCAATTGTGGCGCTGTATACTTACCACAATGCGGCGATGGAAAAACAAGGGCGAATTGATTACCAGACCCAGGCTCTCGCGTATAGTCTCGATAATGGTCGAACATGGAAGAAGTATGCGGGCAATCCAGTTATCGAAAACCCCGGTATCAAGGATTTTCGTGATCCCAAAGTTATGTGGCATGAGACCACCCAGGAGTGGGTCATGGTGCTGGCACAAAAAGACCACATCGGATTTTACAGTTCGAGCAACCTGAAAGACTGGTCTTTACAAAGTACCTTTGGTGAGGAAATAGGGAGTCACGGTGGGGTATGGGAATGTCCTGAGTTGTTACGAATGCCAGTTGAAGGCAGCGATGAGTATCGTTATGTGCTACTGGTAAGTATCTCCCCGGGAGGCCCAAACGGCGGCTCAGCAACCCAGTACTTTGTTGGAGACTTTGACGGTAAGCACTTTGTGCTTGACCCGGACTGGCAACGAGAGCTGACGCCAACGGCGGCAATGTTCCCTGCTGGTACTGTGTTTGAAAATTTTGAAAACGGCGCTGGCAAATGGCAAGCACGAGGCAACGCATTCAGGGCAGCGCCGACAGCGGGTGGACACTCAAATCAGCCCCCACCCGCCGGATATACCGGTGAATACCTTGCCAACAGCTTCGCTGACGAAGACCGGGCGACAGGCTCACTTACTTCTGAAGTATTCACCATCACCGAACCCTTCATTAACTTCAGAGTTGGGGGCGGTCATCATCCAGACCGGGTGGGTCTGCAACTGATAATTGATGGCAAGGTAGTAAAATCTGCCACAGGCCTTAATAGGGAAACGCTTCATCACGCTAGTTGGGATGTGAGTAACTGGTTAGGAAGTTCCGCTTATCTGAAAATTATCGATAAGGAGTCTGCAAGTTGGGGGCACACTTATATTGATGACATTGTTTTTGCTAGGCAACCCGCTACCAATCGAGTGGAACCCGCGGTCTGGCTTGATCACGGTACTGATAACTATGCCGGCGTTACCTTTTTTAAACAGCCGGGTAGCAAAGAAAAGCGTCATGTTTTTATGGGCTGGATGAGTAACTGGTTGTATGCCAATGAGGTACCTACAGAAAAATGGCGTAGTGCCATGACGTTGCCTAGATCATTGCACCTTGTTCGCACTAGCAACGGCTTGCGGGTGCAAAGTCAGTTAGTGAGTGAGGTGGATTCTCTTGTAGAGGTCACTAAGGCGTCTGATCGTCTGTCACCAGGTGAAACTATCAGCCTTTCATCTGTAGATAACAGTGGCAGAATGTCAGCTCTTCGCTATTCTTTTGCGGTACGGGGTGAATCAACTTCGCCAGTATCTGTACGGTTCGAAAACTCGCAAAATGAATATGTTGAGATTAACATTGATCCAAAGCAGGCTATTGTCAGTCTGGACCGCAGTGACTCGGGACAAACAGCATTTGATGAGCAGTTTGGCGATATTCAGCAGGGTGAGCTAACCACTGTGAACGATGTCTTTAACGTCACGGTGGTTGTCGACCGTTCGTCATTGGAACTGTTTATTGATGATGGCACTACGGTGATGACATCACTGGTGTTTCCTGAGTCGGTTTACGATACGATGCGGGTGGGGCAGCACTCCCAGCCATTGCATCAGGTTTCACTTGAGCGGTTAGGTTCAGTATGGTCATCTGATTAAGCTAAATAAGCGCCTGAGATAATATTATGAAGTGGCAGTTAAAGTCGGCATACTGGTCATCTGCAATAACCTTTTTTGCTTTTTTCCTGACGTGGTCCTTCTGTTACTCCCTGTTTCCCCTCTGGTTAAACCAAACACTGGGTCTTACCGGGAAAGAGACAGGACTGGTCTTTGCCACCAACGCTTTGGCTGCCCTTATAATAATGCCCGCTTATGGCGTGCTGCAGGATCGTCTCGGGACCGGCAAACAATTGCTATTTGTACTGGGTGTGCTGATGGCAGCAGTAGGGCCTTTCTTTATATATGTATACCAACCGTTGTTGGAGTCGTATTTTCTGCTGGGGGCCTTGGTGGGAGCGGTTTACAGCGCTTCAACTTTTGGCGCTGCAGTAGGGACTCTCGAGGCCTTTATTGAGCGGCTGGGCCGGCATCACGCAGTTGAATTCGGCAAAGTCAGGCTTTGGGGATCGTTGGGGTGGGCGACCGCGACATTTGTTGCTGGTGGTTTATTTAACCTCAATCCGGATCTCAATTTTATGCTGGCAAGTCTTACCGGTATAGCTTTTATATTATGCTTATTCTGGTTACCTGATTCAGCGGTGAGGAGTACATCTGCAACTCACAACAAAGTGCGTTTATCAGAAGTTTTTGCACTGTTTTTACAGGCTAAACTTTGGCGTTTAAGCGCTTATGTTATGGGCGTATCCTGCCTCTATCAGATTTACGACCAGCAGTTCCCGATTTATTTCTCTTCTTTGTTTCCCACAGTCGCAGATGGTAACCGGTTTTACGGTTACCTCAACTCTTTACAGGTTTTCATCGAGGCTGCAATGATGTTTATTGCGCCTTACATTGTTAACCGAATTGGTGCCAAACAAGGCCTGCTGTTAAGTGGAACCATCATGGCCCTCAGAATGCTAGCCTCTGGTGTAGTTGACGATCCGGTATCAATATCAATGGTCAAGCTGCTGCATGCACTGGAATTACCCTTATTGTTAGTCGCAATATTCAAGTATATCGTGGTGAATTTTGATAGCCGGCTTTCAGCAACCATTTACCTTATTGGTTTTCATGTTTTTACCCAAATGGTAACAACGCTCTTGTCACCTGTGGTGGGCGAATTATACGATGAGTTAGGTTTTGCTAATGCTTATTTGGTATTGGGTGGCGTTGTTACTATTAACCTGCTGCTTTCAGCATGGTTGCTCGAAGGTCGTACAGGAAGACACTGTGCCGAAATGGCTAAAATGACTGGCGGTTGACCAGCGAGAAGCGCGCTGTCTCCTTTATCTTATCGCTACGTTCGTCAAGTAGATAATTAAACGCCCATTGCCCCATATAATAGTGCGGTAGCGCCATGGTGGTTAAACCCGGCTGCAAAAGCGTTGGAATAATGTCCCAGTCATCGAAGCTGGCTATCCCAATGTCTTTACCAACTTGCAGACCAAGTGCCTGAGCGACAAAATAGACTTCCACAGCAATTGGGTCCTGACCGCACAAAATAGCATCTGGCTTGAAACGAGTGATCAAGTCCGCAGCCCGCTCCCTGGCGACAGAGCGTTCGGTCTGGTTCTCGCGAACGATTACAGATTCGATCACTACATTCTCGGTGCTGAGATTATTTTCCGCAAAGGCTTGTTCAACACCAGCTTTGCGAAGTCGGCCAGCGATGATGTTTTCATTCAGGTTTAGAAATAAAACTCGCTGGTAACCCTTATCCAGCAAAGTTTGTGTTATTTCGCGGGCCGCTTCTTT
The DNA here is from genome assembly GCF_057547795.1 of Alteromonas sp. 4NH20-0104. Classification (NCBI taxonomy): domain Bacteria; kingdom Pseudomonadati; phylum Pseudomonadota; class Gammaproteobacteria; order Alteromonadales; family Alteromonadaceae; genus Alteromonas; species Alteromonas sp. 4NH20-0104. Next base: position 72,917 of record NZ_BAAJLP010000023.1, on the reverse strand, counting down.
TTCATCGGGAACAATCGAGGGGTACAAACCGGAACTGTCGTAGCAATTGGCGAGTACTGCCGGTACTTCAGCAAGTTGAGACGGTACCGACACTTCCCGGTGATACATTGCTGCATAAATAATGCCTTCAGCCCGATGTTCAAACAGGTGGTCTACAGCCCCTTCAACACTGTATTTATCAACGTTGACATTCAGCACCATGAGCTCTTTATTATGCCGCCATGCCAGGTCCTGAGCCCCTCGAATTAAATCGAATGTATAGGGTACTCTAAGCAACTCATCGGCGATAAAGCCAATGATGCCTGACTTTTTCCGCCTGGTCATTTGTGCTGCCCTATTGGGCCGGTATCCCAGTTCCTGAATAGCCTTCAGGACCTTTTCTCTGTTTTTTGGTTTTACCGTTGGGTCATTATTAACCACCCGAGAGACTGTCTTAAACGCTACGCCGGCATGCGCAGCCACATCCTTAATCGTCACCATGGTAAATGGCTTCCACTGTTATTGCTTCTTTTAAGAGCTTAAAGCTACACATTTTTATTAAGTTTAGCTATATCCCTGCCAAATCTTTTGTTTACTGGTGTCAGCCGCATTGTAAAAAAAATGTTGTGTTTTTGTTCAGGCAACATTATTCTAGAAAAAGACAACGTTGTTTAATTTGGTGGTAACCGCTTATGGTTATCAACACATTCAGTTTATCGTCATGCCAAACGATTCAGAAAAGCAAGCATAGCGCGCCTGGCGGCTATGGAGGATATTATGAAAAAACCGAATACCTACAATTTTACCGGGAGCGTTTCAACAGTGGTGTTAGCAACTCTTTTGCTAAGCGCCTGTTCTGACGACCCGGATAAAAATAAAGTTGACGCTGAACTTATTGTTCTACAAGAAGGGCAGACGGCTTCAGACGTTATCAATAATGGTAATTCCGAAGAAGATCCAGTTGAAGACGTAGTGATTACGGATAACCCTGAAACCGCCGGTCAGCCATTATTTACTAATCCGGAAAATACTGAACAAGTGCTTTCCGGATTTGAATTCTGTTGTGGTCAGTACAACACTTATGCAGAACATGGTTTCGACGATATAACCGGTGACTTTGACAAGCTGGATGGTGGCTGGTGGGGCGCCGATGTTGCTGGTGTGGCTGGTGAGCGAGTTTTCTCCAGTTTCGGGGACGGCTTTAGCGCAGAGGACGAAGCCTTGGGATGGATCGGTTTTAGTGCTGTGGGTTCAATGCAAAGTCCCGCCTTCGAAATTACCGATCGTTTTATCAATTTTTTGATTGGTGGAGGCAGCAATGGCGTCTCAGAGCCTAATAGCACAGCGCTGGCATTAGTTATTGACGATACTGTGGTGCGACAGGCTAGTGGTGACAATACGCCTATGAGTATGCGCTGGGTAACTTGGGATGTCGCTGAGTATGCAGGACAGTCAGCCCAACTACGGTTTATAGACAATCACGGCGATGATAATTCTGATAGTTCCTTACCTTATTTATTGGTTGACGAAATTCGCATAGCAGAAGAAGCCGCCGCTGCTCCAGAAGCCAGCAGTAAGCTGTTGGCACAGGTAAATATTGCTGTAGACCCGGCAGTTGAAGGGATATCTGCATTTCAGCGCGTCTCTGATCCTGGTCAGAATATAGCTGGATTTGAGTTTTGTTGCGGCCAGTTCAATACTTATGCCAATCATGATTTCCGGGCAACAGGCGATATGGATAAGCTGGATGGCGGCTGGTGGGCAGCAGATATAATTAATCACCAGGGAGACCGTGTTTTCTCCAGTCGAGGTGATGGTTTCGCTGCTGATGGAACCGGATTGGGATGGATTGGCGATGAGGCCACCGGTACCCTGAGTTCGCCTCCGTTCGAAATTTCCCATCAATTTTTGAATTTCTTAATTGGTGGCGGTACTAACGACATTTCATCTGACAAGGCCACCGCTGTAGTGCTACGGGTCAATGGTAAAGTGGTGCGACAGGCCGTAGGTAATGGATTGGAATCTCAGGTTGACTGGTATTCCTGGGATGTGAGTGCATTATTGGGTGAAACTGCAGTATTTGAAATTATTGATCATCATGACGGTGCGGGTGATGACAACCTCGCTTTCCTCATGGTGGACGAGATCCGTCTGGCGGATTTTGCGGCTGTTGAGCCCAGTGTAGATGACTTTGTTAGTCAGCCCGATGATCACAGTATTTCACTGCCTTTAGTCATGGCCGACCCCAATCCGTTCTATCGGGATGGCGAATTCTATATTTATTATTTAATCGACACTGCATTTCACGACTGGTATCTGACGAAAACAACCGATTTGCAGGAAGGGAGTTTTCCTGAACGGGTACTTGAAGCTACCGGCGATACGAATACTCAGGATCAATGGACCGGTTCAGGCAGTGTTATTGAAGATGCTGAGGGACAGACACATCTGTTTTTTACCGGACATAATGCTGACTTTAATCCGGTTGAAGCTGTAATGCATGCTGTGGCGACCGACAATACATTGTCAGACTTTACCAAAGTGCCTGAAGATACCTTTACAGGCAGCAATGGTTACAGTGATTTCGACTTTCGGGATCCGAAAGTCTTCTGGAATGAGTCGACGGGTAATTACTGGATGCTGATCACTACTCGCTACAACGATCAAGCTGCTATTGGTTTGTATACGTCCGATAATCTGTCGACCTGGGATCCTCAGGAACCTCTGTTTTTAATGAACACCCCGCTCAATCTGGAAGTGCCTGATTGGATCGACTTTGGTGACCGTCAGTTTATGCTGTTCTCCGATCAGAATGATGGAGAAAGGGATATTAAATATCTGCAACAGTCAGAAGCTGGCTGGGAACTGGCTAATTTCGCTGCTTTGGATGGCGAGTTTTATTATGCTGGACGCACCGCTTCGTCACAAGATGCCACACTTTTATTCGGTTGGATCCCGCATAAAATTAGTAGGACAAATGCTGGTGTTGGAACGTTTGGCGGCGATCTTGCAATCCATCAGCTAAATGTTTCTGTGTCGGGCGAGCTCGCTGTACAAATGCCCGCTCAATACAAAAGCCAATTTGACACCGCAGTAAATCCTGATATTGAGCGTCAACAGGGGGCTGTATCCGAAGAGTCACCAATATCCATGCTGTCTTCATCTGCCTTTACTATGGCGCCGAACACAGATAAAAACCGACTCTCGATGACCCTAAAAAGTGAAACTAATGAGGGAAGGGTCGGGCTCTATTTCCCTACGGACGCAGAAGGCGAGCAAGTTGCCAGACTGGAGTTGGATACGCGCAGCAATCTGGCATCATTCTACTTTGGCGATACACCTCCCACGGGAGGCGCTAGTGTTACCCCAACGCCTGCGTTGGCCGGCGAGCCGTTATTTGCCAGAGCGGAACAACCTGATCAAAACGTGGCTGGCTTTGAATTCTGCTGTGGACAGCACAATACTCTGGCAGTTCATGAATTTACTAATGTGACCGGTGATTTTGTCAAGCTGGACGGCGGATGGTGGGGCGGTGACGTTGCGAATAACGTCGGTGAGCGGGTGTTTTCAAGCTTTGGTGATGGGTTTGAGGAAGACGGTACTGCGTTGGGCTGGATTGGCTTTGGCGCGACGGGCAGCGCAGACAGCCCATCCTTTGAAATTACTAAACCCTATATAAACTTCCTAATTGGTGGCGGCTCCAACCCTTTCGATAGTGCGAATGCCACTGCTGTTGTATTGCTCGTCAACGGTGAGGTAGTACGTAGTCAGTCCGGCAGTGATGCTGAAAAGACAGCTGATGATAAGTTTACCATGGCGTGGGCAACCTGGGATGTCACTGAGTATATCGGACAGGCAGCCTCTATCCGATTGATCGATAACCACCCGGATGATGGCTCTGATACAGCTCTTCCTTATTTGCTTACAGATCAATTCAGGCATGCGGACTTACCGGCTGTGAGTGAAGATGAAGAAGTAAGTGCTGGTACACTGGATGCTCAGGTAGAGGTCCCTATGAATTTATCAGAGGGTGTAAAACTGGATGTGTGGCTCGATCCTGAAACCGGTATCGGTACTGCCTATATCAATGACTTCAGGGCACTTAGTTTCCGGTTGTATGATCTGCAACAGCGGCAGGTTGGGGTTTACACTCGCGATGAAGCTATTTCGGTCATAGAGCTTCAACGATTTATCCGGAGCGAGTAAATATGAAGTTAATGCAGGCAGCCCCCTGGCTGTCTGCATAGTTTAAGCCACCTATCATGTAGGTGGTTTCTGATTCTGAAAGTGAGCAATGATGAGCAAAAATGTAATTTGTATTGGTGAAGCACTAATCGACTTCGTTTGTACTGGTACCGACGACAGTGATAACCCTACAGAAGTGTATTTAAAAAAGCCCGGCGGGGCTCCTGCGAACGTTGCTGCATGCATCGGTAGGCTAGGCGGTCGCGCTGAGTTTTTGGGAGCGGTAGGAAATGATGCGTTTGGTACCTACCTGGTGGGTGAATTAGAAAAGTTCGCGGTGTCGACCAATTATGTACAGCAGGTCAATATACCCACAACGCTTGCATTCGTAACCATACAGGAGGACGGTGAAAGGGAGTTTGTTTTTAATCGCGGTGCTGATAGCGAATTTTCGGCGGAGGCGTTTATAACAGCAACTGGCTGCAGCAACTCGATTTGTCATTTTGGTTCTGCGACTGCCTTTTTAGAGGGAAAATTAAAAACTGCGTACTTTGCATTAGCTGAGCATTGTGCCAGCAAGGATATACTGATCAGCTTTGATCCAAACTATAGAGTGGACCTTTGGCAAGACGATTTGCCATCCTTTATCGAGATGTGCAACACGTTTTTCAAACTATCAGACATGGTAAAAGTCAGCGAAGAAGAGCTCCAGTTGTTAACCGGTGAATATGAAATGGAAAAAGGTTGCGGGGTAATTCATGGCTACGGGGTGAAGACCATTTTTGTTACCCGCGGGAGCAATGGGTGTTATTTGTCCACTCAGCAAAATGCCACTACGGTAGCGGCATTTAAAATTAACCCTGTTGATACCACAGGTGCTGGTGACGCCTTCATCGGCGCTACTTTATTTAAATTGTCTTCTTATACATCTATCAACGCAATGACGTTTGAAGACTTGTTGGAAACAGTTCAATTTGCACAGAAAGTCAGTGCCTATGTCTGCGAAAAACTCGGTGCAATGACAGCGTTACCAACAGAATACGAAGTAAGTAGCCGACAATTCCAAATGGCCAGTTATTAAATCTGCCGATTAGCAGACTCAATATTGGGAAAGCCTACAACCGGACTTCCCCTTTTTCTGTGTTTATAGCAGAAGAAGGCATACGCTGATGTCTATGTATTCAGGTCTTAATCTGCTGGCTGGTTGGCGGTAATGCGTGCGATTGACGCAGTACCAGTTTACCGCTGACACTAAACTGGGCATTATTCTTTGCGTCAATTACACCCAATGCAAGTTTGGCCGCCATCTCGCCCATTTTGAGTAGGGTAAGCTCACTGTACTCAGTTATGGGAGTAAATTTTCTGAGATTAGCTTATAGTCGTAATAACCCATGATAGGAATGGATTGGTGAGTTTTACAACCCTGCTGCGGCAGTCATTGACTCAGGCGCGCTAAGCACTTGTGAAATGAATGGCAACAGTGAAGGCTGCGACGTGCCCACCGGTACGCTGACTTCTCCTGAGGTGGTCGAACAACGTCCCCGACTTGATGTCTTCATGTCAGGAGGCAATGGTTCGGCACCGGTTGGGCTAAGAGTCTATTTACAGTCCGTCTCACATTGATAGTGACGAGGACTGGCAGTCTGTTGACCTGTCAGCTTATGTTGGTCAGTCTGTGTATGTTGAAATCTGCGATAATGAACCGGGTGGCGGTGGCTTCCTGAGTTTTGGTCACCTGCACATGGGGGCGTCTGCGCCCTAGTCTTTAGGCATTCGTCACCTGTGGTTGGCGAATGCCCTGCCTGAATAGGATTCAACTGTGAATAAAATTGTTTTTTTGGTCATGTCATCAGTCCTGCGGAGAACAGTTATTGGTGCAGTGTTTGGTAGTATTCCCTGCCAACTTTGAGATATTGCGTTTAGTCAGCGGATTTGGTGTCGGTATCTCATCTATAGCCGTACCTGCTTGTATTGCAGAAATTGCTCCGGCGAATTACCGAACCCTTTTAACTCTGCCAACTCGAATAACCAGAGCTAGCTATGCTACAAAGCTCTATTCTCATTCCTGCAAGCGCTAAAATGAAGTTGATGAAGCTAGTTAGCCGGATTCAGAGAAAGTTAAAGAATGTAGTCATTGTAAAACGCTTCCACGTTCTCTGATTGACATCCGTGTTCACTGATATATTTGCCGAGCCATTTGACATTCTCTTGCAAACTCATTGCCGTTCCCAACATACCTGTCGGGTCGCGATTCATTACTGCGTTGTAAAGCATGTTAAATTTAACGTTTGAATTTGAGCGACTCCAGGCATCTTGAGCTCGCTTATCAATAGTGACGTATCTTGGCGGACCTACTTCCCACTCATCCCAAACAACACCGTCTACAATATTTTGTTCTTTCAATTGGAATTCAAACGTGACAAATTCCTTAATTGATGAGGCGCATTTTGTGGCATACATCTCGATAAAATTTTGGTGGAAGCCTGCAATGTATGCATTGCTCACCGCTAACTCTCGTACATAGTCGCCACGATAAGCGGCGATGACATCCCCATAATGTTTGACCAGTCTGTATTCTTTGAATATCTGGCTCCAGTCAGCCTCCCAGTGCGCGTTCTTAGTCAAAGAAAACTTACAATATTCTTCTTCGCACCAGTGCCCGAAAGGTGTCTCGCTTAGGGAAAACGTTAGCTTCTCTGCTTGTTGACAATAACCCAGATAATCTTTGACGGCTTCGTTAATGAGCTCTTTATACACGCTCACCGTAGCGAGGGAATATTTTTTTAATGCCATGTCATCGCCAGGCCTAATCCATATGTGATCTGTGGCATTGCAATATCCTGAACCAGCTGCGACTAAGTGTGACTGTGTAGCAGAAAGGCGATATCGAAAGGCTTCCATGGGTTCCTCGGCAATAAAGTTATTTACTAGCACCCAATCACTCGCTTTTGAGTATGTTCCGGTAACTTGCAGGATTCCTTCTTTCACCATTGCAGGTGGTAAAAACGGTGCATCAATAACCAGCCGAAACCCCACAATATCACCGCAAAATCTTTCGAAAACCTTGCGCAGTAATATCAGGTTTCCCTCCACACCTTTTATATTGATAACATTCGGCTCATCAATATAGTCTTGCCAGGCAGCCATGTTGTGTATTGACGGTCCGGCATAAGCGCCTCTGTTACAGGAACCAACCGCTTTTAACCCCTGTAAACTTCTATCTTTTGGAATAATTGAAACAGTAAACTCACTTACCCCCGACGAAATAGTGAGTTTGCCTCCGGGAAACGAGAACCCTTTTGTGTAACCTTTAACGGCACTGCCTTTGTTCCATTCAATTTGCGCCGTAGGAGTACCATAAGGTTTGAGATCCCATACTTTCCATTGCCAAAAGTTGTCATTTGGCTGGGCCAGCCCACCTTTTATTATTAGAACCTGTTCGCTCGGATTTGGCGCTTTAACCACCTTGGGTTTACTGAATAAACTGGCAAGTCGTGGATCTACGGTTTCTTCGACGACCAGTTTTTTACCTTGAACAAAAGCATATTCGCTTCGCACCCAGCTTTTATCATCAAAGGTAACCTGCATACCCATTGACTCAGTACTAAGTGCAAACAACTCTACAGTCAATAGCTTAGCTAACCCTTTATCACAGTCAGGGCCTGGCTTGATAGCGTTACCACTATAATGAACAATACGACCGTTACCTTTTATTTCACCAGGGTATAAGTCAACAAAACATGTCAGGCCTGATTGTTGCTTTACAGTCAACTTACTTGTATAGACAGCTTTTTTTACCTTAATACCGTCTTCGGCCATTAACTCAATGTTTTGCAATGGCGGTGGAGAATCACTAGAGAATGTATGTACTTGGGACCATCTCGAAGGACTTTGTGGGCGTATCTGACTAAAAGCAGAATCTGTTAGTAGGTTTAAACCAAATTCACCAGCGGTATCGGCTAAAGGGTCGTCGTCATAGACTAAATATGAACCAAGCTTATCTTTTCTTAAAACGGCTTTATAGCTTCCAGCATTCTCAATTGCGGCAACAATTCCCATTACATTGTCATTAAATGCATATAAGGTCAGGAGGCTAAAAGGGACATTGTTCTGGCAGAATTGCTCGTCGAGAGGCTTTTTTACACGCCCTTTTTTATCAACGGCCATATTAAGTGTTGGCTGAAAATTTAAAATGCGGTTATTTTGCTCTGATGAATATAGATTAAGCTGGTATCGGCAACGTGGTTGTAATTCACTATGCAAAGTTAAATTAACTAATATCGAAGCATGTTCTCCACCCTGCCAGGTACCCTTAACGAACCGCAACTTTTTGATGACCGCGCTTGTGGCGTTTTCTGTTTGCTTTATCTGGTGAGACGAACGGAAATAATCGTCAAAGTCGATTTTAGATCCAAACGCCGGTCCGGCTGCGGCAATAAGACACATGGCGCCTAAAAATGATTTAGTGACCCTGCCAAACATGAGAAATCCCTTTATCAGATAGCATATTGACTAACTTACCTGCATTTTACTTGTTTGGCGAATTGAAGATTTATATCGCGATAATGACAGGGAAACTATAACTTAGCGTAAGTAAAAGGGGGGTAAGACCAAGTTCGACGATGTGGATTTACCGGAGAGACTAAAGGCCGTATTAAGCTGCACAGCAATAAAAGTAAAGATGTCAGCCGCCAACATGGTATTCGCGGCGCACTTGTTGGCAGGTGGAAACCAGATACGGTGGCGTGGAGTGATTATCCACGCACTTAACAGATGCTGCTGTAATACCGATCAGAATCTGGTTGTTAGCGCTGACTTAGTGCTTTCACCAGTTCGGTTAAGTCTTTAACCACGTAGTCCGGTGCCTGAGCCAACGGGTAGAGTGCCTTACCCGGGCGGGCCACAAACGCCGTTTGCATGCCTGCCGCTTTGGCGCCAGCGACATCCCAGCCATGGGCGGCAACCATCAGTGCTTCTTCTGGCTTAACGCCAAGTTTTTCCAGTGCCCAGCGATAAGCACGCAGATCAGGTTTATACACCTGAATGTCTTCAATGCTCATGCGAGCGGCAAAGAAATCCGTCAGACCGGCATTTTCAAGCTGTGTTGTTACTCCGTAATTGGATGAGTTTGTTAGTGTAACCAGCTTATAACCCGCCGACTCTAACTGGCTGAGGCCGGCTTTTACATCTGCATGGGCTGGCAAACTGAGTAGCGGCGGCACAATGGCATCTTTTGCCCGGTCTTCGCTAATTTCGATACTATTGTTTTGCGCTACCATCATTAATGCAGCAACACCGATCTTGCCAAAGTCCTGATATTCGCCAGAGACTGTTGATACCAGCGAATGGTGCAGCATGGTTGAAAACCAAAGTGGTAAAAGTTCCTGCCTACCGTTTAGTGCTGCGCCTACTGATTCACGCATGGTCTCTAAATCCAGCAGCGTTTCATTAACATCAAAAATAATGACTTTTGGTTGTTCTGGCATGGGGTTAGCCTCAGTAATGGTTGCCTCTGTTATTAGTACAAAAGTGAACAAAATTCCAATTATGCGTTTAATCACACCGGTCCTCAAAAAGTAAACATGTCACCAAGTTTATTGTTTTTATTTATTAAATGAAGTATTAAATACTGAAACCTTTGTTTAAGATTTTTAAATAATAAATGTATAATCTGACCGACTTACAAACCTTTGTCAGTATCGTCGACAATAACAGTATTCACCGGGCCGCTGCGGCGCAGCAGGTCTCTGTGGCCACAGTCAGCCTGCGTCTGAGTAAGCTGGAAAAAGCGCTCTCCACTGTGTTGGTGTTTCGTGACAGCCGTAAACTGGAATTATCTTCTGCCGGTGAAGTTTTTTATCAGAGGGTATGCGCCATTCTGGAAGCATTGCGTGATGCGGAATATCTGATTGGCGCGCGCCGCTCATCCATAAGCGGCGTCCTTAGAGTTACAATGCCTCCCTGGATTTTTTCTAAGTTTGTAATGCCCAGACTCATGGAGTTTGAGCAACAGTATCCAGATTTGAAACTGGAGTTTTTGATTAACGACCAGTTTGTCAATGTGGTGGAAGATAAGCAGGATGTTGCAGTACGGGTAGGGAGTCTGAGCGACTCAGCGATGCTGGCTCGTAAACTGTGTGATAACCATAGGATATTGTGTGCGTCGCCGCTATATCTGGAGCGCTATGGTACGCCGGACTCACTCGCCCGGTTAGCCGAGCACCGCTGGGTGGTTTTGCCCTGGCAGCGTCAGCTTAAAATGCAGGCGTCTGGCAAGGTGCGCACCTTTAATGTTGATGCCCGGTTTACCGTTTCCAATTCAGACTATATGACCCAGGCATTGCTCGCCGGCCATGGTATTGGCATAAAATCTTACATAGCTATTCGTGAAGCGTTGCAATCCGGCAGCTTAGTTGAAGTGCTTCCCGGAATGTTAGCTTCTGGCGAGGCACCGGTATGGTTCTTAAAGCCACAAAACAGTTTAACGACACGAAAAACAGAAGCATTCTTTGAATTTATGCAGAGTGTCTTTGATGCTGAACTGGCGAACGAAAACCCGTAAGTCGAGCCCTCAACGACTGTTTTACCCCGATACTTAAACAATGAGGGAAAGGAAGGTTAACTGTTGTAATAATTCACTAATACCTGGCAGTGTCGATACCATCTAAAGTACAAACCATTTTACAATGTAGTGATTTTTCAGCAGAATCCTAAGTTAAACAAGCCAAGGCTGGCCAGTTTAAAAGGGCTTTGCCAACTATTCTTAATAACAGTGAGTTTCACACCATGTCACAGGCCACGCTGCCAAAAGCCATTCTCTTCGATCATGACGGTACGCTGATAAACTCAGAGGCCGTTCATTTTAAGTTGTGGCAGCAAACGCTTGCGCCTTATGGTGTGGAATTAACCGACGCTTATTACAACGAGACCATGGCCGGAGTTCCCACCTCGCAAAATGGGGTGGATGTAGCACGGGACTTTAATTTGTCTGTGGAACCGGCTGAATTAGCCAGCACCAAAACCCGGCTGACCGAAGAACATCTGCACAAAGAACCCTTTCCATTAATGCCTGGCGCCCAGGAAACCATGACCCTGTGCCATGAACAGGGGGTACGTATTGCCATTGTAACCGGTGGCAGCAAGTACTCGGTACAGCGCACCCTGGAATGTTATGGCTTTGCCGACTGGATAGAATGCGTAGTAGCGGTGGAAGACGTTGAGCACAGCAAACCAGCGCCTGATTGTTATTTAATGGCGCTGGAGCAAATGGGCCTTAGCGCACAGCAGGCGATGGCAGTAGAAGATACGGAACATGGTTTGGCTGCTGCGGTAGCGGCTGGTCTTCCTTGTGTGGCTATTCCAACCCAACAATCCATTGACCATGACTTGTCGAAGGCCACTGCGGTGTATCAAAGTTTGTCTGAATGGACAAAAGCTCAATTTAGCCAATAACCGGTGCCGATAGGATATCAAAAACATGTTTGGCCGATTGCTGTTTTATATTGTTCTGCTGTTAGTCGCCGCGCTTACGTTGCTGGCTGTGCTGGTGGTAGACAGCTCTCCCAAAGTCAGTCGCGTGTCCTCGCAGCAGGTGGATAACGCTGAAACCGTGCATGCGTTACTTCGTCAGTTAAAAAACAGTCTGGAAGACCGCCATTCTCAACAGCGTGTTGAAGTGTCTGAAGCACAGTTTGAAAGCCTGATGGGATTCGCTCAGCGCGCTTTACCCGGCTTTAACGGGGCCGTTGAAGTAGAAGCGCAACAAACCCAAATTGCTGCCAGTATTGCGTTGCCGGCGCCGGCTGAAGACTTTTACATTAACCTGTCTGCCCAGGTATTTCCGGGTGAAGGCGTGAATATCGATCACGTTAGAATTGGCAATCTGGTGGTGCCGGGGGATACCGCGTTATCCAGCGCGGTGTGGCTGGTGGACCGTTTTACCAGCAGTGATGTAGCCAGTACCGCAGCCAATCAAATTACCCAAATCACTATGTCTGATGAACGGCTGGTGCTGGATATGCGCCCGCTGGATGAATTACTTCAGCAAATAGACGTCGCCCGGGAAAATATCAGTACAGGTGTGGATGAACTGGGCGAGTTAACTACCGATTATCTGGCCTACATTAATGGCTCGCCTTTAGGGCGTTCGCCGTCGCCGCAGTCTGTTGCTAATTACCTGAACCTGATGCTCAGCCGTGCCGCCTCGCTCAGTGAAGGTGGCGATCCGGTAATGCATAATCAGGCGGCATTGCTGGCTTTAGCCATCTTTCTGGGCGATCACAGAATCAGCGGGCTGGCCGGGGCAAGGCAGCCAGAAGGGGATTCGCCGGTTGAGTCTAAAGCGCCGGCGGTACTGGCTCAGCGTAACGATCTGGCGCGTCACTTCACCATTTCTGCAGCGTTACAAATTCTTTCCCAGCAAAATATGACCCTGGCGATTGGCGAATTTAAGGAACTTATGGATCGGGCCATGGGGGGCAGTGGCTACAGTTTTGTTGATTTGGCGGCGGATATGTCGGGAATGGCATTTGCCCGTATCGCCACTCAGCCAGACAGCGCGGGGCGACTTCAGGAACTGGCGCAGCAAGGGCTCCGCGAACGCGATATCCTGCCGTATATTGGGGGATTGCCGGAAGGGCTAAGTAAACAGGAATTTCGACATCGTTACACCGAAGTAGACAGCCCTGCTTACCGTAAACAGGTGGCTGACATTCAACAGCGAATCGATAATCTGCCGCTATATCAGTAATAGCGGCAGCGCCGGGTTCATTTTCTGCCAATAATCGCGATTACTTTTTCACGCTGCTAACAAACTGTTGAAGGGTGCTTAATGCCAGTTCTATTTTCTTTACCAGTGGCATTAATGCCTGTTTGGCTTCTTCGTCGTTAAGCTGTTTCAGGGCCTGCCAGTCGGCGGCAATTTCTTCCACATAGGGGCCAAATCGTTTTGAGCGGGTGCTAAAACCGCTGTCGTCGGCAAAGATGGCAGCAAATTTACCCTGTTGCTGATGCTGAAGTTGATCGAGGATCTGATCGGCATCCACCGCTTTGCGATAAAGTGTTTGTAGCGTTTCCTGTAATTGCTGGTGAACAGAATCCAAAGAGCGCTCCTTGTTTATATCAGAAAAATAGCTAAAGAATGGTTAAGGTCTGCCGATATAGCAGTGAGGTGGGCAATTCTGCCCACTTTTTAACGTTGCTACAAGCAAATAAGGAAACTGGTATGGATATTCAAGGTGCAGGTGCCTCTGGAACGTCCGGTGCGTCGCTTGAGTTGGCTTCTCTCAAACTGGCCAAAGGTCAGCAGGAGCAGGAAGGTAAAGCGACGCTTCAGCTGCTGGAATCAGCCGCTGACGTACCAAAACCTACGTCCGCCAACCCGGCTATCGGTGCCAACATCGATACGTTCGCGTAATTCAGACTGAGTTGTAGTATTCAGTCTTGCGGATAAAGACGTAAGTCAACCGGCGTTTTGCCAGGCTGGCCACCAATTTCGGTAACGAGCTTGGGAACCATGAAGCCTGGCAATCGCTTTATCACTTCGGCCATTATTTCTCTGGCTTGTTCTATATCAATATCAAAGTGTGCTGCACCTTGTACCTTATCTAACAGATGCAGGTAATAGGGCATGATACCCGCCGCAAACAGCGTTTCATTTAAGTGTGCTTGCGCCGTGGCGGAGTCGTTAACGCCTTTTAGCAGGACCGCCTGATTGAGCACGGTAACGCCCGCCTGTCGCAATGGCGTAAGTTTGTCGGCTAATTCATCAGACACTTCATTAGCATGATTAATATGCAGCACCAGCACGCGCTGTACAGGGAGTTCGGCAAACCACTGAAAGAAAGCCTCGTCAAGCCTTGCCGGCATCACAACCGGTAAACGCGTGTGGATGCGTAATCGTTTAATATGAGGAATAGCGGCTATTTTTTCGGCCAGCGTTGCAAGCTTGCTGTCTTTCGCCATGAGCGGATCGCCACCCGACAGGATGACCTCATCAATGGCCTGATTGGCAGCAATATAAGCAATATTGCTTTCCAGCTCGTCGTTGCTCAGGGCATTATCGGCGTAGGGAAAGTGGCGGCGAAAACAATATCTGCAGTTTACCGCACAGCCGCCTTTCACAATTAGCAGTACGCGGCTGTGGTATTTGTGCAATAAACCTGGGTTCGCAGTGTCGTGTTCTTCCAGCGGATCCTGGCTAAACCCCGGCGCCGTTAAAAACTCCTGATTGCTGGGCAATACTTGCAATAACAGTGGGTCCTGCCAGTTGCCTTTTTCCATTAATGAGGCAAAAAAGCGGGGCACCCGCATGGGAAATAAGCGACGGGCTTCGGCATGAGAACCAAAGTCAGACGGGTCCAGATCCAGGTAACTGAGCAGTGAAAATGGATCAGTAAAGCCGCTGGCTAACTCTTTTTGCCAGTTTTGCTCTACAGTTATGCTATTTTTTTGTATTATTTGCGCCACTAAAACTAAAACCTACAGTGTTTATTGAGGAATTATGGCTAATTTCAGCACTAACGAGTTCAAAGCGGGCCTGAAAATCATGCTCGACGGCGAACCTTGCAACATTCTTGAAAACGAATACGTTAAGCCGGGTAAAGGCCAGGCATTTAACCGGGTTAAAATTCGTAAACTGATTTCTGGCAAAGTGCTGGAAAAAACCTTTCGCTCCGGTGAATCAGTAGAAGGCGCAGACGTAATGGATACGGAACTGGCCTATCTGTATACCGACGGCGAATTCTATCACTTTATGAATAATGAAACATTCGAACAAATCGCTGCCGACGAAAAAGCAGTAGGTGAAAACCTCAAATGGTTGGTAGAAAACGATGTTTGCACCATTACCTTATGGAATGGCTCACCGATTACCGTTAGCCCGCCTAACTTTGTTGAGCTGGAAATTACCGAGACCGACCCGGGCCTGAAAGGCGATACCGCAGGCACTGGCGGTAAACCCGCAACCCTGAGCACAGGCGCAGTGGTTCGTGTACCTCTGTTTGTGCAAACTGGCGAAGTTATCAAGGTTGATACCCGTACCGGCGAATACGTTTCCCGCGTACAAAAATAATCCCTTTGCTGCGTACCTTCCTAGCGGAAAGGTACGCAGACTAACACACTTACCCTATGACAATTCCAGACAACTGGCGGCCAACCGCCTCATTGCAAGCCCTGCGCGAACGCGCACAACTTTACGCTGATATCCGCCGTTTTTTTGCCGAACATGATGTGTTGGAAGTGGATACGCCGGTATTGTCTCATGGCACTGTGACCGATGTGTTTATTGATGGCTTTTCAACCAATTTTGCGCACAGCGATAGCGGACATAACGAAACGCTGTTTCTGCAGACCTCGCCGGAATTTGGTTTAAAACGCCTGCTGGCCAGCTACCAGACTTCCATTTATCAGTTGTCCAAAGTGTTTCGTCACGAAGGTTTCGGACGCTTACATAACCCTGAATTCACCATGCTGGAATGGTATCGGGTAGGGCGGGATCATCACGACCTGATGGATGAAATCAGTGACTTGCTTAAAATCCTGCTTGGCGCGCAGCACACCGAGCGAATGACCTATCAGCAGGCATTTCAGAAGTATCTCGACCTCGACCCGTTAAGCGACAGTACCCAGCGCATTGCTGAAGTCTTTAATGATTGTAAGATTGATTTGAGTGATGAGTATCCCATCGACCATGATGGCATGCTACAGCTGTTATTCAGCTATGAAATTGAACCGAAAATCGGTCAGCAATTTCCTTGCTTTATATATGATTACCCGGCGTCACAGTCATCTCTGGCGAAAATTAATGCCAACGATCCGCGGGTAGCCGACCGCTTTGAGCTTTATTTTAAGGGCACCGAGCTGGCCAACGGGTTTCATGAGTTGCAGGATGCCGCCGAGCAGCGCAAACGCTTTGAGCACGACAACCGTTTACGCCGCACTTTCCGGTTTGAGGAAAAGCCCCTCGACGAACGTTTTCTGGCGGCATTAGAGGCGGGTATACCTGCCTGTGCAGGCGTGGCCATGGGGATTGATCGCATTCTAATGCTCAAGCATGGTTACACCCACATTGATCAGGTAATTGCCTTCCCGGTGAACCGCGCCTGACAGGTTCAGAAAGGGTTAAGCGTGTAACCTTGTTGTTGCAATAAAGCATGGGCACTCATTGCCGACAGCGCGACGTCCACGCCAGGCAGAAAAGCCTCATTGGCGTAACCGTGGCCCGCAGCCGACTGGCCACACACTATTACGCTTACCTGCTGCGCCATCAGGGCATTTAATAAGGCGATATTGGCATTATCGGCGCCCTGTTTTTGCTGATAGTGGGAGTTGGTGAGCAGGTCCAGCGTGGCACTGCCGTGCACGACCAGCGCCAGTTGTATATTTTCAACGGGCACACCGCTGGCCACATGCATATTGATGAACCGGGCGAGACTGTCGAACTGACGGTTTAATTTACCTGGTTCAGCCCCTTTAGCCACATCAAAAGCCACTTTAAACTGCGCCTTAGCGTTAAATTTAACGCCCTCAACCTGCACTTTTTTGCCATAGTCGTGAAATACCGGCCCGGCGGTAAATTCCGCAGCTGTGCTGGTATTGCTGAATAACACGCAGATGGTTAACAAACTAAACAGATAATATTTCGCTGACTGACGGTTCCTCATGGCCCCTCCTTGCATACTTGGGTTGAAGTTTTAGCATTGAATTGTTCACACCATAGCCGAATAGCAGGGCTCTATACAGCATTTAGTCTGTTTTGGTAAACAGCTTTGACGCTCGTTCCAGTTCACGTTACCTCTTGAATTAGACTGCTTAAATAACCGTTAATTGGGACGAATGTTGATAGTGTGTGCTTACGTACTTGGTCGCCGATTAACACCGGCAGCGACCACCGGGTGATTTTCGTCGGCCACTGGCGCTTGACGATAACGGGCTGATGAGGGTAATGTTATACTATAACATTTGCTATCATAGTCAGATTCAAGGTCAAACAACAAATGAACAGACGAACCATAATTGGTGCTGCAGTTTTTATGGCATTAACTGCCCAGGTTGCCTCGGCCACCACAGTAAAGGGTAAAGTGACTAACGAAGCCGGTGAGGCTGTCGCTGGCGCTGAAGTGCGTATAGAAGGCTCCAAACAGGTTACTTTTACCGACGCAAAAGGAAACTATGAGTTTAAAGGCGTGCAGGTTCCCCATGTTCATCTGCATGTGTATTCGCCGGATTACGTGCATGGCGATAATGACCTGGGCGATGTCGACAGCGATCAGGTAGCTGACTTTGTGCTAACACCTGTATCGGTGGAAAATATTGTGGTCACCGCCAGCGTACTGGGCTCCTCTGTGCTCGAATCAGTCACCCCGGTATCGGTGATTGATGAATACAAGCTACGAAAAATTCAGGCCGAAACCCTGGGGGAAACACTGAAAAATACCCCCGGAGTACACAGCACTTACTTTGGTCCGGTAGCCAGTAGCCCGGTGATCCGTGGAAACGATGGCCCGCGAGTTAAAATCGTTCAGAATGGTCTGGATGTTTCTGACGTATCGCGCATTGGTCCCGACCATAACGTGGCAGCAAACAGCACCAGTGCTACTCAGGTTGAAGTACTGCGAGGCCCGGCAACTCTGCAGTATGGTAGTGGTGCAATCGGCGGTGTAGTAAACGTAGTGGATAAGCGTATCTCGCGCGAGGTGCCGGCAAGTATTGAAGGGGATGTGGAAGCAAACTATGCCACGGTGAACGACGGCAAATTCGGCCGGTTTAACCTAACCGGCGGGCAAAACAATATTGCTTTTCATGTAGATGGCTTTAAACGCAAAACCGACAACGCTGATATTCCGGGGTACGCCTCCGTTACGCCTGATGAAGATGAACAGCCTGGTACGTTAGAAAGCAGTGCAATGGATACCTCTAACATAACGGCTGGTCTGTCTCTGGTAGATGAAGAAGGCTACTTTGGCTTCTCGGTGGAAAAGCTCGACAACTTTTACGGCGTGCCCGGTCACAGTCATCATCATGAAGAAGAGCATGAAGGTGAAACCGAAGAGGAACATGCCGAAGAGGAGGGAACAAACCTGGATGTAGACATGACGCGTTATCAGGCTGCCGGTGAGTGGTATTCGCCGTTTAAAGGCATCAGCTCGCTCAAATTCGGCGCCGCTTACACCGATTATGAGCACGTTGAAATTGAAGACGGCGAAGTTGGCACCCGCTTTACGAATCAGGGCAGTGATATCCGCCTGTCAGCAACTCATGCAGACATTGATGCCTGGCACGGCGTGTTTGGATTGCAATATCACAACAGTGATTACGCCGCCGACGGCGAAGAAGCCTATACACCACCCACTGAAACCGAAAGCATGGCGCTGTTTCTGGTGGAGCAAAAGAAATTTGGTTCTCTGATCCTTGAGCTTGGCGGACGCCTGGAGCGCACCACCTATAATGCTGACACAGTAGATTTTGAGCTCGAGGTAGCAGAGCATCACGACGAGGAAGGTCATGAGGAAGAACACCATGAAGACGAACACGAAGAGCATGAGCTGGTGTTCGATTTTGATGAATATGCTTTTACCAGTAGCTCGCTGTCAGCAGGTTTAAACTGGGAGTATACGCCCGGGTACTCGGTAGCATTTACCTTATCCCGTAACGAACGCGCGCCCAGCCAGCAGGAGTTATTCTCTGCCGGCCAGCATCTGGCAACACAAACCTTCGAGGTTGGCCTGGTTTATGACATGGACGAAGATGGCGAAGTGTCTGAAAACCTGCGCAGCGTAAAAGAAGAGGTCAGTAACAACATCGACCTGACGTTCCGCAAGTTCAGCGGTGACAGCGGTTATACGCTTTCGTTCTTCTACAATCAGGCAGATGATTATATTTATCAGAGTGCCACCGACCTGACTGCGCTGGCCCACGGCCACGAGGAAGAAGAGGAAGAAGGCCATGAAGAACATGAAGAACATGAGGAACACGCAGAAGAAGGCACACCGGTGTACTACTTCAACCAGGATGATGCCACCATCTACGGTGTGGAAGCGGAAGGCTTTGTTGATCTCAACGTCAACTGGCGTGTGAGCGTGTTTGGTGATTACATTCGCGCCAAAATCGACTCCGATAACCTGCCCCGTATTCCGCCATTACGGTTAGGTTCCACCCTCAGCTATGAAGGCGAAGCGTTAAGCTCAGAGTTATCGGTAGTCTGGTATGACGATCAGACTAACACCACCGCGTATGAGACGTCCACAGACGGTTATACCCTGGTGAATGCGTCGGTGGATTACTCCTTGTCTGATCAGCAGGACTGGACCGTATACGTAAGAGCCAACAATCTGTTTGATGAAGAAGCGCGGGTGCATACTTCATTTTTGAAAGATCAGGCGCCATTGCCCGGTCGTAATTTAACACTGGGCACGCGTTTTAGTTTTTAACCTAAACGCACCCGGTGCATTTCACTTCATTCCCATTTTAGCGGCCACCTGGCCGCTTTTTTTTGCCCTGACAAGCCAATACTCAAAGGCCAACGCAAAGAAGTGTTAAGGAATGCAAAGCTGCGCGAGGTTGGCGAACCAAGAGCGGGTACAGGCGTCTGTTGAGATGATTTTTGATTATCTCAAGGAAGCAATACTACATGTTTACTCACTCTAAAATAATAATGCGCCTGGCGATGGCTGCGCTGTTAACGTTATTGTTAACAGCCTGCGGCGGATCCAGCGATTCTACCAACAGCGATTATGATGCCGCGTACCTGCACTTTTACAACGGCTCACCTAATGGAGCCACGGTTTATATGCGTGAGGTGGACGGCTCGGACCTCGGTTATGCCCAGTTTGGTGATGCCAGTGCGTTGATATCCGGTGATAAAGGCGATTTGGAACTGGAATTTTACCGTATCGACAGTGACGATCAGGAAGTGGTGATCGATACTATTACCGTTACTCTTAAAACTTCTTACAAAACGCTGGTGGTGTTAAGTGGTGACTTTGAAGCGCCGGTATTTGATACCTTCGAATATTACCGCGAATCGCTGGAAGACCATTTCCGGCTGATGGCCACCTCCACCATGTTTGACACCACCACTACCTTCGACCTGTACATGAGCGATTCAGGCGACCCATTCGAGGCGGCTAATTATCTGGGCACCATCAACAGTGGTGAATTAACCGAGTATACCTACTGGGATGGCGATGATGACAGTGACGATTTTAATGAAGATGAATACACCCTTTATCTTACCGAGCCGGGCTCAGATGTAGTGATATTTGAAACGCCTACTTTAAGCCTGGCTTACAATACGGAATACGTGCTGGTTACCCGTGACCTGTCCGGCGCTATCCAGAACGGTATGGCCCTTGATGTGGTGTTAAATTCTACCACGGTGTATGAAGTTACCGATGTCGACGCGACCTCTCAGTACCGCATTTATAACAGCTTAAATACCGATTCACCGATTACAGTGACCTTTACCGGCGATAACGAAGATGAAGCCATTAGCGTAGAACTTACCCCAGGCGAAGTGAGTGACTTTACCGAAGTGGAATACGGTGATTATCGAATTACCGCCACTATCGCAGATGGCAGTCTGACCACCATGAACAATAAGCTGATTACGCTCAATCAAAGTGAAAGTAAGGCCATTGTTATCTACCAAAACGAAGCATCATTGGCATCGCTGAGTTTCGTTGAGAGTTCGGCATCTCAGGCCTACGATAAAACCATTAATTTTGTCAATCTGGTCGATGATTATGCCGATGTAGACTTCTATATGGTCAGACACGATGAAACTATTGATACCGCCGAATATAGCACCCAGCACATTGGATTTGCCGAGACCAATTCAGACGTGGTGCCGGCGGATTACTATGAAGTTATCGCAGTGCATGAAGACAGTGCTGAAGAACAATACCTGTTATTCCGCTACCCGCTTTATGGGTTTAACGAAACAAAAAATTATTTTATAACCGTTGAACCAGCCGAAACCAGTTCGGGCTATGAAATAAATATCGTCAATTAACCCAAAAACGCGTATATTTCTCTATCTGAGCCGGATGTTCCACAAGGCATCCGGCCGGTACTTCCTGGCATCCACGCCAATTGGAAACATATTTTAACAGTTAAATGCACTTATTCAGCTATTAGCTAAAAATAATTCAAATTCCGGCTACACTCCCCCGTTCTTTTCTGTTATTATTTCGCGCCCTTTTTAGCGGGGTATGGTTTAAAAATGGCCAAAATGGTCGTTTTTAGCACAATCGGAGACTCGGAAGAGTCATAATTAACAGCGGAGCATTAATCATGATCCAAATGCAAACTAACCTGGACGTTGCTGACAATAGCGGCGCTCGCAGGGTTCAGTGTATTAAGGTTCTTGGTGGCTCGCATCGCCGTTATGCAGGTATCGGTGACATCATCAAAGTTACTGTCAAGGAAGCAATTCCTCGCGGTAAAGTAAAAAAAGGTGACGTTCTGAACGCAGTGGTGGTGCGTACTAGAAAAGGCATTCGTCGTGCAGATGGTTCAACCATCCGTTTCGATAGTAATGCGGCTGTTTTGCTTAATGCAAACAAGCAACCAATTGGTACGCGTATCTTTGGACCGGTAACCCGTGAGCTGAGAAGTGATAACTTCATGAAGATCATCTCACTGGCCCCAGAGGTACTATAAGGAGTCACGATAATGGCTAGAAAAATTCGTCGTGATGATGAAGTAGTCGTATTAGCGGGTAAAGACAAAGGCAAGCAAGGCAAAGTCGTGCGTGTTCTGACCTCTGAAGACCGTGTAGTCGTTGAAGGTGTAAATCTTGCCAAGAAACACCAAAAGCCTAACCCACAACTGGGTGAAGCTGGCGGTATTATTGAAAAAGAAGCATCCATTCACGTTTCTAATGTTGCGGTAGTTAACCCGGCAACGGGTAAAGCTGATCGCGTTGGTTTCCGTACGGAAGACGGTAAGAAAGTTCGTTTCTTTAAGTCTAACGGCGAACTCGTTTAATTTATTGGAGAGTACGATGGCGAAACTGCATGATTTCTATAAAGAAACAGTAGTAGCTGAACTTGCGAAGCAGTTCGGATACAAAAGCGTCATGCAAGTCCCTCGGATTGAAAAAATCACTCTGAACATGGGTTTAGGTGAAGCAGTTGCTGACAAGAAGGTTCTTGAGCACGCGACAGCCGATATGGCTGCTATCGCTGGTCAAAAGCCAATTGTTACAGTTGCACGTAAATCAGTAGCGGGTTTTAAAATCCGTGAAGGTTATCCGATTGGCTGTAAAGTAACCCTGCGCGGCGAGCGCATGTGGGAATTCTTAGAGCGCTTAATTTCGATTGCAATTCCACGTATCCGTGACTTCCGTGGTCTGAACGCTAAGTCGTTCGACGGACGTGGTAACTACAGCATGGGTGTACGCGAACAAATTATCTTCCCTGAAATCGATTTCGATAAGGTAGATAAAGTTCGTGGTATGGATATCACCATCACTACCAGTGCTGGCAATGACGAAGAAGCGCGCGCATTACTAAGTGCGTTCAACTTCCCATTCAGAAAATAAGGTGTAGGGTTATGGCAAAAGAATCAATGAAGGCTCGTGAAGTAAAGCGTGCAAAGCTTGTTGCTAAGTATGCTGAAAAACGTGCTGCGCTTAAAGCGATTATCAGCGATGTTAACGTTTCTGAAGAAGAGCGTTGGGATGCTGTATTGAAGCTGCAACAATTACCACGTGATAGCGCCAAATCTCGTCAGCAAAACCGCTGCCGTGTAACTGGACGTCCACATGGTTTCCTACGTAAGTTCGGTCTGAGCCGTATCAAGCTGCGTGAAGCGGCGATGCGCGGTGAAGTCCCTGGCCTTAAAAAAGCCAGCTGGTAAGGAGTAGCTGATATGAGCATGCAAGATCCTATCGCGGATATGTTTACCCGCATCCGTAACGGCCAGATGGCACAGAAAGTTTCTGTAACTATGCCTTCGTCTAAGCTTCGCGTAGCGGTAGCTGAAGTACTGAAAGCTGAAGGTTACGTAACTGAATACGCTGTATCTGGTGACGTTAAGCCTGTTTTAGAAGTAACTCTTAAGTACTTCGAAGGCAAGCAAGTAATCGACACAATTGAACGTGTAAGCCGTCCTGGTCTGCGCATCTATAAGAAAAAAGATGAGCTTCCAAAAGTAATGGGTGGTTTAGGTGTTGCTATCGTGTCAACTTCTAAAGGTGTGATGACTGACCGTGCTGCGCGTAAAGCAGGCATGGGCGGTGAGATCATCGGTTATGTAGCGTAACGGAGGAGTTGAAATGTCACGTGTAGCAAAGGCCCCTGTTGACCTCGCCTCTGGCGTAGAGATTACAATCTCAGGTCAAGAAGTCACAATCAAAGGTAAAAACGGTACATTAAGCCGCGTATTTAACAACGCAGTTGAAGTAGTACAAGAAGAGAACCAGGTTAAGGCGTTACCTCGCGAAGGTTACCCGGATGCATGGGCTCAGGCTGGTACTGTTCGTGCGCTGATAAACTCGATGGTACAAGGTGTATCGCAAGGTTTTGAGAAAAAACTGCAGCTGTTAGGTGTTGGTTACCGTGCGCAAGCACAGGGTAATAAACTGAACCTGACTCTGGGTTTCTCTCACCCTGTAGCATACGAAATGCCAGCAGGTATTACAGTTGAAACTCCGACCCAAACTGAAATCGTCGTTAAAGGCGCCGATAAGCAGGTAGTTGGTCAGGTTGCGGCGAACATTCGCGCTTACCGTCCACCAGAGCCTTACAAAGGCAAAGGTGTTCGTTATGCAGACGAACATGTACGTCGTAAAGAAGCTAAGAAAAAGTAGGTGGGTGATACGATGGATAAGAAAGCAGCACGCTTGCGTCGCGCAACTCGCGCACGCGCTAAAATTCGTGAACTGGCCGCGCATCGCCTGGTGATTAACCGTACACCTCGCCACATCTATGCTCAGTTAATCGCTCCTAGCGGTTCTGAAGTATTGGCGGCGGCTTCTACGGTTGAAAAAGATCTGGCTAAAGATCTGAAATCAACTGGCAACGCTGAAGCAGCGGCATTAGTCGGTAAATTAATCGCAGAACGCGCTATCGAAAAAGGCATCAAAGATGTTGCTTTTGATCGCAGCGGTTTCAAATACCACGGTCGCGTTAAAGCATTAGCTGATGCAGCTCGCGAAGCTGGCCTTCAGTTCTAGGAGTTAATAATGGCTAAACAAGAAGTTCAAACAGGTGAACTGTTAGAGAAATTGATTGCTGTTAACCGCGTATCTAAAGTGGTTAAAGGTGGTCGTATCTTCAGTTTCACTGCATTGACAGTAGTTGGTGACGGCAATGGCCGTGTTGGTTTTGGTTACGGTAAAGCACGTGAAGTGCCAGCCGCTATCCAAAAAGCGATGGAAAAAGCCCGTCGTAACATGGTTAGTGTAGACCTTAACGGTCACACACTGCAGCACCCTATTAAAGGTCGTCACTCTGGCTCTAAAGTTTACATGCAGCCTGCATCAGAAGGTACTGGTATTATCGCCGGTGGTGCAATGCGTGCAGTACTTGAAGTAGCTGGTGTGCAGAACGTACTTTCAAAATGTTACGGCTCTACAAACCCAATCAACGTTGTTCGTGCAACCGTTAACGCGCTGACCGAGATGAACTCGCCAGCCGGTATCGCAGCGAAACGTGGATTGTCTGTAGAAGAAATTTTGGGGTAATCAGACATGGCAACGATTAAAGTAAAGCAAACTAAAAGTGCAATTGGCCGTCTGCCAAAGCACAAAGCGACGCTTAAAGGTTTAGGCCTGCGTAAAATCAACCATGTTCGTGAACTCGAAGATACCCCAGCCGTTCGTGGCATGATCAACCGTGTATATTACATGGTTGAGATCGTGGAGGAGTAAGACATGCGTTTAAACACAATTTCTCCTGCCGAAGGATCAAAGCCAAGCGCTAAGCGTGTAGGTCGCGGTATCGGTTCTGGTCTTGGTAAAACTGGTGGTCGTGGTCATAAAGGCCAAACCAGCCGTTCAGGTGGTTCTATCAAGCCTGGCTTCGAAGGTGGTCAGATGCCTATCCAGCGCCGTCTGCCTAAGTTCGGTTTCACCTCTCGTAAGAGCTTTGTTTCCGATCAGGTAACATTGACTGAAATCGCTAAGGTTGAAGGCGAAACAGTAACTTTAGATACTTTGAAAGCAGCGGGTCTTATCAAGAAAGACGTTCTGTTCGTTAAAGTAATGAAGAGCGGTGAAGTATCACGCGCTGTTACTGTTAGCGGGTTGAAGGTTACTAAAGGTGCCAAAGAAGCGATTGAAGCTGCTGGCGGTAAAGTAGAGGAATAAGCTAAATGGCGAAACCAGGATTGGATTCGGGCGCAAAAAGCGGCTTGAGTGAGCTTAAAGCAAGGTTGTTGTTCGTACTTGGTGCGATTGTAGTATTCCGGTTAGGTTCATATGTACCTATTCCTGGTATTGATGCTGCAGTGCTGTCGCAACTGTTCGAGCAACAAAAAGGTACCATCGTAGAGATGTTCAACATGTTCTCCGGTGGTGCGCTTGAGCGTGCATCAGTTCTGGCTTTGGGGATTATGCCTTACATTACTGCATCGATTATTATGCAGCTGCTCTCTGTTGTGCATCCGCCAATGGTTGAGTTGAAAAAAGAAGGTGAAGCAGGCAGACGTAAAATTAGTCAGTACACGCGTTATTTAACGTTGGTTCTGGCTACATTCCAGTCTATCGGTATTGCTACCGGCCTGCCTAACCTGATTAGTGGTTTGGTGATTAATCCTGGCTTCGGATTTTACTTTACAGCGGTAGTTAGCCTGGTCACCGGGACAATGTTCCTGATGTGGCTGGGTGAGCAAATTACCGAACGAGGTATCGGTAACGGTATCTCTATATTGATATTTGCTGGTATTGTTGCCGGTCTGCCAACAGCGATAGGTCAGACTGCGGAACAAGCAAGACAGGGTGACATCAATATGTTGTTGCTGCTGTTGATTGGCGCCATTGTAGTAGGCTTAACGTACCTGGTTGTGTTTGTTGAACGCGCCCAGCGTCGTATTGTGGTAAACTACGCGAAACGTCAGCAGGGCCGTAAGGTTTATGCTGCGCAAAGCACGCACTTACCACTTAAAGTGAACATGGCCGGGGTAATCCCACCAATCTTTGCTTCCAGTATCATTCTGTTCCCTGGTACCATTGCGGGCTGGTTCGGACAAAATGAATCAATGGCCTGGTTACAGGATGTAGCATTACTGCTATCGCCTGGTCAGCCGTTGTACGTGATGTTATATGCAGTTGCGATTATCTTCTTCTGCTTCTTCTATACTGCGCTGGTGTTTAACCCGCGTGATACAGCAGATAACCTGAAGAAATCCGGTGCATTTATCCCAGGCATCCGCCCGGGTGAACAAACCTCGCGTTATATCGATAAGGTAATGACTCGCCTGACACTTGCTGGCGCTTTGTATATAACCTTTATTTGTTTAGTGCCCGAGTTCATGTTGATTGCGTGGAACGTGCCTTTCTACTTCGGTGGAACGTCACTTCTGATTATCGTAGTTGTTATCATGGACTTTATGGCACAGGTGCAGACCCATTTGATGTCAAGTCAGTATGAGTCTGTTCTGAAGAAAGCGAATCTTAAAGGCTACGGCCGCTAAGATAAGCCTACTACGGAGTGATGTAATGAAAGTTCGTGCATCAGTAAAAACGATTTGCCGTAACTGCAAAATCATCAAGCGCAACGGTGTTGTGCGCGTGATTTGTAGCTCTGACCCTAAGCATAAGCAGCGTCAAGGCTAATCAACGCGGTGAATGATTTGTTAAAGCTGTAAGCAGAACCTGACATCAGGTTCTGCTTTCGGCGCAGATGAATTAATCACCTTTTATTTGCAATTTGTTCGACGGGTAAGTATCCTATCGGGCTTTTTAGGCCGTCGACTATAATTAAGAGGAGTGCTGTTAATGGCCCGTATCGCTGGCATTAACATTCCTGAGCACAAGCACGCTGTGATCGCCCTTCAGGCAATCTTCGGCGTTGGTCCTACACGTGCAAAAAGCATTTGTGCAGGCGCTGGTGTTGCAGAAGATACAAAAATCAAAGAGCTTGATGAAGCAACTATCGAGAAGCTTCGTGAACAAGTGGCGTTATTCACTGTAGAAGGTGACTTACGTCGTGAAGTTTCAATGAGCATCAAACGTTTGATGGACCTGGGTTGCTTCCGTGGTATTCGCCACCGTCGTAGCTTGCCTCTACGTGGTCAGCGCACTAAAACTAATGCGCGTACCCGTAAAGGTCCTCGTAAGCCAATTAAGAAGTAAACGGGGAGAATAAGTTATGGCAAAAGCACCAGCTCGTAGCACGCGTAAGCGCGCTAAACGTCAGGTTGCAGACGGTATGGCTCATATCCATGCGTCTTTCAATAACACAATTGTGACTATCACAGATCGTTCAGGCAACGCACTTGCGTGGGCAACATCTGGTGGTTCAGGTTTCCGTGGTTCACGTAAATCAACCCCATTTGCTGCACAGGTAGCTGCTGAGCGTGCCGGCGTAGCCGCGCAAGAATACGGTCTGAAAAACCTTGAAGTTTTCGTTAAAGGTCCAGGTCCAGGCCGTGAGTCTGCGATCCGTGCCCTGAACGCTACAGGTTACAAGATCACAAACATTACCGATGTGACGCCTATCCCTCACAACGGTTGTCGTCCACCGAAAAAACGTCGCGTTTAATCGACGGACAGTTGGAGAAAGAACAT
The DNA here is from genome assembly GCF_057547795.1 of Alteromonas sp. 4NH20-0104. Classification (NCBI taxonomy): domain Bacteria; kingdom Pseudomonadati; phylum Pseudomonadota; class Gammaproteobacteria; order Alteromonadales; family Alteromonadaceae; genus Alteromonas; species Alteromonas sp. 4NH20-0104. The sequence continues at coordinate 45,019 of NZ_BAAJLP010000023.1, read as the reverse complement.
GGCAAGATATTTGGGTCCAAAACTCAAGCTTAGCCGTCGTGAAGGAACTGACCTGTTCCTGAAAAGCGGCGTTCGCGCAATCGATTCTAAATGTAAAATCGAAACTGCGCCTGGTCAGCACGGTGCCCGTCGTGGTCGTCTGTCTGACTACGGTGTGCAGCTGCGTGAAAAGCAAAAAGTCCGTCGTATGTACGGTATTTTAGAAAAGCAATTCCGTAACTACTATAAAGAAGCGGCTCGTCTGAAAGGCAACACCGGTGAAAACCTGTTGCAACTGCTTGAGCAGCGTCTTGATAACGTAGTTTATCGTATGGGATTTGCCAGCACTCGTGCAGAAGCACGTCAGCTGGTTAGCCACAAAGCTATTTTAGTTAATGGCAAAGTGGTAAACATTCCATCGTTTAACGTTACTGCCGAAGACGTGGTTTCTGTTCGTGAAAAAGCTAAAAAGCAAGCGCGTATCGCGGCTGCTTTGGAACTGGCTGAACAACGTGAGAAGCCAACCTGGATTGAAGTAGACAGCAACAAAATGGAAGGTACGTTCAAGCGTGTTCCTGAAAGAACTGACTTGTCTGCCGAAATTAACGAACAGTTGATCGTCGAACTTTACTCTAAGTAAAGCTAACTAAAGAGGAAGCATTGTGGGTTCTGTGACTGAATTCCTTAAACCGAGATTAGTTGAGATCGAAAACGTTTCTCCTACTCGTGCCAAAGTAACTTTGGAACCCCTGGAGCGTGGTTTTGGCCACACTTTGGGTAACGCCTTACGTCGCATCTTACTGTCATCCATGCCTGGATGTGCGGTAACTGAAGTTGAGATCGACGGCGTCCTTCACGAGTACAGCACCAAAGAAGGTGTTCAAGAAGATGTAATCGAAATCTTGTTGAACCTTAAAGGTTTGGCGGTTCGCTTAGAAGGCAAAAACGAAGCGACTCTGACTCTGGTGAAATCTGGCGCTGGCCCTGTTGTAGCTGGTGATATCCAGCATGATGGTGACGTAGAAATCGTAAATCCTGAGCATGTTGTTTGTACTTTAACCGGCGAAGCTGAAATCAGCATGCGTATTAAAGTAGAAATGGGCCGTGGTTACGTTCCAGCGTCAACTCGTCGTTCCTCTGAAGAAGATGATCGTCCAATTGGTCGTTTATTAGTAGATGCATCATACAGCCCAGTTGAGCGTATTGCTTACACCGTAGAATCTGCGCGTGTTGAACAGCGTACCGACCTGGACAAACTGATCATTGATATGGAAACGAATGGTACTTTAGATCCTGAAGAAGCCATCCGTCGTAGTGCAACCATCCTGGCTGAACAACTGGATGCGTTTGTAGAACTGCGTGATATCTCTGAGCCAGTGCAGAAAGAAGAGAAACCAGAGTTCGATCCTATTCTGCTGCGTCCTGTCGATGACCTGGAATTAACAGTACGTTCTGCTAACTGTCTGAAAGCAGAAGCTATCCAGTATATTGGTGACCTGGTTCAGCGTACCGAAGTTGAGTTACTTAAAACTCCTAACTTAGGTAAGAAATCGCTAACTGAGATCAAAGATGTTCTCGCTTCACGTGGACTTTCTCTGGGCATGCGCCTGGAAAACTGGCCGCCTGAGAGCATCGCTGAAAAAGATTAATCAGGTTTAAAAGAAACTGATTTTTTAGAAGGATAAAACTATGCGCCATCGTAAGAGTGGTCGTCAGTTGAATCGCAACAGCAGCCATCGTCAAGCTATGTTTAAAAACATGGCCGGTTCTTTGGTCAAGCACGAAGTGATCAAAACGACGTTACCAAAAGCGAAAGAATTACGTCGCGTAATTGAGCCTCTTATCACTCTGGCTAAGCAAGACAGCGTTGCAAATCGTCGTCTGGCTATGGCTCGCACCGGTGATAAAGAAGTAGTAGGTAAACTGTTCAACGAGCTTGGTCCTCGTTACGAAACTCGCCCAGGCGGTTATCTTCGCATTTTAAAATGCGGTTTCCGTGCTGGCGACAACGCGCCTATGGCATACGTTGAGTTAGTTGACCGCCCGGTTGTAGAAGCTGAAGAAGAAGCAGTAGAAGCAACTGAAGAGTAAGCAATTACTCGATAACGGCTAAGCTCACGCTTAACCGATTCGATTAAAAAACCCGCCGCTGGCGGGTTTTTTGTTTTTAGCCCTAAACCACCTACTTTAGCAGGTGGTTATCATTTTCTGTTTTATCAGTCCTCAATGATAATTAACATCAGGTTGTTTCTCGGATGTATTATCACCAGCTTTCTTATCCGCCACGCAGCATTCAATACACTTCATTAGAGTCTTAGTCTATTGTATTATTTCAGAAAAAAAGAGAAAGTAGTGGATTCAGGTAAATACTTACAATAGATGATAAATTTGTAAGTTAATGCTGTCGTCATTACTCTGAAGAAATGCAATGAAAGAAGTATGATGGTAGAGTAAGTAAAAATTACGAGTGTCGTTCAGGATGAATCCGCTATGCAAATAAATCGAGTTTCTACAATATCCAATTCACAAATAATTTTTTAAACAACAACTGAGCAAAGTTATTGTTTTCTCTGAGCTCTTACTAATAAAACAGACAAAAGAAGCTAAACTATCTTGATAGGTATTGAGATTTCAGTATTAATTCCGCATTAATGGTTTTGTAGAGTAACTAATGACAGTTCTTTTAACACTTTCAAATACGCCAGTTTGGCAATTGGTAGTTGCCAATTGTTCTTTTTTTAAAATCAAGCAAGTTTCTGATATCGAAATTGGTGAACAAAAAGTTTGTGTCGAAAACTCTGTTAATATTGCTGACCTCAAAGAGTTGGTGGCTCTAACCACAGATATCGTTCTTTGTTATGAAGCCCCTGAGGAAAGTCTCGCTGAGGCGTTCTCAAACAATCAAAGTGTTGTAGAAACAATAGACTATTATGTTTCTCTCTATTCTGAATTATTAAATATTCATCGCAAGTCACGTCGCAATCTGTCATTGGTCAACTTGAAAAAGGTAGTAGCTAATGGACTTGATAACTCGTTACAAAGAGAGAAGCTGGGATGCAATACTGAGATCGTAATAACTGAACGATCAGATGCAACAGAGGTTGTTAGGTTAATAGCGCAGAAGGCCATAGAACAACACGAAGAATTGGATGCACTTTGCCAATCATTGCAGGCCAGCAGTATATCCGGAGCCATCGATAAAACGAAATTCGATATATCCCAACTTGTAATGCAGGAACTTTCGCAAAATCAATATAAGGAAAGCCTTGAAAAATTGAATGAGTCACTTGAGCTTGAATATTCAACCTGCAAGGTGACGATAGATGATTTAACCAAAGAGCAGGAACTGCTCAGTAATTCAATTGTTAACTTACAAGATAGGCTGGAATCTGACAAACAGCGTTTTGGTGAGCTTCAGAAACAGTTACTACAGGTTCAGGATGAAGCTGGGAAGGCAAAATTACAAAATGCAGATCTGTTAGCTGAGAGACAAATTCTGCAAAACAACCTGATCACGTTTCAAGTAGAATTGGAATCTAAACAACAAAGATTGGTTGAGCAGGATGAACAAATTACTGCACTGCAACATCAACTTGAATTGCTATCCTCAGATAATGCAGAGTTGCATGCGGAAAGAGAATTGCTTACAAGGACCGTTTCATCTTTGCAAGATGAGCTACAGTTAAAACAATCGCTAGTTGCAGATTTAGACCAAGCCTTTCGAAATGCAAAAGTGAACGAGTCCAAAATTAAGCAAACATGTGAACAGCAGCTGTCAGAAAGTTATGCAGAGAAGGAATTAATTGAGTCTAGGATTAATATACTTGTGGGCGAATCGGTAAAATTAGAAAGCGCGATAGAAGATATTAAGCACCTGAAATCTGAACTCGAAGAAACTCACTCTGCGAAAAAATTTAACGAAGATAAAGTCAAAGAGTTACTGTCCGTTGTAGAGAGCTACAGTGCTGAGCTGAGTAATTTGAACAAAAAACTAAATAGCTTAAATGAAGAACTCAACAAGTTAAAAGATGAAAAAGCGAAGCTTAAAACGAAAGGACTTCGCGACACAAAACGTTTAAAACGCGAAATTTCTCACTTGGAAAGTAAGTACGAAAAGATAATGAGAGAATTACTTAGTACTACTGACAAGTTGCAGTACGCTGAATATGAGCTCAATAAAATCAAAACTTCGGCGACATGGAAGCTAGGAGCGCCAGCAAGAGCAGTATCTAAAAAGCTAAGGAAAGAAGATAAAGACAACGAGATTCTTAAGCAGAATATCGGCCTGTTATATACCAGTGAATTATTCGATGTTGACTGGTATCTTAATTCCTATCCAGACATTAAGGATGCAGGGATAGACCCCGCTGAACATTACCTTGTTTATGGTGCAAAAGAAGGCCGCTTGCCATGTGCGTCATTTGATGGGGATTGGTATTTACGTCAAAATCCTGATGTTGCTGAATCAGGCATGAATCCGTTGATTCATTACATAAAATATGGATTGGCAGAGGGCCGTATGGTCTCTCCTAAGCTGCTGAATAAAGATTAAGGATTAGTGTGAAATGAAACCAACTTTATTCTGGCTCGGCGCAGGAAAGGCGTCATCGATCATATTAAATCCCCGAGACTATGAGAAGGTTATCTTGGTCGAAGCGCAGCATGGGCTGTGCGAAAAACTGAGAGAAAAGTTTCAGTCAGAAGAGCATGTAGAAATCATAAATGTATGCTTGGACATAGATGGTTCAGAAAATACCAGGCAGTTTAATGTCTTTAATGTTAGTGAGTTTTCTTCTTTTAAATCTCCTACGGGCCTTAAAGCGCTTTTTCCTGGCTTGCAAGTTACTAAAACACTTGAATTAGAGGTAAGCGGGCTTCGATCAATTTTGGGAAATTTTGAACCTGAAGTAGCTTATGAGTTAATAATAGATTTACCTGATATTGCCGGCCAGATTATAGAAGAATTAACTTCGCAAGAGCTCCTGCAGCGTTTCAAAAAAATCACGGTTACCTGTGGTACAACATCATTGTATGAAGGTGCGTATAATTACGCACAGATAATGTGTGCGCTGGAAAAACAATACTTTGAAGAGTCCTCGGTCGATGATTCTGATCCAGATATTCTGGTAGTAAGTGCTATTTTTGATCGCAAAACCAAATTGTTGGCCACGCTCGAAATGCAGGCAGAAAGGCTCAAGCAAAGGTTGGACGAAGAACGGCACATCAATCAGGTATTAGCGGACGAGCGTGATACTCTTAAGAGTAAGTCAGAAACTCTTAAGGAAGAAAATGAACGATTAACAACACAATGTGAATCACTCACTCAGCAGCATGGTGAAATAACTCAACAGGTTTCCGCAAAGGAAGATGAATTAAAAAAAGCAGCCGAAACTATTGAAGCCGTTACTGCACAAGTTGATGCTTTAACTTTGGATCTATCGAACAAAACTGAATTAAATCAACAATTGCATGTTGAAGTGGCAGAGCTTAAGTCAAATTTAGATGAGCTTCAGTCTACAATTAATGCATTCCGGGATAGTTATCAGGAACGGAATGAAGAAGTAGAGGCTAAAACACTGCACATCCGAGCAAACGAAGTAAGGATTCAGACACTGGAAGAGTCTGTGGAGCGACATGCTCTGGAGAAAGCGAAGTTAGAAGAGTTAGTTTCGGCTAAGCAGAGAGAAATTGAAGATTATATAGAAGAACTCCAACAAGCTAGCGAAGCTAATAGGTGCAGTGAAGAGGCTAATAGCAAGTTACAACAAAGCCTGGCTCAAATAAAGGCCAAAAGCGAAGCGTCTGCACAGCAGTGGTCGCAAACATTACAAGAAACGCAGGAAAGCCTGACGAGTGCCCAGGAAGAGTTAGAACGTTTACGGCAAGACAAACAAGCGGAAGAAGCTGCTCGTAGCCAGTTAGAAGAAAGCCTGGCTCAAATAAAGGCCAAAAGCGAAGCGTCTGCACAGCAGTGGTCGCAAACATTACAAGAAACGCAGGAAAGCCTGACGAGTGCCCAGGATGAGTTAGAACATTTACGGCAAAACAAACAGGCGGAAGAAGCTGCACGTAGCGAGTTAGAAGAAAACCTGGCTCAAATAAAGGCCAAAAGCCAAACGTCTGCAGAGCAGTGGTCGCAAACTTTACAAGAAACTAAGCAAAGCCTTACGAGTGCCCAGGAAGAGTTAGAACGTTTACGGCAAGACAAACAGGCGGATGAGGCTGTTCGTAGACAGCTAGAGGAAGACATTGCTCAATTTAAACAAGAACAGCAGGATATTGAAGAGAGCTTCAAGTTACATAAAGAGAAATACAAAGCCCTTGAACAATATAATGAAGCGTTAAAAAGAAAGGCGGATGAAAGTAATAAACTGAGTATGCAGCATAGCGCAACGTTGGAACTGACGACTAAACAAAATATGAAGTTACACATCGATCTTGATAATTTAAGAACGAAGTACGCTGAAAAGGTAGAAAGCGAAACATCGCTAAAAGAATTGATCGCAGAGTTACACGAGAAATTGCAACAAGCTGCCAACTTCTATCGGAAATTAGAAAGTAGTAATCCCGAACTTCTAGGCGGCAATAGTGAGTAGGATTCAAGCTGATTTAGAAATCCTCCATAACGAATTAGCAGAGGCTTTAGAGCTAATAAAGACTAATGGTGGTATCAAACCCCCGAAGACAAACCTGAATGAGCTTAAGGTAAACGAAACACAGAGCTTATTAGAACGATGCAAGCAAGTCGTAGCTCAAGGCAACAATAAGCCTAGGTTAAGGATCATACACCACTTTGCGTGTAGCGGGGGGACACTAATATCTAAGTGTTTAGCAGCGTTACCAAATGTTTTTCTGTTAAGTGAGCTGCACCCAACCACTACCTTGCATCAAGGTGGGGGTAAACCGAAGTTTCTTCCTGCCGATGTGACTACACAGGCTAGGTATGCAAATGTTCCTGATATTAAACATCTGGCGTGGAATATATTTCGATTAAGTATCATACAGACATCTAAGCACATAGATAAATACTCAGGTTGTTTAGTCATAAGAGATCATACACATTCCGATTTTTGTGTTGGAGAGAAGTTCAGCACTCAGTCGACGATTGCCAAGGAATTATCAGACGAATTTGAATTGCTGAGAGTCGTCACATTAAGAGATCCTATAGACGCGTATATTTCACTGGTTAAAAATAACTGGTTGCATTTTTCACCTAAAACATTCGATGAATATTGTAAAAGAGTTTGGGTATTCCTTGCCGAATATGATGACTCACAGATATATCGCTATGAAGACTTTGTCCTAAATCCAAAAGACGTTATGTTGAAAGTGACTGAGGCTCTTGAGCTACCGTTTGACGATAGCTTTATCACCACGTTTAATATCTTCCAAGTTACTGGAGACAGTGGGCGTTCTGGTGACATAATTGGGCCGAGAGCGAGACGAGAGCTTACTAAAGAAGAATATAATGAATTTGAGAGTTCAGATTTCTATAAATTAATAGCGGACCGGTTTAACTATAACTCAATGGAGAGTATTAAGAGTGATTAGTGTTTTTTTTCCCTATTATCAGTGCGGAGATGAGGGGAGGCAGAATGAAATAGACTTATGCCTCCGGCAAAATGCTGATAACCCTCATATTGATAAATTAATTGTCGTTATTGATGATGGTTGTGTTGCACCTTTTATCACAGATAACATGGAAGTTCTTCATGTAGATAAAAGAATGACTTACAAATACTGGATTGAGCTGACTCAACAATATTGTTCTTTTGGTATCTCTGTGCTTTGTAATTCTGATATCTATTTTGACAATTCCGTTGCAAAGCTAACCGAAGTGCTATCCGAACCAAAATCATTCCTTGCACTTTCAAGATGGGAGTTGCTCAGCGGCAAAACCGAAAAGCATCCTAATCCTCACTGGTCTCAAGATACTTGGGCGATGAATGTTGGAGAGAAACTATCCGATAGTTTTATGCACTTATTAGACTTTCCAATGGGGGTACCCCGTTGCGATAACAAGATAGCGTATTTATTTGCAGTAAACGGATGGTCTGTTCATAACCCGGTAAATTTCGTTAAAAGTATTCATGCCCACGAAACTCAAGTGCGTACTTATAATAAAAAAATAGATGAGCGAATTCTTGGCGGGGTAGCTTATGTTTACCCTGGCGAAAAACTCGATTCCCCGGCAAGTATGGACTTTGATGTATGGGTTAAGCATTCGAACAGTAATATTAATTCGATCAAGATCAATAAAACTCTTGAGCGATGGAGAAAAGAAGCTGAGGAAGCTGCCCAGCCACATACGCTAAAAACGTTAGCGCTTGAGCCGGTAAAACACGCAAAGGCTACGGAATTACTCTATGCAATAAAAAACGGTATTATAACCGATATCAAATCACCGAATTTTAGAACAGTAGAGTTCAATAACAGGGTTTATTTTAACAATCTGTTTGAGTTTCAATATCGGTTATCTGTTGACTCTCGAGCTTATCGAGACGATACCGGTTATTACAACGTGATCGGCCTGATCCCTCCTGTAGTTAATTCTTATGTCAATGAAATTGCGTTAAAACCAAATTCACCTACCGATATCAATTTTTGGCAATATCCTTGTGCTACCGAAAAGCAAGCATTCGAAAATCATTTAATGCTCAACCCTGGCGACCACATAGATATTACTAACAAATTAGTTCATTTATATATACCCTTACCTTGGGCAACTTATGTAGACAAGAAGCTGTTCCCAGAGTCTTACTTACTACGCCTTAAAAGTTTGATTAACCAATACAAAGAGATTGCCGAAACCAATGGGTTTAAGCTGTTAGTTCACAGTGTTTGTCAGCATATTCATTGGATTAGAATGCTTGAAAAGGCCGAATGGCTGGGTATTACAGATTTCTATCTATCTCACAAAGATTCTAAAAGCGAACTGATACAAAAAGAGATCGGTACAAATTTAAGATTACACGGGTGGTCACTGATTGCTGTGAATTATGAAGCACCGGAAAGAAATGAAGGAATGGAGAGGAAGCCAATGGCCGAACGTAACCTTCTTGCTTCATTCATTGGCGCGCATATGAAGCATTATCGGGATGACAGCAGAATCAAAATGTTTGAAGCAGCTAAAGCTTGCGGCAGGGATGATATTTTTGTGGACCTTGGAAACGAATGGCATTTCAACAAAGTCGTTTATGAGGAGCAGGTACTTAACAAAGAAATTGAATCTCACCATATCGACGAGCACCATAAGCGTACTTTTCGATACAATGCCATTTTATCAGATTCGAAATTCTCGTTATGCCCAGAAGGTGCAGGCCCCAATACCTTGCGTTTTTGGGAGTCTATAGCGGTTGGCAGTATACCTGTTTTATTTTCTAACGATTTAGCTGTTTTTGAAGAATTCCCTTTTAGTGACAAACTGATGAAAAGCGTAATTTTTTGGGAAAAGGACATTGGCCCTGAATTATTTACTTTCTTAGAGAATATTCCCCAAAGCAAACTCAACGAAATGTGTCACAGTTTAACTTCTATTTACTCGCAGGTAGTCAAATTGAAGACTTTCGACAACTTCGAGGCAAATGCCAAGTTGAATGAGGTTGCTGCGAACGCCGTTTCAATTGATAACTCTAAAAAAACTATTAACGTTTTGTACATTGGAGCAAGTGTAACCGCCCAAAAGAATGGTTATAGACCTGAGCTAAATAAAAAGCTTGAAGATGCAGGGTATATCGTTAATCAAACCATACTGGCAACGGGTGCAACAGGGTCCATTTTTGGTTTATGTAATCTTTCAACCTTAGACATTCCAGAAAATGAAGTATTTGATCTAACAGTTTATGAATACTCAACAGGTGACCTTAACATTGGTTTAACGCCCTTGGATGTGATGGAAGACGTTGTTTTTGAATCGTTAACTTTCCTCAAAGGAATCTCCAAAAAAGTAGTACTTGTGAATAATTTTAGAAGCGACTATGAAAATGGTGAAGGTGAATTTGTTAGAGAAAAGCATCGTAATGCTGCTAAATTAGCGAACGTACCTGTTATAGATACGTATCCGGTTTTTGAAGATATGAGAAAAGAGCTGAGCGATCCTGATTGGAAAGAGATTTACAGGGATAATGTTCATACGTCGCCTAAAGGCAGCAAGTTGGTATCTGACCACATTTTTGAAAACTTAAATTTGACTGTATTAGAGTCTCCGTTTGAACGTGGTGATTCTGAAATCCTCAAAGCAGGGTTTTATTTTCCACAAATCAACGGTAAGGATACTGAAATCTATACCTACCCAAGTTCCGGGCAGGAATTTAGGTTCTTTAGGTTAAAACCAAATGAAATAATTTCAATGAAGCTCAAAGGCGAAATTTGGGGGCTGATTTCAGTTGTAGGACCAACTTCTGGGTGGGTTAACGTAAAAGCGAATGGTACGACAATACAAGAATTCTGTCAGTTGGATGCTCACTGTTACTATGAACGCATTCAGCCCAGACAATTCATGCGAAACTTCGAAGAGGACGTCGAATTAACGATCCAGTTAATCGATAAGGATTTAGATTTCGAAAAGGTCAAGCAACCACATAAAGATCACGATGCTGAGCGTGAGTTAAAGTTTTCTTGTATTATGGGGAAGAATTTAACAATTCAAGATTTGCAGATTTTAGGTAATGATAAATGAAATTAGTTTGTTATGGCGCAAGTGTAACTGCACAGAAAAATGAAACCGGGTACTTTCAGCAGTTACAGGAAATGCCGTGTGCTACTCAATTTGAATCTATTGAAAAAGTAGCCTTTGGAGCTAGTCAATTTGAATATGCAGGCTACTCTTTTATGCAAGATGTATTAGATAAAAAACCTGATATTTGCATTATTGATTGGCTAACACCAAGTATGCCTGGCTTCAACGCTTTTAAGATAGATTTATTGAATTACGCACTACTCAGTATCAACTGCTTACCTTTATGGGTATTTTTTCCTAGAGTTAACAATTTCAATAATTTACCAAATTCATTTAATCAAGTCAGCGAAAGCACCCAACAGTTCTCTTTGGACTTTTTAGATCTCAGAAGCCAAATGCCTGATTTTCAGGACGATCCAAAAAAGTACTTGAGAGATGCTGTACATACCACGCTCGATGGCGCGCAATGCTACGCGATGGCAATAAATAGTGAACTGGAGAAATTGATAAGAGAGTTTGATAAACGTCTTGCTCTTGCTAAACAAAGCGATGGCTACAAGCTGACTGCTGAAAAGAACTACTCTATCCCTCTTATAAAACAAAGCGAATTCACCATCGACTCTTCTCAAAGCGTGGAAATCGATTTCCAATATGAAGGCGGGTTCTTTGAGGTTTATTTCGATACGAATATAGGCCCTCATATTTGCTTTTTAGATTTCACCTTAATTAGAGATGGTGAAGTATTTGATCATCAGATATTCAATAAAGTTGACCCTTGGTGTTACTACAACCGTTCAATGATCATCGAGACACTTAGAAAAAGAATCCCAGCGGGAAGCTACAAGCTTGTTATTAAAAAAGGCGAAGGGAACCCCTTCGCTGAAAGTGATACCCGTAAACCAGTGGAAGAACATTGGGACGAAGATGAAAGATATATCAGCGTAAAACGAATTTCTGTAACCGCTGATGATTTCGAGCTATCTATAAACAGGAGTAAAAAATAATATGTTTTTAGATGCTGCAATTAATTTTACTAACATCAAATCATATAAAAATATTTATGAAGATGTGTATATAGATACTAAAACATCAGCTGTGTTGGATAGTAATCTAAAGCCAATATATGAAACGTTATACGAAATCATTTTTTGGTGGAAAGGGACATTGCACGGACAGACACTCATTGATCCTGAGTTAAGAAAAATTGAAGTTCAGCGCAGGTATGAGGAAATTCTTGCTGAAACGGCAACCATTACGCCCGACGACATCGCTGGAGCTAAAGTGCTACCTACAGATGTTGAGGCCATTTATGCTATGTCTGCTCATGGTTGGTATCCGTATGGCCATTTGCATGACAGTTTGCTTAGGTTATTTCCATGGCGGGACCAACACTTCAATAACCCGCGTGTGCTTTGCAGCAAGTATAATCGGGTTGTTGATTTTCCCCTGCACTTAAAAGCATGTGGTTTTAGTGAAGATACAATATTTAGAACTGCGCCAAAATATCGCCTAATTAAAGCATCAAAGTTATTTTTTGGTGTAAATGAAGCGAAGTTTTGGACAACGATGACTCAAGAGCAGTATGACTGGTTAATCCAGGGCTACTTTAGTCTTTTTGATATAGATCCCAGAACTGAAACCCCGATAGAGGGTTTATACCTGAGTCGGAATCACGTTGGGCGTCGAGGCGTAACAAATAACGAAGAAGTTCAAGACTTTTTGACTAATGAACGCGGGTTTAAATGCTTAACAGGTGAGGAAGGGTTGTTAGAGATAATATCTCTTTTTGCCAGAGCAAAAAATATTGTTGGTCCTCATGGTTCTATTTTTGTAAATACTATTTTTTGTAGAGAGAATGCGAAAATTATAGAGTTCTGTCCGGACAATCGACGAGATTATTCTTTTAGGAACAAGACTAAAGCCGCTCAGGATTATAATCATATATTAAAACCCGCGGATAGCGATTTTAATATTGAAATTGATATTGAAGAATTAAAAAATTTAATAAATTAATATGAAAACTCTTTTTTTACATATACCGAAAACAGCTGGTTCTAGTTTGTTGAGTTCTGAATTAGGGCCAAAGATAAACAAAAGGATCCACTCATTTGTTGGGACAATTGAGGAACAAATCGAGAAGACCGAAACGCAAGACTACTTTAAGTTTTGTTTTACTCGTAACCCGTGGGACCGTTTTAGTTCACTATACCATTACTTCTATAACATGACAGAAGATCATATGTTCTATAAATATAATCCGTCAATTATTAAAGTAGTCAGGCGATATGAAACGTTTGAAGCGTTTTGTTTGGCATTCCCGAAGTTGAATATTAAAAATTTCCATTTTTATCCTCAAACTAAATATATGTATATTGGCGACCAAAATATAGTCGATTTTGTTGGAAAAATGGAAAGTTTAGAAGATGACATTGAGAAGTTATGTCATGTTCTGAATGTGAATAGAAGTAAAGAAATTCCTCATTCTAATCAAAGTAATTCTAAGAATTATCGAGATTTATATACCGCTGAAATGAAGGCTGTTATTTCAGAATGCTATTCCAAAGACGTAGAGCTGCTAGGATATGAATTTTGAATAATCTTGATAAAGAAAATCTGCTGGTATTAGGCGACTCTCACACTCAAGTGTTCAGGAGTGGAAAGTTTCCGCATAATTTTCCTCAGTTTAACTGGGATGTGCTGACTGTAATAGGCGCGACCATTTCTGGCATTGATAACCCGAACTCTAAAACAAACGCTATGCAGATTTTTAATGAACGTTTAGAAAGAAGGGATTTTTCGAGAATAATTCTTCAGTTAGGTGAGGTTGATATTGGTTTTGTGATGTGGTTTAAGGCCCAAAGAGATGCCATTCCAGTCAAAGAGTACTTCGATTTGACTGTCACTAAATATCAAGAGTTTATCGAAAAAGTTAAATGTTATTGTGAAAACATAATAGTTGTGAGCGTGCCACTACCAACCATCAGGGATGGTGAAATGCTTGGCAAGGTCGCGAATCAGCGCAGTAATATTAAGGCAACTCAGGCTGAACGGACCGAGCTCACATTAAATTTTAATAATTTGTTGAAGGCTTATTGTGATAAAGAAGAAGTACTTTACCTGGATTTGGATAGCGTTAGTTTAGGCAATGATGGTCTTGTATGTGAAAAGCTTCGAAATAAAGACAGAGCAGACCACCATTATTGTAAATTCGCGTATTCAGAAATTTTGGTAGAAAATTTGAAAAAAGTAGTTGCAAATGGATGGTAGTAAAAAGGTCAAGAATATCCTGATAGTTGGGTATTGTGCGCAAACGGTTGACGCAGCATACAAGTTTTGTCGAGAGGCATTTAATGACTTATCTTTCCTTCAAACGATATCGCTAGCGCCTGATTTATCATCGGACTTAGGTTTACCGCTGACTAATGTTTTATTTGATGATCCCTTTGGTCCATTCGCCAAAGAGTTAGAACTTACTGAAGACGTTGTGATTTTTTATGTTAAGAATGATAAGGAAAAGAGAAATATAGATATAAATTATGAAAATATCATTTCCTATTTTTCTTCGACCCATCAATATCTACAGAGTAAATACGATTCATTAGTCGCGAGTTTGATGACTACTGATGAATTAAAATCTATTCCTGAATACCAAGCAAAGCTCGGAGCAAGAAAATCTCTTTTAAAGTCTGAATTCAACGTTTGGTGCGATGAACATTGTGCTGATTTGAGTTTAACTTCATGTGAACATATTGCCTCCTGGAAGCAGTATACACAAGTTCATGGCCATCATTTTTTCTCAACTGATGTTTGTAAAGTCGCTCCTGAAAAGACTACCGATTTATTTGAGTTCATCTACCAAACGGTCAATGATTTTTTGGCTACTAGAAGCCGACGGTTTGATGAAGGTAGATATCGCTTATTAAGAAATGAGTTTGATAAAGGCTGTCAGTTATATTTCCGAGAAAAAATAAAGCAAAAAATTAAAGTTATTTTTGCTAATAGCCCCATGGGTTATGGAGATTACCTACAACGTATGGAGAGGATGTATAACCTTCTTTTGAATATAGGTGAAGATCTTGGCTTCAATCAGACAAACTATGTAAATCCACATGTTAAAGATTTAAATTTTTCTGAATATGTAACTATTGATATGCCCGTCTATGAGTTGGAATCGTTTTCAGAAAGCCGTACGTTAGAATTTGAAGAGTTCTTTTATTTAATGGCTAATGGAATGCTGGATGATAACTCTGAAGCAGGGTATCAGTTATACCTACATAAAGCCTACCGCACATTAAATTATGTATTCGAAGCCGCGTCTGTAGATTCATTTTATTCAAAAGTACGCTTTAGCAACAAAGTTAAAATACAACAAAGTCGCTCGGAATCATTTCGCGTGGTATTTCATTTAAGGCGACACGATACTGCACTATCAATGATCCAGGATAAGGTCCACAGTAGCATTGCTAACAGAATGGGGGTAGACAGACCTCTACTAACTTTAGAATTGTGTGAAAAGATAACTCGATGTTACTTGGAACAAAATAATCTCAACGCTGAAAACATTGAAGTTAGTATTATTTCAGATGGGTATTTAGGGCTTTTTGAAAGGTATGAGAAGTTATGCTTTTTCAATGGGCTGGAAGTTGAACCGTCGTTTTTTAATTATCTTAATCAGCTTGAATATGACCTCTTAAATCCGAAGTTATCTCTGAGTAATAGTACGCTAAGTGAGGTCTGTATCGGTAGAGAAAAAGAGAAGACAATTTTATCGTTAGGAATAATTTCAAACGCTGATCTGATAATTACGTCTAGTGGATTCGCCATAGTTTTGGCTAGGATAGCTTCTAAGCCATGTATTAATGGTTTTGATGCTATGAAAGTCAAAGACAACGAAGTTAAGTTTAGCGAAGTTTGTAAGGTTAGTTTACAGTAATGAAAAAATGTTTAATTCTGATGAACTGCTTTTCTATGGAGTACCGTAGGCACCTTCTACAGTGCCCAGAGTTCAAGAGTGATTTTGAACTGGAGTTTGTCACCACTTACACGCGCACTCCTGATGCCAACTTCCTCACAATGGTAAAGAATGCTGATTTAGTGATTACACAAAACGTGAAGAGTATTCCTGAATATACGCCAGAGTTTATCAATAGGAATTTGAAGCCGGGAGCAACATTAGTTGTAACCGAGTTTTGGCGCTTCAATGGCTATTGGCCATATTCTTCTGAAAATGCCCGAGTATCTAACGCGTTCTGGTATCCAGTAGACGAATTTGATAGTGGCTTGTCTTTTGAGCAATATATAGCTCAACCGCTCAATGCTCTCGATATACAGCAGTGTTTTGAGGAGGGCGTATCTAAGCTTGCTGCGATTGATGAATTGTCTGATATCAAAGTATTGGATTTCTTTTTGGAAAATCATAAACAGATACGAATGTTCTCAGATGACTGGCATCCAACTACGCCCGTGTTCGCGTTTGTAGTGGAAAGAATTCTCAAGGGCCTGGGTTACGAATATGATGTTCAACCAATGAGGCTCAATGGCGTCAATTCAAATCGTTACCGAATCATTAACGATAATGTAAAAGCAGAGCTGGGGTTGAGCTTCGATGATGATTCTGTAATATTTTTCAATAAAAACATTACAGTAAGAGATTACTATAATTTCGCGTTAAGGCATCAGGACGAAGTGCTGAGCAACAACATGGCGATGCCGGAGTTGAGAGAACTATTTTTAAGTAAATTTGAGTAAACGTGGTATCTTTATTTTAATGTTCACATATACCTTCCTTAAGTCAGTTGATAAGTAACAGATAAATGAAAGCTATACTTTTAACCTACGATAAGCAGAGCGGGCTTGCTGAGCTAGTAGTAAAATCTTACGAAGCGCTTGTAGGAAGTGATCTAGCGATTGAGTTTTTGATTCCCTACCAGTCAATTGACACATATAAGGACTTTAAATCTGACAATGTTAGATTCATTCATTCGACTAGTGGCATAAAAGAGTCTGTCAACGCACTCCTCACTGATATCGACGACGATGAATGGGTGCTTTGGTGTATTGATGACAGATATCCCGTAAAAGTCGATAAAGATAAGTTCATGGCAATGGCCGACAATTTGTCAAAGGGCAATGTAAACTCATATACTAATGGGTTTAAACTTACTAAGTGGGTCGAGCCTGTAAATGCTGATGTTTTGGAGTTCAGTGGGGTATCATTTCAGGCTCAAGATGAATGTGGGATGACTGGTTTTTGGCATCACCAATTTGTCAAAGCTAAGATCCTGCGAAAGGTATTTGTTGATTGTGAAGAGTATCACAATGACATTAGATTGCTAAATAACCGACTTCATAAGCAACACTCCCTGGATTATTTAGAACACGTGCATGTTCCTTCTACCTCAGTCGTTTGGTTTAAAGAGCCTCTTAAGAAAGGACTGCTAACCATTAATGGCATAGAAGATTTGAAAAAATATAACTGCCCTGTACCAGACTACGATACTATAAAACACGACATATATTTTAATCCTGTAGATGAAAGATAGATTATGAAAAAAGCACTTATTACCGGTGTAACCGGCCAGGACGGCTCCTATTTAGCCGAATTTTTATTAGAAAAAGGATACGAAGTACACGGTATAAAGCGCCGTGCCTCTTTATTTAACACAGAGCGGGTAGATCACATTTATGAAGATCCGCACAACGAAAATCCAAAATTTCACCTTCATTATGGGGATTTAACGGACACGTCTAACTTAACCCGTATCTTGCAGGAAGTGCAGCCGGATGAAGTTTATAACTTGGGTGCACAATCTCACGTGGCCGTGTCCTTCGAAGCGCCCGAGTATACCGCAGATGTCGATGCCATCGGTACCTTGCGTCTGTTAGAAGCGATACGTTTCTTAGGCTTGGAAAAGAAAACCCGTTTTTACCAGGCTTCAACTTCTGAGCTGTATGGCTTAGTACAGGAAATTCCACAGAAAGAAACTACGCCATTTTATCCGCGCTCGCCTTATGCTGTAGCAAAAATGTATGCATATTGGATCACCGTAAACTATCGTGAATCTTATGGCATGTACGCTTGTAACGGTATTCTTTTTAACCATGAGTCTCCACGTCGTGGCGAAACCTTCGTAACCCGTAAAATTACCCGGGGTATTGCTAATATTGCTCAAGGACTCGAAAAATGTTTGTACCTCGGCAATATGGATGCCCTGCGAGACTGGGGGCACGCCAAAGATTACGTGCGCATGCAATGGATGATGCTTCAACAAGAAAGTGCAGAAGATTTTGTTATTGCTACTGGCAAACAGATCTCGGTACGTGAATTTGTGCGTATGAGCTGTAAAGAAGCGGGCATTACTGTTGAGTTTAGTGGTGAAGGCGTAGATGAAATCGCGACCGTCACGGCTGTTGAAGGGGATAATGCGCCAGGCGTAAATATTGGGGATGTGGTTATAAAAGTAGACCCACGTTATTTCCGTCCAGCAGAAGTGGAAACGTTGCTGGGTGATCCTTCTAAAGCCAAAGAAAAACTGGGCTGGGTGCCAGAAATCACCGTTGAAGAGATGTGTGCAGAAATGGTCGAAGGCGATTTACAAAAGGCCAAGCAACACGCCTTACTTAAGAAGCATGGTTATTCAGTAGCCGTTGCAAAGGAATAACTTTGCTGGTTTCGCACCGCAAGCGATTTATTTTTGTTAAAACTCAAAAAACGGCTGGCACTTCGGTGGAGTCGTTTTTTGAAAAATATTGCTTTAAGGAAGGGACGTGGTCACGAGAGCATTACCGGGATCAGGAGATTTCTGATTATGGAATGGTCGGCGGCCGGGGGCCAAATGCAAAGTGCGACATACTCCATTCCCATTTTACAGCCGAGAAAGTTAAATCTCTATTGACACCTGAAATATGGGATAGCTATTTTAAATTCTCAATAATTAGAAATCCTTTTGACAGGCTAATATCTCGATTCTTTTTTAATATGAATAAAGAAGATTCGAAATATCTAGAGACGCGCGACAAGTATACTGTAATACAGGACTTCAGATTGTTCGTTAGAGCACGACAATACCCCATCCTTAATCACTTGCTTATTGAAGGGAAGCAGGCAATGGATTTTCTAATTCGTTATGAGGATTTACATCAAGGCGTTCGTACAGTGATGGATAAACTTGATGTTAATGAGGATGTGTCTTTTTTACCGACATTTAAATCAAACTTCAGAGATCCAACTTTTACCGCTTCGATACTTTACGATGACGACACAGTTGATTTAGTGAAAGAGCAATATCAAGCAGAGTTAATACTGTTTAACTATAACTTCGAGCAACTAAATTAAAAAATTGTATGATATCTACCGAACGAAAGTTCATTTTTCTTCACTATCCAAAAACGGCAGGAAATAGCTTACAAAATCACCTGATTCAATTCTCAAGTGACGAAAAAGTATGTGAAGCGGCTCATCAGGATGGTGATGAACGATTTCAAGTTATCAACCGCAGCCTCGGGACCAG
The DNA here is from genome assembly GCF_057547795.1 of Alteromonas sp. 4NH20-0104. Classification (NCBI taxonomy): domain Bacteria; kingdom Pseudomonadati; phylum Pseudomonadota; class Gammaproteobacteria; order Alteromonadales; family Alteromonadaceae; genus Alteromonas; species Alteromonas sp. 4NH20-0104. Next base: position 25,852 of record NZ_BAAJLP010000023.1, on the reverse strand, counting down.
AAAACACTCTAAACTGGGCGATTACGAGAGTGCTCTTGGCGCCGATGAGCTTAATGAATACTTCGTTTTCTCTACTATTCGGAATCCCTGGGACCGAATGATCTCGCGATTTTTCTCTCCTCACCAAAAATCAAGGATATGGGATCGATCGGAGTTTATTAAACTTGTGGAAAACGAGGATACTTTTGAAGATTACTATCGAACAAAAAGCAATAAGCAACTTGATTATATTATTCGATTTGAATCTTTAGATAGTGATTATGATGCTGTCTGCACACTGTTAGACATTTCGAAAGCAAGGTTAGTCAAACGAAATGCCTCTGTACACTATGATTACAAGCATTATTATGATTCTGAATTAAGAGAGCTAGTAGCTCATAAGTACCAGAGAGAAATTAAGCTTGGTAATTACAAATTCTAATTAGCCACAATCATTCATTGCGATAAGGTCTCCAAATGCATAATAAAAATGCATCTTCTGTAACGCTAAAAGACTGTGAAGAGTTGGTCAAATGCAAACATTACGAGATTGCACTGGATAAATTAAATCTACTCAGCGCCAGATTTCCAGAAGGCAGTCTTAATTTACTCTACATAAGGACCCTCTTAGGCCTTGGGAAGCTCGAGGAATGCTTAAGCTATGTCGAAAATGAGCTAAAACATAAGCCCCAAAATTACCAGGTCTTACTGTTCAAAATTAGGGTCCTTATTGATTTAGGGCAAGCAGAAAATGCACTCTTAATACTCAATAACCTAACAGTGAAGTATCCTCGCAGGCCTGATTTGTTGAGGTTGAAACTAGAGATTGAAACGCAATACGCAAATACTGAGATCATCATATCCACATTTGAGGAGCTTTTAAGTGTTAAAAATAGGAACGCGGAGGATGTACTTCGCTACGTAGATTTTTTAAAGGAGCAATCCCAATTTCACCGTGCATTGAGAGTAATAAACGCTTCACAGGATCAGTCGCATCGGGGGGAATTATTATTTATTCAGCAATTAGATATAAATATAAAGCTTGGATATATCGATAACGCTCTTGAATTATACGAACAACGTGCAAGCTCACAATCACAAGCTTGGAGTTTGAAGTTTGTCAGATTTATTGTTCCTGTCCTTTTTGAATTCAAATCAGTAAATGAATTTACAAATGAAATTGAAATGTTGAGAGGTAATATTGCTGAGCCTGAGCGGCTTGATCTCATTGTTGACCAGTTCTTTGTTGATAAACAGGAAAAGTATTTAGATTACTTTTTGGTAAAAGCAGAGTTGTTTGAAGTGTCCTTTTCTCAAAGTGTTAAAGTGTTTTCAGCTTTAATTAGAAAGCAGGACTTCATCAATGCCAGAAGGTTAGCGATATTACTTCTAGATGCTGGCGAGGAGTCGCATGCTGATGTTAAATTCATATTGGCATTATCCTTTAATTGCGGTGAGCTTGCCCTGGCAGGCAAATTTATGCTCAGTTCTTTAGCTCATAATGAGATTGAAGAAGATTTGGCTGTACTCATATTGAAATGTGCAATTTCAGTTAACGTAAGGTCAGAAGTTTTAAGTTTTATAGAGAAAAACACTCAAAGATACAAAGGGCAACTGTGGTGCCTGGAGTGTGCAAAATTCTACGCTCGAATTGGAAATACCGGGCATGCAATTAGTTTAATGATCTCATATATCCAGACCACGGAAAATAACAGTGAAGTGCTAACAGAGCTCTCTCAATTTTGTTTTAAGTTTGAATTATTTGAAGAGCTGGCACAATTCTTATTAAAAAATCAGTTGTTAGATAAAGTTTCTAATGCAAGATTGGAAAAGTTATTTGTAAAACTTGTCACTAATGATTGTGTTCTTTATCACCAGATTCAAGAGCATATATTGTCTCAAGCACGCAGACAGTATTCCCCTCACTTTATCTGGGCTCTACATTATCTGGGCCAAACTACAGTTGCCATTAAACTTTTAGAGCCCTTACTGAAGAATAGAGATACTCAAACTGACGTCTATTTACGACATAGGCTGTTTTTGGAATCTCAGAATATGTTTCCAGAATCATTTGTTGAACCAACTAATAGCATTTCTCGAATCAGAAATCGCAGTAATGTACTTGACGCGTACTACAAGATTTTCTCTGGTGGCTCTATTTATTTCGAGCATGACATTCACCTTGCCACTTGGACTCTATTAAATACGTACTTAACAAAATATGCTGCTTCACCTGACTTGAATGAGGATGAATTTAAAGAGTATTTGTGGGGGCAATCGAGCCGCTCTTTATATAATAAAGTCTTTATGTCTGCAGAAATCGATACTAGTGAGATCTCAAAGTATGTCGTTACAAAAGGATTGAAGGATGTGCAAGCTGTCATTAATACAGGTCAACCCATTGCGATTGTTAGCTCTCATTCCATATCGTCTTTTACAGTGCCAAGTTTATTGGCGTTGTTCCCTGAGCTGAACATTATTCAGTGGCAACTTCTTGACAAAAGCGCCTCGATTATTGGGAATAGAGGGATTTCTTTGGGGGATGGGAAAGTCATAAGCAATTCAAAGTCAGAAATTAAAAGATTAATTTCCAGCTTACGCTCCGGAGTTCCTGTTTTTGGTACAGTAGACCAAACTGTAACCTATGATGCTGACATGAGCGGAGAATCATTCAGTTTGAATCCAAATTTAGCAATTGTAAAAGGTATTTGGTCTCAGAAAGCGAAATCTTTCTGGTTGGAGTCTAAATATGAGAACGGGCGAAATGTATTAAGCTTTTACCCTCTGCCAACGCCTTCAAAAGAAGATTACAAGATAAATGAATGGTACCAGAAATGGCAAAACAGATGCGCTACATTTATTAGGCAGGAATTAAGCCATACAATGCGCAATATTGTGCCAGAAGTTAATGCTCTTAAAGCAATATGCCTCAAAGAATCAGCGTCTGATTTCGCTGAGATTTCAGCCATGTTAACCAGGTAAGCCTGCTGCAAGGTTACTTATTTTTGTAAAAAAGGAGGGGTAATGGGGGAGCGCTCAACAAATTCTAACGAGCTCATCGAGGATGCCAGGAGTATCGTAAATCAAATTCATTTCTTTACTTCATCAGATTTAGTATTGAAAGCCCGGTACGAAAAGGCGAAGAAAACAATCCGAGCATTTAGGAAACCAGCATTTTACGAAATTGAAACGAAGTGTAATTTGAAATGTGAGGGGTGCTATTACTTTGAAGGTGGTGATACATGGCGTATTGATATTGAAAAGCCTTTGAATGAATGGAAGTCTTTTTTTGAAGAAGAGAATCGTCGCGGTGTTACTATGGCATACTTCGTTGGTGCTGAGCCGGCTTTATCCCAAGAACGTTTAGTCACTGCTGCTGAGTATTTCCAGTGGGGCAACATAGGAACAAACGGCACTATAAGATTAAGTGATGAAATACCTTATCGAATAGGGGTATCGGTTTGGGCCGGTGATGAGAAGGCAGATATCAAGCTACGCGGAGCGAATTCTTTTCGAAAAGCGTTAAAAAATTATCAGGGTGACCCCAGGGCGATAATGTTATTTACGGTAACCCCTGAAACTACATCGCAAGTTGCAGAGGTAGCGAGATTGTGTCGGGAGCATGGAGTAGAACTGACGTTTAATATGTATTCACCAACACATTCTTACCTCAAAAAAATTGATAGTTCTGCGAAGAACGATACAAGTTTTTTTAGGTTCAGTAGTGAGAGAAACTCTCTGGTATTTGACCAGACAAGCTTGGCTGAGGCGAGAGATGCAATGGGTCAGGCTATCGAGGACTTTCCTGAAACGGTTAGATATTGTCACGAATATAATGATTATATGTGCAAGCCAGGAAGTCGCTATAGATTAGATTCTGATGGTATAGCAACGGATTGCCAGTCAAGAATAGTTGACCCCATGCGTTATTACACTGTCGACTTTAACTCTAATTCAGTTAAATGCTGTACACCTGATGTTGATTGTTCTGACTGTCGGATGTATTCAGGGGGGTGGTCCTCTCGATTTGTTCCGTCTAAACGAGATGTTATTAGTGTTAATGCTTTTACTGGCTGGTTAAATACAATAGATACTCTGGGACGAATCTTTTTATATCCACTGCCTGAGTGGCTCGTGAATGATGTTGCTGGCTAGGAAGTAATAAAATGAATGGCTTCAATGTTCCTTCATTACAGTTTTTGAGCGCAGAAAATATTGATTGGAAAAGCTCCCCGTCTGAGTTGACTCGCTTTCGTGAGAATACCAGGCCAGCTGAGCTACTTGATTTACCTTACTTTGTTGGCCCAACTCAAAATAAAAAGTTTTTCTTTATTACGGACCCTGAAATAGTAGATGAAATTTTAATATCCGGTGGACAGAACTACCCCAAAGCCGCTATTCAGCAAAGGTTAGGCCGTCAAGTCTTTGGGCCAAGTATTAATGGCACCCTTGGACAGCAAAATAAGAGACAAAAGGAGTGTTTAAAGTATTTTTTCACCGGAAAACAGGCTGAAAATGTCAAAAAAGTTGCCAAAGCCGCAACAATTGATGCCATTAAACGTTGGCAAAAAGAGGGGGAAATTGACCTTTGCCGAGAGTTTGGTGAGTTAGCTCTGCAAATTACCTGGGCTACGTTATTCGGCAGTAATCAGTATTTAAAACGAGAACCGATAGTTATCGATACGATAGACAAATTGCATTCGCTAGATAAAAGTGATTATAAAGGGTCTGCACAGGTACTATCGTTGCTGATTGAACATTTCATTGCGGAAAAACGCTGGCTAACACTTGATAAAAATAATCCGTTCAGGGGCGTGGTTGAGGGAAAGCCTGCTGAAGCAATAGATTCTTTAAGTATCGGTGAAACGAGAGCTAACGCATTACTTATGGCTGCTTCAGCGCATATTACAACTGGTGTTACCTTGTCTTGGTGTTTTCGTCTCCTCGCGCAGTTCTCACAGTATCAGGAAGAACTTTATCAGAGCATCAGGGCAGATGAGAGTGGCGCTAATACAAAGGAACTGGTTAGAAATTGTCTTAACGAAACAATGAGATTATTTCCGCCAGTGCCTGAAGTGTTGCGTGATGCGAAAACTGACTACAGGTTTTCCAGTTTAGAGATCCCTAAAGGTAGCTTGATAATGCTCCCATTCTATTTTATGCACAGGCATAATACATTATGGGAGAAGCCTAACGAATTTCATCCAGAGCGCTTTCGCCGAAGCCTCTTAAAAGGAGGTGAGCCTAAAAAACGAGGTTTTTATCCGTTTTCTAATGGTGATTATGGTTGCTCAGGAATGACTGTGGCATGGTCTGAAATGATTTCAATTCTGGTTACATGTATTAAGTACTTGCAATTTGATATTTCAAAAGCATCCAAGCCGGACATGTCGATTGATTTAGGCACTTTGCTATACCCGAAAAGTCCATTAAATTGTATTATAAAGGCAAGAAATGGCAATTAACATTTAAGAAGGCTTGTTGTCTTAATTTTTAAGTAGCCTTCGTAAATGAAGTATTCTCTTGTAATGCGTTGGATTAATAAACTGTTATGTCGAGCGCTGTTGATGGTTTGAAAGCGTGATAAGCTTAAAATATGAAATGCTCTCTCAAAGGTAAGAAGCATGGAGTCAGTTTAGTTGTCCTACAGTTGTAGCCGCTTGTTCTTGCTATTGTATTGTAGCACTTGAAGTTTCTCGGACATGGGATGTCGAATCGTAGGTATTCCTCCATTAATTATTCAAGTCGACGTGTATATCTGAGAAAAATTAAGTTAGAGGTAGATAAAAAGAAATGAAAACAGTATTCGTAGCCGGCCACCGGGGCATGGTAGGTGCAGCAATAGTAAGAAAATTAGAAACGCGGGATGGCGTTAACATTGTAACGAAAACCCGAAGCGAACTGGATTTAACTAATCAGGCTGCGGTTTCACAGTTTTTTGCGGACACTAAGGTTGATGAAGTTTACCTGGCGGCCGCCAAGGTAGGAGGCATTCATGCTAACAATACCTATCCTGCAGAATTCATCTATGAAAATCTGATGATAGAAGCCAATATCATTCATGCGGCGCACGTTAACGATGTACAAAAGCTGTTGTTCTTAGGCTCCAGTTGTATCTACCCCAAGTTGGCTGAGCAGCCCATGACCGAAAAAGCGTTGCTTACCGGTACACTGGAAGAAACTAACGAACCTTATGCCATTGCCAAGATTGCTGGTATTAAACTGTGCGAAAGCTATAACCGCCAGTATGGTCGTGATTACCGCTCGGTAATGCCTACTAACCTGTATGGCCCGAATGATAACTTCCATCCGGAAAACTCTCACGTTATTCCAGCACTGTTACGCCGTTTCCACGAAGCCGCGCAAAGAGGTGATGCAGAAGTGGTAGCCTGGGGTAGTGGTAAACCCATGCGTGAGTTCCTGCATGTAGATGACATGGCTGCTGCCAGTGTGCACGTAATGGAACTGGATGAAGTCACTTATGATGAAAACACCGAGCCAATGTTAAGCCATATCAACGTTGGTACGGGGGTTGATTGTACCATTAAGGAACTGGTTGAAACGGTAGCCAAAGTCACCGGGTTTAAAGGAGATATCGTCTGGGACACCACAAAACCTGACGGAACCCCACGTAAGTTGATGGATGTATCACGTCTTCACGCCCTAGGTTGGCAGCACACATATAGCCTTGAGGATGGGTTAAAACATGCGTTTGACTGGTTCCTGGCGAATCAGAATGATTTCAGGGGTTAGATTCCGGTATCTACGGATCAGGTTGAAACAGTTATACTTTGGGAAGAGAATAAAATGAAAATTGCTGTAGTCGGAATGGGATATGTAGGGTTATCAAATGCAGTATTACTTGCGCAACATAATCCTGTAAAAGTCTTAGAAATAGTGCCTGAAAAGGTCAAAATGGTAAATGACAGGATGTCGCCTATCGAAGATAAGGAAATTTCACATTTTCTTTCGACTAAGGACTTAGACCTCATTGCTACCAGTGATGCCAGTGAAGCTCTAAAAGATGCAGAGCTTGTTGTGATTGCTACACCTACGGATTATGACCCGGAAACAAATTACTTTAACACCAGTACGGTCGAAAGTGTGATTAAACAGGTTCTGGAAACGAACTCCAATGCGGTAATGATCATCAAGTCGACGGTACCTGTAGGCTACACTCAATCTGTTAAAGAGCAGTTTAATACGAAAAATATTATCTTTACGCCAGAATTCTTACGTGAAGGTAAAGCGCTGTATGATAACTTGCATCCGTCACGTATCGTTATTGGTGAGCGTTCAGAGCGGGCAGATAAGATCGCTGGTTTATTTGTTGAGGGCGCGGAAAAAACAAATGTTGATGTGCTGTTCACAGATAGTACAGAGGCGGAAGCCATTAAGTTATTTTCCAATACCTATCTGGCAATGCGAGTCGCTTATTTCAACGAATTAGACAGCTACGCCGAAAGTCATGGTCTTGATAGCCGCCAAATCATTGAAGGGGTAGGTCTTGACCCTCGTATTGGTACGCACTATAACAACCCCAGCTTTGGCTATGGCGGATATTGCTTACCAAAAGATACCAAACAATTGCTAGCGAACTATAAAAATGTTCCCAACAATATGATTCAGGCTATCGTTGAAGCAAACCGGACACGGAAAGACTTTATTGCCGATTCAATTATTAAGCGGAGCCCTAAAGTGGTAGGGGTTTATCGTTTGGTCATGAAGTCTGGTTCTGATAACTTCAGAGCATCTGCTATTCAGGGCATCATGAAACGGATCAAAGCCAAGGGCATTGAGGTGGTTGTTTATGAACCTGAATTGCAACAGGAAGATTTCTTCCACAGTAGAGTGATAAACGACCTTACTGAATTTAAGTCAATGTCTGACGTTATTATTGCTAATCGCCAGGCTGAAGTGCTAAATGATGTGGTTGAAAAGGTATATACCCGGGACTTGTTTGGTAACGACTGATATCTGAGAATTAAGCATTTGGTTTACAAAGAAACACTTCGATTAATATCAGCTGTAGCTGAGGTTTTTCGGAACAATAAAGGCATCTCTAAGCAGGAAAAAATAGCCGTTTTGGGGGCTTCTCTAAGTGCTCAGACCGTTAATCATAAAACCGGAGAACTAACCGGCTATGTCGAAGCATTTAGACGCAGGAGTGAAGCTGAATTAGCTTTACCGCCTGAAAATATCATTCAGTTTGCGTATGGAGGAAACCGCCTTTCAGATGCAGGGCTCATTAGACTAGAAGAAGTTATCGAGGCTAAACCCTCGGTGTGTATTGTTGAACCAATTGTTGAAGATGTCTCCCGCGGCCGCGAAGCGGGAGAGGCGGAATATTTATACGTATTTAAGAAACTAATTTCAAACAACATCCTTCCAATTGTATTTTGCGTTCCGTTACCTTTGAATGATGAAGTAATGGAAACGCAAAGATACAGAGTATGCAAAAAACTTTGTGGTCAGTATAAAATTCCCATAGTGACAGTGGATTTGGCTGACGCGATTGAATCAGGAATTGTGTTCGAAGGACTTCATACTAAAAGCGAAAGTGCTTCTTTTGTTGCTGACGTGCTGTTCAAGTTTATTGGGGCGCTACAGATCAAAAAAGGTCTGAAGAGACTGCGGCCTTTAAAATCCCTGCCTTTATCCTCGTTCACATTTAAAGCAATCGACAAAGAGCAAAACAGCCCGTGGCGTTCATTACAGTTTACTTTTAACAGCGACAAGACGTCTAGGCTGAAAGTTATCCAGCGGCAAAATATCGGGCCCTTTTCTCCGGTGTTAGACGTATCGACGATCGACTCTAAAACTAATGCTGTGTTAAGTACCAAAAAGGTGTCAGTCTGGGATCGTTATTGTTATTACCAGCGGTCATCATTCGTTATTTTATGCGATATTGAACTGCCTCAGTTAAATGGAATGGTGAGGGTTGAAATGTCTGGTGATGACCCTGATTATCGAAAGTGTACAAAGTTTGACGGTACATGGCCTCCAGCCGATAAGCGCAGATTGGATCCTATCAGTCCTTTGTTTATACTGGCAGATTGTCAAATTGAAGTAGCAAACCTGTCCGTTGAATACACCGATTAAATGTCTTGCGTTCCAGTGAAGTAAAGTTGCCAGCCAAAACCGCGTTCAATCTAAACTCTTATGTGACAGCTTAGCTGCGATGTTCTTATTGTGGTTGCATAGATTGATCCTGACGTTTATGCTTGCGGGCCCGCTGTAGATAGCTTTCGTGTCAATAGTAGTAACGTTACTGATATAACATATGACGGAATTTAACAATGTTCAAATCCTTACGTAAAAGTCCTTTTTCAAAAAAGAAGTCAACCCGAAGTCAGGTTGAGCTTATAAAAAGGTCTGGGCTTTTTGATTCTGAATGGTACCTGAAACAATATCCTGACGTTCAGGCATCCCAGCAAGATCCCATTGAACATTATTTATTGAATGGCGCTCAGGAAGGCCGAAACCCCGGCCCTGACTTCGATACGAACTGGTATCTCAATAGCTATCCTGATGTAAGAACTGTTGGGCTTAACCCACTGTTGCATTTTATTGAACACGGCAAGTCTGAAGGAAGGGGGACTAAATCGGGAAGCGCAAGTTTTGTTGTTAAACCTAGCCCTTCAAAGGTTGCCGAGTTGAGCAAGAAGTTGTGGGGAGGCTTCAGTGGCCCAGCCCTTGAGGAATTAAAGGATATTGCAAATAATGATTCAATTTCCGGAAAAGACAGGGCGGCGGCACTTTATTCACTGGCACGTTGGTACGGTACAAGTAATGACTGGGCGGAAGTGAATGCCTGTATTAAAAAGATTCGCCCTCTGAACCTTCAGTTTTATCGTTCCAAAAGAGTCAAATTGCTATTGGTAGAAAGTTATCTTCAACAAGGAATGCATGAAAGAGCGTCAGATTTTATTGCGCCTACTCTTGAGTCTAAGTTTGATAGTGATTTTGTTTGTGCACTTTCCAATCAACCTTTAACAGCTGATGAGAGATTGCAGACGCTAAACCGAATTTATGCACATTATGGCCTGGCCGAGCTAAGCTTTGTTGAGCCTGCTAAAGGAATGACGTTTGGCAATCTTGATGTTCAGGCTCCACTTCTGAAAATCAGTGGTGGGCCAAAGGTTAGTATTCTGGTGCCAGTCTATAAAGCGGAAACCTTTATTAAGGTAGCGATAAACTCATTGTTGGCACAAACTTGGGGTAATATTGAGATTGTTGCAGTAGATGATTGTAGCCCTGATGATTCATTTAATATTCTGCAACAAATAGCAGAGTCGGACTCCCGTCTGAAAGTGTTTAGAAATGACGTAAATTTAGGGGCATATGGAACTCGTAATAAAGCGCTAAGTTTGGCTCAAGGGGAATTCATTACCGTTCACGATAGTGATGACTGGTCGCATCCCCAAATGCTTGAAGTCCAGCTCGGAGCGATGATGAGTGATCCCCGGCTTAAAGTGACTTGTTCAATGATGGCAAGGGTGCATGATGATATGCGCTTTGTTTTGCGGCCACAGCGTAACAACCTGGATTACGTTCATCGTAGCTATCCTTCCGTTCTTATTCGTCGAAACGATCTTAAACATCTTGGTGAATGGGATGGTGTTTCCGCTAATGCAGATGACGAGTTTGTGCAAAGAGCACGTATATTGTGGGGTAAGGACTCGGTTAAGGATATATTAACAGGCGTTCCTTTATCTTTCTTTTTGGTTCATGAAAACTCATTAACTCAAAACAAGAAAACAAGCTTGAATAGTCTAACATTTGGTATCAGGCAGGAATATTCAAGACAGGCAAAATATTGGAAAGACCACAAGGTAGATACATCTGCAGAAAATGTGATTACAAATAGAACTAGCTTGAAGGAACCGTTTCCGATTCCTGCTGGGTTAGCGCCAAATAACTGGCCGATAAATACGCATTATGATGTGGTTATTATCTCTGATTTGAGTTTACTCGGCGGCACGAGACGATGTAATGAGGGATATATTATGGCTGCACTCAATGCAGGCCTTCGTGTTGGATTATTTCACTGGCCCCGGTATGATCTGAAAACCGCCGAGATTGCCAATGAATATACAGAACTAAGTTACGATGATAACGTTGACTTCCTTGTGCATGAAGATGAAATATCCGCAAACCTTGTTATTATCCATCATCCTCCAATTTTAAAATATGAAATTGACGCAGTCCCCCAAATTGATTGCAAAAAAGTAGCTATTTTAGTTAATCAATCACCAATGCAGTTATGGACAGAAACGCCTCATTATTACTGCGAGAAGGATGTTGATAGTTTATGCGTACGATTATTTAAGCACGCACCAATATGGATACCAATATCCTCCATTGTGGCAGAAACCTTGAAGCTTGCTGGTGGAGCACGTCCCCTACATAGTGAAACATGGTTTCCGCCTTATAATCATCACTTACCTAAATCAATACCGGCTATGCCTTTAGATTTTGGTGAAAACAGAAAGATTATTTTAGGTCGTCATAGTCGTGACCATTGGACCAAGTGGCCGAAGACAGCCAAAGACCTGAAAAAAGCATATTGCGCTGAAAGTACTGTTATTGATGTGAAAATCCTTGGCGGCGCAAAAACTCCGAAAGAATTGCTTGGTGAGATTCCAAAAAACTGGGAAGTATTAAAGTTCGATTCAGTTAGTGTTTCGGACTTTGTAAATGAATTAGATTTTTTCCTGCACTTTACCAACGAAGATTATATCGAAGAGTTTGGTCGCAATATTATGGAAGCAATGGCAGCTGGGAAAGTCGTTATTTTACCTGAGAATTATGAGATCGTTTTTGGTGAGGCTGCAATTTACGCTAAGCCTAAAGATGTTGAGTCTATTATTCTCGCTTACTGGAATGATGCTGATATGTACTCCGCTCAAGCAGCGAAAGGCTTTGACTTCGTATCTAAGAACTGCAGTATCTCTGTTGTAGAACAGAAAATCAAAAGTTTGCTTAACTAAGGAAAGTACAGGTAAATGCTATTCGGAAGTAATTTTATTGAATTGTTGTGCGATTCTGAAAACTTGGAAGAGATTTCTAATCTGTGCTCAGCGGAGCAAAGCTCTCACTCTAAATGGTCGCGGGAGAATGATGCGAACGGTGTATTGTCAGATTGTGATAGAGAGTTTGCTAATCATACAGATTTTGAATTTACACCTTGGTTGACCATTGATTTAAAGCAGCAACGCTATCCTGAATATATTATTGTGCAGAATCGGGCACGGAAGCCGTTTGATGAGATAGCCGCCACTCTTAAAGTAGAATGTTCAGAAGATAATCAGTCATTCTCTGTGCTGCATTCTGGGAAAATATTTTTTGAAAGTTTACCTAATGGTGTGCCATTAATTTTACCGCTGCAAAGTAAACTTAAGTTTCGTTATCTTAAACTGAGTTTGAGTTCCGACGTCAAAGTGCCGCTTCATTTAAAGCGGGTCAATATTTTGGTGCGTAAAAAACCGGCATTGGCGCAAGATCCAAATGAATTAACATTTTACTCTGCTCGAACCGATGGGCTTGGGGAGCGCTTAAAGTCTTTATTAAACGCCATGGTACTATCCAGATATTATAAGGCTGACTTTAGGTTTACCTGGACTAACCCTCCGAATTTAGGTGAGACTCATTCAGTTGATGATGCAAGAGTTACTTTTTCCGAGGAGTTTCTGGAAAATCACTTGGTGGAAGAGCTTCCTGAGGAACTTTTGGAGCTTGATAATAAACCTTTGAATTTTGAGCAGGTATTTGAAAGCGCAAAAGCGATCAAAGTGACTCAGAATATATTTTATAGACAGATACCGTCGCTAAAAAACCATATACCGCGGTCAGAGTTTTGCGATGCATTTTATGCCATTCAATTTACGCAAGATGTTGCTGATACCATTGAGTACGCTAAAAGCATTGAGATCCCAGATAACTCTGTTTCTTTACATTTAAGAAGCGGTGACATCATTTATGGCAGATACCGGCACGACGATCGTTATACAAATAAAGTGATATCATATGTTCAGGCTGACTACATGATATCTGAACTACAAAAGGCTGATACTACAGTCGTTATTTTTGGTCAGAACTCGGAAGTTTGCAGATATCTAGCCAATAAACATAATAACGCTTTATACATGGGGGATGTTCCTGCTGTCATGGCGTTAGACTCTCTGCAGTTGTCCTTGTTTGATATGGTTTTGATGTCGCGAACTAACGTCATATTCGCTGGAAACAGCGGGTTTTCGCAGCTTGCGGAGTTAATTGGTAATGCCAGAATTCGAAATCCTGCAACGTTTTTTAATGCAAGCAAAATGGCATCTCACATCGAAGCTTTCTTAAAATCCGAAGAAACCAGAAACTTTGATGAGTTGCAGAATGCTTTTAGTTGTTGGCATTATGTTTTTAACTTCAAAAATATTATCTCAAAAGAATCATCAATTGCTATGCTGAAAAATGCTGCGTTCTTTGATCCGGCTAACCTCTTTTATTTGATAGTCCTTTCGGTTCTATACTTTGACAATAATCAAGTGAAAGAATCGGAAGCAGTCATACAAGATATTCTTAGTAGAAAAGATGATATCAATGAGAAGTTCGGCCATTACAAGTTCCTGAAAACTTACAGGCATCCGGATGGAAGCAGTCCGTTGAAAAACTATCGGGACAGGTTGAAGGCTATGTATGACGCAGGTCTCTGCGGGGCTGATATATTGTTTACCGATTTGGTTTAAAAATGGCTAAGCCTGATTTTGGAATTATCGTTGATAAAGACTTTTATCTGGCTACCTATCCGGATGTAGCCGCTGCAAAAGTTGATCCTGTTGTCCATTTTAAACGCCATGGTCGCTACGAAGGCAGATTGCCATGCCCCATCCCTGCTTTACCTCTGGAGAGGGATTTATGGGCGAATGCCTTTTCTCCCGGTTGTTTTTTGGACGGATTGCGCTTACAGGCTGAGCAAGATGATATAAACAGTATATATGCTGCGAGTGTGCTCGCAGCTTACTTCCTATTTCAGACCAAATACGAAGTAGCTTTACAATATTCAGATAAAGTCATCTCTCAAATACACATAGCTTCATTACTAAAGAATCACTCGGCCCTTTTTTTGGTTGCTTTTGAAGGTGCCTACTATAGTGGTGACCTGAACAAGGCAAATCAACTGCTAAGACATAAAGGGTGGAAGCCATCTAATGCTAAACTTTTAGCTAAGCAAATGCTGGCAAAAAATGAAACTGGATTGGAGTTTCTTAACAAAATATATAAAAGAAACAGGCTTCAGACTCTGGAATATGCAGATCACGAGGATAAATTTCAAAGTCTTTCTGCTATTGATAAGCCATTGCGTTCTTTCTTAAACAATTTTCTACGGCCCACAGACTTAAAACAGACGACAGTTACAATAATAGTGCCTCTTTACAATGCCGAACATACGATTGGGGTAACAATAGAGTCTCTGTTATCCCAAACCTGGAAAGCTATTGAGATCATTATAGTAGATGATTGTTCTACTGATGGCTCCCTTGACGTGGTTGAAAAATTCAAGAGTCACTCAAATGTTAAGGTAGTGTCTAATGTAATGAATTCTGGCGCATATCCTACCCGAAATCGTGGGGCACAATTAGCCAGTGGTCAATTTATTACAGTAATGGATGCTGATGACTGGGCACATCCGCAGAAAATCGAAAAACAAGTACTTCCATTACTTAAGCGTCCCGACCTCGTAGCTACGGTATCACACTGGGCAAGGTGTAATAGCGACCTGGAATTTTCCAGATTGAGATTGGATCATTCATGGATATACAGAAATATATCTTCCTTGATGGTCCGCAGATCAGTGTTTACTGAGATTGGATATTGGGATGCCCTGAGAGCCGGAGCTGATACAGAATTCTACCTGAGATTGATCAGTCAGTTTGGTGAAGAGGGCGTATTAGAAGTTTGTCCTGACATCCCTCTCTCTTTCGGCAGGATTCATCAGAACTCTCTCACACAGTCATCAGCAACGCATTTGGTTACCCAGTTTGGCGGCTCGAGGCAGGAGCATTTAGCGTATGCGAGAGTGTGGCATTTAAACGCGGAGAAGCCTCTAAAGTTCAACGATAAATGCCGTCCATTTCCGGTTCCAATTGATCTTTGTCCGGCCATCAGTGGAAGTGCTCAGGAAGAAGAACTAAAGCGTTGGCAAAGTGCTTTCGATAATGAATGGTATTTACAAACTTATACACAGGTAAACCGGTTAGGATTATCTATCCATGAGCATTTTTGGATTAATGGAGAGCGTGAAGATTTATCACCTTCGTCATTATTCGTTCCGAGCGCTTACCGCTATGTAGCATGTGTAATATCAGATGTGTCTCCAACCTGGAAAGCTCTGATATCTGGATGGAGCTTCGACACGCCTGTTTCTGTGAGTGGGGAATCCAGCAATTTGGGAGGGCATATTGCTTTGTTTGCCCATAGTCTTTCCAAGGAAGTATTTGGGGCTGAATTAAGTTTTTTGAACGTAGTTATTGCAGCTTTTAAGTCAGGTTCTTCAATAACAGTTTTTTTACCTAATGCTTTAAATCAAGATTACGTAAGTGAAGTAAAAAAGTATGTAAATGAGATAGTGTTCTTACCTCTCTCGTGGTTTTGTAAGGATAAGCCTCATTCGGAACGTATCGTAAGTTTTCTGACTCGTTATTTCACTGAGTATGGGGTTCATCTAGTTTACATAAACACCATTATGCTATTAGAACCCTATATTGCAGCGCAGCAAGCTTCGGTTCAGGTACTTACCCATGTTAGAGAGTTGCCGGAGCAAGATGAGCATCTGCGAGGATTATTGAATGAATCTGCTGATGAAACATTATTGCGCCTTTGTACCTGGTCTGATTTTTTTGTGGCTAATTCATTATTTACTGCCAAATGGTTAGGAGAAAAAGAGAATACCTTTATTCTTTATAATCAGGTTGAAGAGCCGGAGTATCTTTCTCCAATAGATAAAACATCACCTTTAAAGGTATGTATGTTGAGCAGTAATACTCTGAAAAAAGGGATAGAAGATTTTTATTCCATAGCCGAGCAATGTGCTCATACTAATATTGAGTTCAACCTTTTTGGTCCTGTTACAACGGATGTAATGGCAATGGAGAAAAAATTTACCAGAGCCAAAGTGAGTAAGCGCGGGTATGTTCAATCACCGGAGTCTGCAATTCAAGAGAATGATATCGTGCTGTCTTTATCATGGTTCCAAGAGTCGTTTGGACGAACTGCTGCAGAAGCGATGATAAATGGACGAGTCATAATTGGTTATGACTGGGGAGCGATAGGGGAAGTTGTAGGTGATTCTGGTGGCCTTCTAGTTCCTTACAAGAATAAGGAACTTATAGCTGCACATATCATGGCGCTCTCTACAGATAAGGGAAATTTGGTTAAGCTTGCTGAATCTGCTCGGGAAAGAGCTAAACTATTGTTTTCGAGTAAGGCTTTCGAATCAAATTTTCGACTGATTATGAAATCAATTTTTGATAAATAGATTTTGAATATTCCTTTAACCTTAAAGTATTGCATTACTGGCTTGTCGAATGAAATTTAAAATTCATGTCGGTCCTCCTAAGACCGGCACTTCAGCTATACAGCGTTGGTGCCTGGAGCATAGGGATATTTTACTTGCCAATGGTGTTTTGTATCCAGAGCACGATGTTGATGAAAATGGGGTGAGTTCAGGTAACCTATTGAGTTTATTTGAAAGAAGCGAATCAGCTGAGTTAACCTTTTCCAGGAAAAAGTTTGATGAATTGAAGTGTCAGGCCGAAACACTTGGTGTTGAAACTATTTTTTTGTCTTCTGAGTTCTTTTTCAAACAAATTCCGATTTTGGCTGATGCTATTCCTGATGCAATGTTTGTTGCTTATATCCGTTTTGAGTTAAGTCTTCTTGAGTCGGGTTATAATCAGTCAGTAAAAAGACATGGTATGGGAGATACTCTCAAAGTACCTGACACTATAAAGTCTAAATCTTTGGCGTTAATCAGCCAGTACGTTAAATGTTATGGAGAAGCACGATTTAACCTCAGAGCTTATGGTCAGGAGACTTTTGACGGTGGCAATATCGTGTCTGATTTAATGTCGGCTTTATCGATTTCCTTAAAGAACGAAGAGGATATTTCAAAGCCTCAAAAAATCAATACTGGTTATTCTTTAGAGGGGCTGGAATACAAACGTTGGTTCAATAATTTGAATGCCTCCTTTCTACAAAATCAGCTCGATAAGTTTTTACAAAGTGAAGCGCGAGATGCTGATTTAGAATATTCGATTCTTTCCGGCTCTGATTTTTGGCGCTTGAGAAAGTCGCTTTTAAGAGAACTGAAAATTTTCTGTAAAGACCATAATGTTCACAATAAGAAGGCATTAATAGAAAACGCTGAAGCATTTGAGCAGTGTACAGTTCGAATGCAGCACATAGGGTTAAATAGTTTTAGAAGTTTGACGAAACAATTCTTAGAATTTGATGCAAGTAATAGAGAAACTCTGCAACAATTTTTAGAGAAGAATGAAGGACAGTCTCACTCATCTCAAGACAATCGACGTTTACGTGAGATAGAGCATCTTCTTTCAATCGGCGCTGATAAGAAGGCCGTGAAGAAGCTTGAGCTTGCTCGGTTTTATAGATCTGCTACTAAAAAGGTCTCAGAGCTGACACACCAGCTAGTTTTAAATACACTCGGCCGTGCTGGGAAACAGAAAAAAATGGATTCTGCAGGGGGCCGGAACTCCTTAGGACAGTCGGACGAATCCCTTATTCTATCTTTTGACATACCGTGCGTCGGAAGCCAAAAATTCGTCAGTAGCTTACATCATACGTATGGTCAGCACCGCCTCTGCGTTTGTAAAAAAGATAATTACAACATCCTGATGCAAAGAGGTGCGCCAAAAGATGTAAAAATAATACATGGTCACGCCACGTTAGTAAGTAAAGTATATCGTCAATACCCTGGAGCGATAAGTATTTGCTGGGTTAGAGATCCGTTAGAAAGACTATGGATTCATTATCATTCTATCTTACAAAGTGAATTCCCTGAGAATTTATTTAAAGAGCTGATGAATCTTTCTGCAACAAAGAAAATTGTCAATGATAAGTATCTCTTTGTTGCAATGTTGGAAGACCCTGCCTTCATCAATTTGAGAGATATTTATTCGAAATGTTTGGGGCCAAAGATCCATAGTTTTGATTTTGTTGGCTCGATAACAAATTATGATAGGGACATAAAAAAGCTTGAAAATATCCTAAGGGTAAAGCTTCAGTTTGCAGGCTTAAACTGTGACCTCGAGCAACCGGCCCTACCTGCGGATCTTCTCAAATATAAAAGTTTATTGAAGAATGATTATGATTTAGTCGAATCTTACCTATGATTTAAGTAGAGTGTTTCGGAGAATTCTTTAAAAACGTTTTTGGTTTGGAATAAATATGAGAAAAGGAATAATTTTAGCGGGCGGTTCAGGAACAAGGCTTCATCCGCTGACTAAAGTCGTTAGCAAGCAGCTTATGCCGGTTTATGACAAACCAATGATCTACTACCCGTTGTCTACATTAATGATGTCTGGGATAAGAGATATCTTGATTATTACAACTCCAGAAGAACAAGCAAGGTTTGTTGAGCTCTTGGGAGACGGCAGTTTATGGGGACTGAATCTGAACTTTGCGGTTCAGCCTTCACCAGATGGCCTCGCTCAGGCTTTTATTATCGGTGAAGAGTTTATAGACAACAGCAGTTGTTCTTTGGTACTCGGGGACAATATCTATTACGGTCATGATTTGCGGCATTCCCTAAAAAACGCCAACGAACAAACAGATGGGGCCACCGTTTTTGGTTACCACGTAAACGATCCTGAGCGTTACGGCGTTGTTGAATTCGATGATAACTGGAATGCGTTATCCATTGAAGAAAAACCAGCCATTGCTAAATCAAATTATGCAGTAACCGGCTTGTACTATTATGACAAACGCGTTGTAGATTTTGCTAAAGAGGTTAAACCTTCCCGTCGTGGTGAGCTTGAAATCACTGACCTTAATAATATGTACCTTCAAGATGGCTCACTCAAAGTCGAATTGATGGGCCGGGGTTCAGCTTGGCTGGATACTGGTACTCTGGACAGCCTGCTTGATGCCGCAAATTTCGTGGCGGCTATAGAGAAACGCCAGGGTTTGAAAATCTGTTGTCCCGAAGAAGTGGCTTTCCGCATGGGATATATCAATGCTGAACAGCTTGAAAAATTGGCAGCTCCATTATTGAAAAGTGGCTATGGCACTTACCTGCTAAAAGTTCTTAATGATAGAGTTAAGTAACAGTGACAAAAGGCTTAATTAAGTTTCATGGGTAAAACACTTAGAAAACGAAATAACGAGGATGCAAAATGTGTTTTCCAGGCTAACTAAGTTAATTCTCTTAGCTTTGTGCTTAACCGCACTCGTTTTTTTGCAGGATTTATTCCCAGGAAAACAAGAAAAAGCAGATTCATTATATTTACAAGACTTTGAAGGTCTTTCGCTTGATAAGCATTGGTTTAGTCCTAGCTTGTTATTACAGCGAAACCAAGAACATAAAAGAAATGAGTTATTATTACGTCAGAAGTATGAGCCATCTTCTACAGGTACACCTTTTGTAGGAAAACGTTTTAGGTTAAAAGAAAGTGTAAAGGAAGCAACACTTATATTTGATATGAAGTTTGATTCTGAGTTTGAGTTTGTCAAAGGAGGAAAGCTTCATGGTTTGGGAGGCGGCACAGCCACCACAGGATGTAAAAGTATCGATCCAAATGGTTGGTCAGTTCGTTTGATGTGGCGTCAAGAGGGCAAACCAGTGTTGTATATTTATGACCAAGATAGAAAAAGCCGCTGTGGAGATGATGTAACGGACTCAACAGGTTTTACTTTTGAAAAAGGGGTTTGGTACAAGATCGCAATTGGTATAAGACTCAATTCCTCGGTCGGTAGCTCTGATGGCGCTGCTGGTTTGCTAATTGATGGTAAGAAATTGATAGAGATTCAGGATTTGAATTTAACTGGAAATATGAATTCAAAAATTGATTATTTTATGTATAACTCCTTTTACGGTGGAAATGATCAATCTTGGAGTCCTTCAAAAGACACTTATATTTTCTTTGATAATTTTCAAGTTAACGCCGGAAGTGTATTTAGCTCACAGGCTTTGTAAAAGCTGTTGATCTCGAATAATTGCTGATTTCAGGAAGTCTTAATTTGCAGTTCAACTTCGAACTTCCTTGTCAACTGAGTCAACATTGAGCAGTCCGTATACAGAGAAAAACACCCCAAAGGGTTATTAAACAATGAACGTAGTTAAAACAGACATCCCGGATGTCAAAATCATTGAACCGCGCGTGTTTGGTGATGAGCGTGGTTTTTTTATGGAAACCTTCCGTACAGACTGGTTTAAAGCCGAATGTGCTGACGTAGAATTCGTACAAGATAATCACTCGAAATCTAAACAGGGTATTCTGCGCGGCTTGCATTATCAGTTAGAGCAAACCCAGGGCAAACTGGTTCGGGTGGTGTCTGGCGAAGTATTCGATGTCGCAGTGGATATGCGCAAAGATTCTGAAACATACGGCAAATGGGTAGGCGTATTCCTTTCTGCAGAAAACAAGCGTCAGCTTTGGGTACCTGCAGGATTTGCCCATGGTTTTTATGTTACCAGTGAATCGGCAGAGTTCGTTTATAAGTGTACCGATTATTACCACCCTGAGTCTGAAGTCTCGGTGAAATACGATGATCCGACTATTGGTATTCAATGGCCGCTGGTAAATGGCGAAGCGCCGTCTTTATCAGGCAAAGATGAGGCCGGCACGGCATTTGTCGACGCGCCTGCGTTTTAAGGAAGAATCATGACTAAACTCGTGGTTATAGGTAAAAGCGGTCAGCTAGCCTGGGAAATTGCTCGCCTGGTACCACAGGCAGTGTGCCTTGGTCGGGAAGATATGGATATAGGTTCAAAGGAAGATATTGCCGCAAAGCTGGATGATATTAAACCTGATGCAGTGATTAATGCCTCAGCCTATACCGCGGTGGATAAAGCCGAGTCCGATGAAAAAAATGCTTACTTGCTTAATCAAACTGCGGTAGCCAACCTGGCGCAATATTGCAAAAGCCATAACGTGTTTTTTGTGCATGTATCTACCGACTATGTATTCAACGGCGAAAAAGGCTCACCCTACACGGTAGATGATGCCATTGAGCCTCAGGGCATGTACGGTAAAACCAAGGCGGCGGGTGAGGCTGAAGTGACTTCGGTTCTTCCAGAAGCAAGTGCCATTCTGCGTACATCCTGGGTGTATTCCAGCCACGGCAATAATTTTGTGAAAACCATGCTTCGCCTTATGGCTGAGAAGCCTCAGCTAGGCGTCATTGACGATCAAATTGGCAGCCCTACCTGGGCGAAAGGCCTGGCGCGTGCATGTGTGGAAGCCGCTTCTCAACGCACAGTAGGTATCTTCCACTGGTCTGACGAAGGCGTATGCAGTTGGTATGATTTTGCCATCGCCATCCAGCAATTAGGACTGGAAAAAGGCTTGCTGGAACAGGCGGTGCCTGTAAAGCCAATTCCCAGCTCGGCTTACCCAACGCCGGCAACACGCCCCCATTACAGCGTACTGGATAAAACCGTAACGCGTGACATTTTTACCTCACCACTTAACCACTGGCGCGAACAGCTAAGCGCTATGATGGACGAGTTAGTGTAAGCGCAGCAGAGAATTAAAAAAGATGACAGTAGCGAAAACAATTATTGTAACAGGTGGCGCAGGCTTTATCGGTTCTGCAGTTGTGCGCCATTTAATAAATGATACCAACCATAAAGTGGTAAACCTCGATAAGCTGACTTATGCGGGAAATCTGGAGTCTCTGAAAGAAGTGGACTCAAGTGAGCGTTATCATTTTGAAAAAGTCGATATTTGTGATGGCACTGAAGTAAAACGTGTTCTGGATACGTATCAACCGGATATCATTATGCACTTGGCTGCGGAAAGTCATGTTGACCGTTCCATCGACGGCCCGGGTGAATTCATTCAAACTAACGTCGTGGGTACTTATGTACTGCTTGAGCAAGCTCGTGCTTACTATGCTCAGTTAAGCGATGAGAAAAAATCCGGGTTCCTTTTCCACCATATTTCCACCGATGAAGTGTACGGCGACTTGCCGCATCCGGATGAAGTGGCTGCGGGAACAGAATTACCTCTGTTCACCGAGGAAACGTCTTATGAACCAAGCTCTCCTTATTCGGCATCTAAAGCTGCTTCCGATCATCTGGTTCGCGCGTGGCTAAGAACTTTTAAATTACCAACAGTGGTGACTAACTGTTCTAACAACTATGGCCCTTATCATTTCCCGGAAAAGCTCATTCCGCTGATGATCCTAAATGCGTTAGCTGGTAAACCTCTGCCCGTATATGGTAAAGGCAACCAGATTCGCGACTGGTTGTTTGTAGAAGATCACGCCAGGGCGCTGGTGGTGGTGGCCACACAGGGCGAAATTGGCGAAACCTATAATATTGGTGGTCACAATGAAAAGCAAAACATCGAAGTAGTCCATACTATTTGTGACATCCTCGATGAAGTGAAACCTAAGACCGAAGGCAGTTACCGTGACCTCATCACCAGCGTAGCTGATCGTCCCGGCCATGATATGCGCTATGCCATTGATGCGAGTAAGATCGAGCGTGAACTGGGTTGGTCTCCGCAGGAAACCTTCGAAAGTGGTATAAAGAAAACCGTGGAATGGTATCTCAATAACACCACCTGGTGGCAAGCCGTATTAGATGGCAGTTATCAGGGTGAGCGCCTGGGTAAAGTGTAGGCCAGGCTCTTATTGAACTAATAAATGTAAAGGGGCTGTTTGCCCCTTTCTGCTTTTTGCGGGATACTGCCCGCCAGAAGCTAGTCCAAAAGAGCGACTGGATAAAAACTAATCATGGATTGTGAAATCTTCGCGCATGTCTGTTAAAAAATACTCAATGATGGCGATTAAGGCGGGAATTGGTCTGGTACCAAAGCCGGTGCGTAACTTTGCTAAGAAGAATCCGGCGTTAACGTCTTTTTATAGCCGCTCACTTCAAAAGTCGGGTTTGTTTTACGGTATTCCGACTAAGAAAAAACTGAAAGCGCTTTATAACCAGTCATTAGCTAAGCAAACCAACGATATTAACCACATACTGGCTGATTTGCCGGTGCAACAGGCTAAATTCTCAGTCGCCATTATTGGTAATGATGCCCTTGGAATATCGAAAACCCTTGCTTCATTAGCTCAGCAGTCAGCCTATATCGAGACCGTGCTTGTACAGGGCACGTTGTTCAAACAACAAAGTAATACGAAAGCGTTAAATATTACTGCGTTTAACCATCTGACTGATGAAACTGTAACGTCAGAGGATGTGCCCTTATTACTACTAGAATGTGGTGATGAACTTCAGGCATCAACGCTAGCGATCTTGGCTCGTCAGCACATTACCACTTTATTATTTGTTGATACTGATGAAAGAACCTCGGGCAACTCTTTTGAAAACGCACGTATGCTGCCAGACTGGAACCCGGATTATCAGTTAACCTATGGTTATATTGAGACTGGCGTCGTAGTGCCTGCTGAATGGCGAAAAGCGCTTAGCACCACAACAGCCAGGTTCATAGCGGGTCTCGTTAGTGAGTGGTGGCTCAGTAAGCCGGATATTAAAGTGGACCATTTTCCTTATGCTTTAGTTCATCGCCCCGACAGTAACGCCAAAAAGCGTGCTCAGCTTAAAGAGATTACCCAACTCATTCACACTATCGACGCTCGGTCCCGGCTTGTGTCGGATAAACTCGTCAACGTTATCCAATGGCCAATATTCAATACGCCACTGGTGTCGCTCATCATCCCCACTAAAAACGCCAAAGAGTTAGTCAAAGATTGCATCGAGTCGATCCTGAATAAAAGTACCTATCAGCACTATGAGATACTGCTGGTGGATAATAATTCAGATGAGCCTGAATCCCTGGCTTATTTCGAGGAACTCAATCAGCACGAGAAGATCCGGGTTCTAAAATACCCGCATCCTTTTAACTACTCGGCGATCAACAACTTTGCAGTAAAGCATGCCAGGGGCGAAGTGATCGGTTTGATCAATAATGATATCGAAGTGATCACCCCGGACTGGCTGGAATATATGGTTGGTCATGCGTTAAGAGCAGATATAGGTTGTGTGGGCGCAAAGTTAATGTATGGCGACGACCGCATTCAGCATGCCGGAGTGGTACTGGGTTATGGCGGTGGCGCAGGGCATGCACACAAGTACTTCCCGCGCTATCATCCCGGATACATGAACCGACTCATTGCCTCGCACAACTACAGTGCCGTGACCGCAGCGTGTTTATTGATTAAAAAATCTTTGTTTGAACAAGTTGGCGGTTTAAACGAAACCGACCTGACGGTGGCGTTTAACGATGTGGACTTTTGCTTACGAGTGAGAGCATTAGGCGTAAGAAACCTCTATTGTGCCGAAGCGGAGTTATACCACCATGAATCGGTATCCCGCGGGTTGGATGTCAGTAAAGAGAAAATGGCAAGGTTTAATGCTGAACTGGACTACTTAAAGGCTAATTGGTCAGAAGTGATTGAGCATGATCCGGCATACAATCCAAACCTCACGCTGCGCCGGGAAAACTTTTCGATTAAAGATCAAAAAGAGTGGAATGACTTAATAGCCAGGCAGGATAATTAATTATCCTGCTGCATTGCTGCGCTGTACTCTTCTTCGCTGGCACCACCATTAATAGCAAAGCGCTTAAGTGACTCTTCATCTACACCGGCCTGGTGAGCTGCTTCGATAATCTTCCGTACCTGTTCCCGTTGCTCTCCTGATTCACGAACAGCCGTAGTCACTACTGCTTCAGCTTCGCCCGGAAATACAGCCAGTAACGCATCGACTACATATTCACCAACCAGAGGCACAGCACGAATAGCACTCGATAAAATGTCCACTAGCTCATTGGGATGTTCAGTAGTCAGCGTTTGTACAATGGTATCGGCAGAGTCCGGCTCAGTAAGCACGGCAACGCGCACTATATCTTTCAGTTGTTCCGGATTCGAATGGGCAGCGGCACCTACAACGAAATCCACATAGCTGGGGTCAGCCTGAATGGCGAGCTCTACAATGTTAGGGCAGCTGCTTACTTCTTTATCTATAGCAATCTTAACAATTTTAGAAGTAGCGGTAGGTTGCGAAGAAATCGCCGCGTGGATGATTTCCTGATAATTATCCGGATATAAATCCAGTGCTGTTGCCACAATGGTTTCAACTTCATTAGGATAATTACTGGTAATCGATCCAACTGCCCGACCCACCGACATAGACTGACTAACCTGGCGCTTAATAAAAACCTGCAGCACCTTATTTTCATTTTCTTTAATGGCACTGTCTGTAATAGCAAAAGCGCAGTGGCCGGTGAGCAACATCAGCGAACCAAGGATATAACAACAACTACGATTCATGTTCAAACCCTACTTTTAGTAGTAAAGAGACTTTTTAGCTAAATTTTGAACAGCACTTTTCAATTTAGTTCAATAATAGCTGACAAAATTGTCACATTGGTTACAAAGTATCCGTTCGATCACAAAATTACAAGAAATGTTAGGTATGGGTATTGACCTTTAATTATAAATCTCTAAAATGCGCCCCACTTCAACAGGGAACGCCCAAACAGGCTAACCCGGCATATGGTGAAAGCCTTATGTGAAGCGGTATACAGCGACAATGCTTCGAAAATAAATTTTCAAAAAAGTGTTGACGCAGAAAACCAAAAGCGTATTATACGCATCCCGCTTCGGCAGGTTC
>NZ_BAAJLP010000022.1:0-91134 GCF_057547795.1 Alteromonas sp. 4NH20-0104 | reverse complement strand
TTGTATTCAACAAACTAAAGACACATCACCGTTTGAGCCAGATTATTTGTCTTTTGGTTGGATCACTATCGCGGTAGACACCCACATTTATCGCGTTTCCAATCGCACCAAGTTTGCCATGGGCAAAAATGTCGACAAGGTCGAGGAAAAGCTCCTTAAGGTTGTGCCCAAAGAGTTCAAAGTCGACGTTCACCACTGGCTTATTCTCCACGGGCGTTATACCTGTATTGCCCGCAAGCCTCGGTGTGAATCTTGTATCATTGAAGACTTGTGTGAGTTTAAGGATAAAGCAGAATAGCCCTAGATCTGTTTTTGGTGATAACCAGAAGTTCAGTTTGGCTTTTAGTGAATTCGGTTTTTTGTTTAATTATCATTGTTGTCCTGAAAAACATCTTCTATTGTCAATTCAAACAGTCGAGCTATTTTAAAAGCTAATGGTAAACTCGGATCGTATTTGCCTTTTCAGTCCTTTCACGGTTTAGCGAGATACATCTAATCCTTCTGCTAAGTCACCTTAAGCTAATCTCGTTCGGCTCTGAAAGCTTTCAGACGTTTGTTCATGACGCTTTTCGCAAATTAGCTATTATAGCGATTGCACCACAACTGCCGTTAGGCAGCCTATAGTGTTAATAAGTCCTGTTCTCAATTGTGAAGAACTAGGTTGTGGACTATTCTTATTAAGTACCCACGTTAAGCTTCCAAATCAGCCTGCTTGTCATGTTTGCATGCCAACACTTCTGAATTGAACCATATTCATCCAAAGTGAATTTCGTTGTGTGTCAAACGCAGACTAGTGAATTAGCATTCATCCTAGGGATAAATGGGTTACAGATTGGTATGGGACAGGATGTGCGCTTTTTGCATACATCAATATAATGAATTGAATTTACAATGGATCGTAAAATGAAAAAAGTTTTTCAAATAGTATCAGTAATTGGTTTCGTTTTCGTCACCGCTGAGGTGGCTGCGATGACGGGTGAAGAAAAGCAAGAGGTTGTTTTTGCCAGTGAAGCAGCGCCAAATCACATAACTGATTCTGCGTCATTCGTTATGTTCCGCGACGGAAAGTTTCAGACCATAAAAAAGGGACGTAATGATTTTACCTGTTTAGTTGTGCGTAACCCACATGGACGGTTTGAACCAGCATGTTTGAATAAACCTGCAACTGAAACAGTATTACCTACATTAGAATATCACACAGCTCGTCTTTACGCTGGAGCCAGCACGAAGCAAGTGATGGGTGAAATCGCCAAAAAGTTTGAGATGGGTGAATTACCCACGGCAAAAGTCGGGGCTTTGGTGTATATGATGTCGAAAAATAATCAGGCTTACCTAGAAGATACCAACGAGTTGATTTCGTTTCCTCCTCATCAGATGTATTTTATGCCAAAGCTATCAGCTGATGTATTTTCGCTCCCTGAGAGTACGTTTTCTCCGGGAAGCCCTTGGCTTTTTCAGGAGTATCCTCATATGTCCTGCTTGATAGTTTTTACCAAATAATAGTGCTGGATTCATAGAGGGATTAAAGGGGCAACTGCATAATTATGGCAGCGATACGAGACAGTTTTCGATGTGAATTTATTCTTTGTTTAAACGTTGATAATAAAGGAAGTAGCTAAGATTTTTTACACTTTTTGTGCTCAACGCTGCGTGTTTTCACTGAGAACCGAATTCTACTTAAAGATAAAATGTAAAACCAAAAATCTACCTTCCTTATACTTCAGCTGGCCCACTATCGCCGTGGACACGCATATATATCGCGTATCTAACCGCGCTAAATTTGCCCTGGGCAAAAACGTCGACTAATACAATCAATTATTTTTGTCGCTGGCACAAAAAGTGATTGATCGACTCTCCCCCCCATACCCATTATTATCCGGCTGCGCCCACATCGGAAATACGAGCGGCGTAACCTCTGTTGGTCAATCAGTTGGAGCAGCGGGTAGTGGTTAAACACCCATCCATTAAAAGTTACTTTGCCCCTGACATCAGTCAGGCCGAAGTGGATTTTGCATTCAAATAAGGGGCTCAACTACGCCGGGCACAGCCTTATGGTGCCAGCGAAATACAGTTATCAGGTGTTACCCCATCACCATAATCGCTACGTACTGTTTAATCAGGGCTCAGACTACAATTTAATCTCTAATGTCTGCTTACACCGCCAGGCAAGGTTACTTCAGGGCAGCGGCAAAACAAGGAATATTGTTTGCCCGCTACATTGCTGGGGTTACGACCATCAGGGCAACTTAAAAGGCGCTCCTCACTTTTTGCAAAAACCCGACGGCCAGTTGAAAAAAGTATCGCTTAGTTCATGGCATGGCCTGCTTTTTAATGGCCGGGTACCTGATATGGATCTTAACGAATTGGGCCTGGTAGATTACATCAACTTTGATGAATACCGCTTCGCCGGTCTGGATAGCACCACATACCGGTGTAACTGGAAAACCTTTGCCGAAATTTACCTGGAAAACTATCATGTATTTTCCATGCATCCGGGGCTAAGGCAGTATGTAAAGCCTACTGCACTTAACTGGCAGTTCGGGGATGACTATTCGGTACAAAAAGTAGCTATAGGTAGTGACCTGTCTGGTGCAACCACACCTCATTACCGCGAGTATCAGGACCACCTTTTGGCCCGGTTCAACGGCGAGCTGCCACGCTATGGTGCTATATGGTGTTATCTCTACCCGAACATTATGATTGAATGGTATCCGGATGTGCTTATAGTGAGTACGGTGTACCCTGATGGCCCGCGGCAATGCACCAATCATGTTGAGTTTTATTATCCCGAATCCTTGTTCATCCAGAACCCGGACTACTTTGCCGCCGAAAAACAGGCCTACATGGAAACGGCTGCCGAAGATGAGGTTGCCTGTGCTCTGCTCGAGCAAGGCAGAGAAGCGTTGTACTTCAATGGCGAAGAAGAGCATGGGCCGGTTGAGCCATTCCTGGAAGCCGGCGTGGCTGAGTTTTATCGCTTTTTAGCGCAATAAGTGGCCCCTGCTTTGTTATAAACGGCCGCTGCCAATGAGTCCCGCAATCATACTGGCGAACCCTACGATTAGCGCCCCGTAAAGCCCGATGTTGCCCCAGCATTTTTGCCAGAAGGCCTGACGTTGTAATGTCGTGGATAAGGTTTTACTGTCGAACAGGTCGTACATTATCACCCGCTGCATTTTCTTAACCTGTACACTTAACCCGCCGGCAAATAAAGTATAAGCCAGTACAGGCATTACCCAACCAGTGGTTAACTCGTAAGCGGCAGCCAGCAATACGCCAGTGGCAAGTACCCAGATAACAGTGATTTTACGCAGCTGTTTCAGGCGCGCTTTCTGACTTTCGATGGTCATATGTTTTAAGGGTAACCGGGTACTCCAGAACACACTTAAGGCGCCCAGTAAGGCGGCAAAAAAGGCACCGCTGAACAGGACTTTGAGTATGCCAGCACTACCAGACTTCGCTATAAAGGCGCCGCCGGAGGCCTGGGCCGGTGCACTGACGCTGGCGCCAGCTAACAATATTGACGTAATCGTCAATGTAGGAGCAGTGGTTAAAATAAGCTGTCCATAACGTTCCAGTAAGTTGGCCTTGAGGACTTTTCTTGCCCTGCTCAGCCGTTGGCGCACCAACTCTGGCGAAACAGACAGCAACTCAGCCACCTGACTGGCTGATTGCTCTTCACGGTAATACAGCAGCACTATTTCGCGGCTTTCCTCTGGCAGCTCATCCACCACATGGTTCAATAACTGATTGGTTTGCGTACGGCTCAGGCTGGTTTCTGGTGGTAATTCTCCATCGCAATAAGCGGCGAACAAGGCATCGGCTTCATCTCCGCCCACGCGGTCTGCCAGGCGGTTATCGCGCAGATAATTGTAAGCGGCGTAACGCGCCGACTGACGGACCCAGGGTAAAAAACTGGCCGAGTTTTTCAGCGTATCCAGTTTTTGCCAGCAACTGATAAACACTTGCTGGGTGATTTCCTCGCTGGCATCACGATCCCGGGTAATCGCCAGTGCTATGCTGGCTATCGTATTACGGCTGGCAGCCACCAGCCGGTTGAATGCCTGCTCATCGCCATGCTGAGCAGCGCAGACATCATCATTTGATATTAAGGCTTGCACGCTCATTGTTTAGCTCCTTGCTGTTGCACCTGTTCTGTGAGTAAAGATGAGCTCAGGTCATTACCCTGACTATTCGCCGACCAAATTGCAATGACAATAGCCACTATTACGCCAAAAGAACGGGTGCGGGTGTTTTTACAGGCCGCAGGCAGAGAAATTTTCATAACGGTATCTTCCTTTCATTATCCATGTGCAATAAAGAAACCGCTAACCAGCAAAGTGTGACACCCGCTGTGAAAAAAATTTACGCCAGGCCTGACACCGGCTATTGGCGCTCAAACCGCCTATTTGGCACACTGGTCACAATTTACTTTAATCTGCTTTGCAGATTAATTACAGTGCGAACATAAAATCCCTTGCTGTCATACTGTTGAAAAAGAGTGGCAGCACAATGTCTTTTGAAGGAGCTTTTGATGCGAATGTTACACACCATGTTACGGGTAAAAGACCTGGACGCTTCCCTGGCGTTTTACGTTGACACCATGGGCATGAAATTGCTGCGTAAAAGTGACAACACAGAATATGAATACACTCTGGCATTTGTAGGTTATGCCGATGAGTCTGAACAGGGCGTACTGGAACTGACCTACAACTGGGGTGATAACGAATA
Source organism: Alteromonas sp. 4NH20-0104 (assembly GCF_057547795.1). NCBI lineage: Bacteria > Pseudomonadati > Pseudomonadota > Gammaproteobacteria > Alteromonadales > Alteromonadaceae > Alteromonas > Alteromonas sp. 4NH20-0104. Next base: position 86,403 of record NZ_BAAJLP010000022.1, on the reverse strand, counting down.
TGATCTGGGTAATGCTTACGGTCACGTTGCCTTCGCTGTAGAAGACATCTATGCCTTTTGCGAGCAACTTGAGGCACAAGGTGCCGATGTTTACCGTAAACCCGGTCCGGTAAAAGGCGGCAAAACCGTCATTGCCTTTGTGCGCGATCCCGACGGTTATGCCATTGAGTTAATCCAACCTGAGTAAGTGTTTGTGTTAAAAATTGATATAAAACCGATAGCCCTGCTATCGTTGGCGACGCTGGTGTCATTTCAATGCCTGGCATTTGATATTATTGCCCACCGCGGTGCTTCGGGTTATCTGCCGGAACACACTCTGGCAGCCACCACCATGGCCTTTGCTCAGCAACCTGATTACATCGAGCAGGATTTGGTGATAACCAGCGATGGCGAGCTGGTTGTGCTACACGATATCCATCTTGAAACGGTCACCAATGTAGCAAACGTGTTCCCTGACCGTCATCGCGAAGACGGGCGTTTCTATGCGCTGGACTTTACTCTGGCCGAACTCAGGTTATTAACGGTACATGAACGTACCGACTCCCAGGGCAAGCAAGTCTATGCAAACCGCTATCAGGGTGAGGGGCAATTTAAGGTTGCCACCTTTACTGAACATCTCAGCACCATTCGCTCTCTCAATACGACTACCGGTGAATCAGTCGGTTTGTACAGTGAAATCAAGTCGCCGGCCTGGCACCGCGAGCAGGGAATTGATATCAGTAAAGCAGTGCTGAAGGTATTGCGTGCGCATAATCTCGATGATGCCGCTGCCAACATCTATATCCAGTGTTTTGACTTTGAAGAAATTAAACGACTTCGTCAGGAGCTCGGTGCCAGAGTCAAACTCATTCAGCTTATTGCCGAAAACAGCTGGAATGAAACCCCTACCAACTACGATGCCCTCAAAACAGTTGCTGGCATGCAGGAGTTAACCCAATATGTACAGGGCATAGGGCCATGGCTGGGTCATGTCACGCGATACGAGCAAGGGCAGCCAACCACAGAGCTCACCGACTGGATGATGGCTGCTCAACAGGCTGGGCTGCTGATTCACCCATACACCTTTCGACTCGATGCTTTGCCGCCAGGGATTTCCGCTGAGCAACTGTTGATGCTGATGGTGAAAAAATGGCAGTTCGATGGTGTGTTTACCGATCAGGTCCCGCCGGTTAAACGTTTTTTGCAAGGCCAGTGAATCCACCCACACAAAAAAGCCGCGAGAGTCAGTCGCGGCTTTTCACAATCGTCGTCAGACTCAGGACTTTGCCATCCTGACCACCACCCTACGGTTTGTTGCTCTTGACTGGCTGGTAGTATTGGGCGCAATATGGCGTTTTTCACCGTGCCCGGTGATTTCAATGCGATCCTCTCCTACACCGAGGTCGGTAAGGTATTTCTTGACTTCGTTTGCTCGTTTTACCGACAACTGCTGGTTATTCCATGAGCCACCGTAACTGTCGGTGTAACCGTCGAGAAGCACCAGTTCAAGTTCGTTATCTTCTCGCAAGTAGTCGCCAATCATCGCCAACCTGCGCTTCGAATACCGTGATAGCTCGGTACTGTTCTTCTCGTAGCTCAGTACCGTGTAGCTGATATCATCAAAGCTGTACGGCAGCAGGTTTGACACACAACTAACAAAGTCCTGATACACCGGAGCAAAATTACTCGCATTTAACCCCACTGCAACTTCGTCATTCGGGTTGTACCAGTCCTGATAATAAATGGTTGGCCAAAAGCCTTTTTCCAGCTCACTGAGCATGGTCCAGGCGGTCTCTTCGGGTAAATCACCATCGTACTGAGTACGCAATGTCATGTCGGCAATTTGTCGCGCCCTGACACCGGGCATCCATTTCGGCGGGACGGCATAAACCGCTGCCGTGCCAAACTTCTTGGGCAACAGATTCATATCCAGCACAAATTCCATATTGAGTTGTTTGGACGCTTCACTGGTGAACTGCGCTTCCCCATAACCGGGCAAAGTATGGCTAAGCGTACAGCTGAGTCTAGAACTCCTGCTGAGCTGCCACTGTGAGCTTTCTACCGTTGAATGGTACTGACGCAATGATGCCTGAGCCGAGCTGGCGCCCATCCCCAGCAAAGCAATGGAAAATGAAATTAGCGAAACCGATTTCAACATGTATAGCCTCAGTAATCGATAAACCTGTAAACCTTCGTCTCTATCTTATCGTCAACGAACAATAAAAGTTTAGCACCGGGTAGATACTCAGCGCTAATATTGACATAATTCTCCCCCTGATGAGAACACTCTTTGATTTATCCATCAACGAGTCTGCTCACCACTAACCGTCAGGTTTACTATTCAACCACCAGATACAGAGTGATATGCCACAAACTATTCCCCCACTGTCACAACGCTTCAGAGGCTATTTCCCGGTCATCATTGATGTCGAAACAGCAGGCTTTAATGCAACCACCGACGCGCTGTTAGAAATTGCCGCAGTCACTCTAAGCATGGACAGTGAGGGCATGTTAGCCCCTGCTGCTACCTACCATGCACACGTGACCCCTTTTGAAGGGGCCAATTTAGAACAGGCAGCGCTTGATTTTAATGGTATCGACCCGGACTGTGCCTTACGTGGTGCCATCAGTGAAGATGAAGCCATGAAAGGGCTGTGTAAACACGTACGTAAACTGCAAAAGGAAGCGGACTGTCAGCGCAGTGTGATAGTGGCACACAACGCCACCTTTGATCAGAGCTTTGTGAATGCCGCAATTGAGCGTTGTAATATAAAACGCACGCCGTTTCACCCGTTTGTATCGTTTGATACCACTACCCTTGCCGGGCTCGCCTTAGGTCAGACTGTTCTGGTAAAAGCCTGTCAGGCCGCTGGTATAAGCTTTGATCAGAATGAAGCTCATTCCGCCCTTTATGATGCCGAAAGAACCGCCGAATTGTTCTGCTATATCGTTAATCGCTACGCCAGTCTGGGCGGTTGGCCATTGTCCGCACCTAACGAAAACTAAGTTTAACAATTAACGCTATAACCTGGTCAGGCCCCCCCTGGGCGTAAAAATTAAAGCAAAAAAAAGAGGCACCGAAGTGCCTCTTTTCATTTCAAAAACGCGATTAAAGCTCTTCTGATTTCTCAGCCAGGTACTTAGCAACACCTTCAGGGCTTGCGTCCATACCGGCTTTACCTTCAGTCCAGCCAGCCGGACATACTTCACCGTGCTCTTCGTGGAAATCCAGTGCGTCAACCATGCGCAGCATTTCGTCGATATTACGACCTAAAGGCAGATCGTTAACTACCTGATGGCGAACCTGACCTTCTTTGTCGATCAGGAAAGAACCACGGAAAGCCACACCCGCTTCAGGATGCTCAACGTCGTAGGCCTGACAAATTTCATGCTTGGTATCAGCAACCAGGGTGTATTTTACCGGACCAATACCACCTTGGTTTACAGGTGTATTACGCCATGCGTTGTGCGAGAACTGAGAATCGATAGACACACCGATAACCTCAACACCACGCTTAGTGAATTCTTCGTAACGCTTATCAAAAGCAATCAGTTCTGACGGACATACAAAGGTAAAGTCCAGTGGATAGAAAAAGACGACGGCTTTTTTGCCTTTGATGGCTTCGCTCAGAGTAAAGCTGTCAACAATTTCACCACTGCCTAAGACGGCTGCTGCAGTAAAATCCGGGGCTGGACGTCCAACTAGTACGCTCATATCTATTCTCCATTTTCATTATGTGAATAGCAGTAGTTGTGATCTATATCACATCAGTATCTGCTGCTGCCTGATATAGTGAGTGCATTAAATGAAAATACAATTGACGTTGCGGACTTTTTTAAACTCATCAGACCAGATAAGCCGATATTGACCTGCCAGATGACGGATTCGTCATAAAGCTGCACAAAATATTTGCAATAACCTCAAATAGCAATTATTATCATTTGCATATTGATATTGGAGTTAAGGTTCTATGTACGTTTGCATGTGTTACGGTGTAACTGATACCGCGATACGCAAAGCTGTGACTGACAGCGGCGTTGGCAATATACGTGATCTGCGCGAACAACTGCAGTTGGGTTCGCAATGTGGTAAGTGCATACAAATGGCCCAACAGGTTATCGATTCCACCATTATTAATGAAAGCTTGTTTAAGGACGTTGGTTAACGTCCTTTTTTATTGCCTCCCGGCTTACCACCCTGCTTTTAACGCAACAAACCCATAACGCCCATCAAACCCACCCGGACTCGTTGACGGATACTTTGCCCCCGCGACAAACCGGTGCGGATTGAGTTCAGGCTGAGTATTAAACACATTATTCATGCCCACTGTTAGCTGCCACTCAGGCGTTAGGGTGTACGACCACCGCGCATCCAGAGTAAACCGTCCTGCCGTCTCAATATCGTAACCGGCCGAAGCGTCCAGATGATCTTCGTAAAAGGCGCCATAATAATGCAGTTGCCAGGCCAGCTGATGTGCACCAAGTTGCTGGATCAGACTCACATTCGCCCGGTAAGCCGGTAAGTTGTCTTCCAGCATACGTATGCGCTGGGCGGTCAGGTTTATCGAGCCCTCTGTTTGCTCGAAGTCCCTGGCACTCACTCTGGTCACCTGAGTGTCTGTCCAATTCAGCGTTGCCAGTAACTGATGCTGCCAGCCGTAAACGTCAAACTGCCAGTTGAATACTAAGTCCAGTCCTCTGGTGCGAGTGTCAAAATCATTGGTAAAGAATTTAGCGCTACGGTAGGTTGCGGCCTCTTCAAACCCTTGTTCAAGCAATAATTGTACGCTCGCTTCATTCAGTGCAATGGCTGACGTTGTGCTGATGCGATCCGCTAAATATATCTGATAAAAATCCATGGTTAACTGCGCGTCAGAAGAAAGGTTGGCGACCACACCAACGCTTACATTCACCGACTCTTCAGGCAGTAATGGCGTAGCCCCCAATTCGGTAGCTACGATATTAGTTGGCGGCAGGGTCACCTGATCTTCCAGCCCATTTAAACCAAACTTAGTACTGATATTAATGATATTGCTCTGGCCTACGGTAGGCGCTTTAAACCCCGTGCTAAGTGACGAGCGGTAGGCTATGGCCTGAGTCGCTTGCCAGCGGACACTCAATTTACCGTCAACATGGGTCCCAAAATCAGAAAAATCTTCCGCTCTGAACGCGGCGGTCGTTAACCATTCTTCATTCACAGGCACGGTCAGGTCAACATAGACCGCCCGGGTTTCACGCTGCCACTCACCAGAGGTCTCTGGTCGGTATCCCGGAAACCCGTTTGCACCAACCGAGAATCCGCTATCCAGACCCAGTCGGTTTTGTGCATAGGGTCCTACCTGATAAGACGCCAGCTCACCTTCAATTTGACGGTAGCGCTCACTTCGCCATTCCATCCCCAACGCCAGTGTAACGGGTTGGTAATAACCGACCGGCAGACTTTTTAGTAACCCAAGACTGGCATTACGTTCAATTTGTGCCGCACCGCCAGGAAGAAAGGAAGTTGGAGACTGAGGTCCTAATGACGGGTTGACGGTATCGTCTATGTAATAGCGGATCCCCGAATAGCCGGCCCCTATGCTCACATCGTACTGCCAGGCATCTGCAAGCTCACCACGACTGCCCGCGTAAAAGGTGCCGTCTTTTACCCTGCCACCAAACCGGGGCGTAAAGCCGCCGGGAAACCGTTCATTAAAAGCAAAGCAATTTCGCCCTGTCGGGGTTTGCTCATCAGCAATTTGCTGATAGGGCACGGTAGTGAGCACGTTGCCGGAATCGACCGGAACAACCGGACATTCAATACCTTCGCCGAGACCGTCCAGATCGGCAATTAGCAACTGCGATGGTTGTTGGGTGCCCGTAACAAATACGCCCTGGCGTCGCTGTGGGTTACGAAAATAAAACTCGCCTTCCATATCTCGGCTGGTCCCCAGAATAAAAGCATACAACTCATGGGAATCGGTGACCGGCAATGCCAGATTCGCCGCCAGTTTACTATCCCGATCCATGGCTGCACTCCCCCACATCTGCGCCGGCAATTTGATGGCATCATTACCAGCGTCCAGCAGTTGCTGAGCATCCTGGCGCTGAACACTGCGATCCGTGGGGCGTTGTTGCTGATATTCAGCGCTGAGCTGCAGCGAGCCGTTATTACCCAGAGCAAATCCCTGGGTGAGTTGCACTGCTACCTGCTCACCGTCACCGGCGGAATACTGCCCGCCACTCACCGTTACAGTCCCCTGGCCCGGGGTACTTTTCATTTTAAAATTCATTACGCCGGCAATTGCATCTGAGCCGTACTGTGCCGCCGCACCGTCGCGCAGAACTTCGGCCTGCTCAATAGCACTCACCGGCAATACCGAAATATCCGGCCCCTGGGCACCATCTGACAGCCCGCCGCCAAGAAACGTTATCACCGCAGAGCGATGTCTGCGCTTACCGTTAATCAGGGTTAACGTGTGATCAGATGCCAGCCCTCGAAGATTCGCCGGGCGCACCAGCATGGCGGCATCATTGGTAGTTTGTGCGCTGACATTAAAAGAAGGGATCAACTGCGTTAAGCCATCAAGCATGGTCTGACTGCCAGCAAAAAACGGATTATCCGTGGCAATGATATCTAACGGCACCGTGGAATCGTAGGCCCCTCTTGCCGAAGCCCTGTTACCTAATACCGAAATACGCTCAAACACCGGCCCTTCTTCCGTTTTGGCTGTCTCTATCGTTGGCGATGGGTCGCTCAGCTCCGGCGCTTCAGGCCTTTGCACTATCGTCAGGTAGCCTTTGTTGTCACGACGTATAGTAAGCGGGGAGTTTTTTAACAGCAGGCTAAGCGCTTCTTCCAATGTGTATCGACCGTGGAGAGCAGGCAACACGATTTGCTCGGCAATCTCAAATGGAAACAGCAGAGTGGTTCTGGCCTGACCGGCCAGCTCAATGAGGGATTTGTCTGCGGTTTGCGTCCTGACTGAAAAATCATAGGTCGCCATTGGCGCCCCTTCCTCAACAGCACTAAACGCCGGTAGAGCCGGGCTGACAGCGACCAGTAAAACAGTGAAAAGCCAACTGATAGTGTAACGGTTACGCAATGTTACTTGTTAAGGTTAGGTTAAATTCCGCTAATAGTTACACAAACCTGCAAGTCGTGCACTTTTTTATCACGAGTCTTTCGCGGTATGCAGATGAATGGTCTTGTCGGCCGCTTCATAAGAGCTGATAGCAAAGCTATTCTCCAGCGCCACCAGCAATCCTTTGATGTCACCCACTCTGAAATAGCCGGCCACCCTTGTGGTGTTGAGGGCAGCATCATCTATCACAAACCGCACCTGTGTGTAGCGACTGATTTCCTGCAACGCCTGTGGCAATTGTTCACCGGTAAACACAATCTGCCCGTCCTGCCAGGCAAGACTCTGAGCGATTTCTGACTGGGTCAGCGACACCCGCGACGAGACAGTTTCATCAACCAGTACTTTTTCTCCGGCGAACACCATGACTCCTTCCTGAGCAATGACCGGTTCAGCATGCTGTTCTTTATCAGCCCCAAAGGACTGGCTGGATACCCTCACTTTACCTTCCGTAACGGTCAGCTCAAACGCCTTGTCCTGTGTAAACTGCATATTGAATGCGGTGCCAACGGCGGTGACCGCATTATCGCCAGCCGACACGGTAAAAGGTTTAGACGGATCTTTTGCCACCTCAAAATGCGCTTCGCCTTGCAAAAGCACTACCTGACGGGCGTCAGCATAAAAGCTGACATGTATCTCCGTATCGGTGTTTAAAAACACGGTGGAACCGTCGGCCAGGGTAATGGTTTTTTGCTCGCCCACCAGCGTTTGGCTGTGTTGAGTCAGCATGACCTGTTGCGGCGATACTGACGAACTGGCCAGCCATTGCCAGCTGATTAGTCCGGTAAGCATAATAGCGGCGGCCGCAGCCCCCCACCAGCGCTTCACTTGATTCGGCGCAGACCGGCCCGGTAAGGGTGTCAGTTCCCGCACGGTGTTCATTACACTCATGTCATCCCACAGTGCAGCCATTTCGGCCAACACTTTCTGATGGGAGGGGTTGCTGGCAACCCAGGCTTTGAGTGCTTCCGTTTCCTGCCCGGTGAGCCCACGATCAATAGCGGCTATCCAGTCGCATGCGCTAGCCTGTATGGTTTCTTTGCTGTTGAACTGACTTACATTACTCATAACTACTATTGACCTACCCCAGATTTGACTGACTATCGTCAGCACGCTGAGGTTGCTGTTGTCGTGCCAGAAACTGGGCGCATTGCATAAGCCCTTTGGCAACGTGTTTTTCCACTGTACTTTCACTAAGTTGCAGAAGTTCGGCGATATCGCGCTGACTCATATCGTACACTTTCTTCAACAAAAAGACGCGCTTTACTTCCGCTGACAAATTTTCCGTTGCCTGGCAAAAGTGAATAAATCGTTGTTTACTTTCAAACTGTTTTTCCAGCGACGAGTCCATGTTGCTGTGTGACAGCAGATCCATATTATCGACCTGGTCATTCAGCTTATGCGCCGCCCGGGATACATGATTGAGTGCAAGGTTACGCACTGTTTTCAACATGTAAGTCCGTTCGTACTGAATGTCCTGTTTTAACTCAGCTTCATAACTTTTAACAAAAGCGTCCTGCACGATATCTTCAATGTCGTTATCGTCAACAATACTGGCTACCGCTCGCATCAGACGGTTGCGGTATTTTAAATAGCTCGCAGCAATTTTAGAGTGTCCGCTCATTGGTCAGTATCTGGCAACATGGCTTATTGTTAGTTGAAATCAAAGGGCTGGCCGGGCAATCCCGACCAGCCAATGGCATTATTTTACCTTAAAAAGTATAAATACCTCTTACATAATAGAAGCCACCATTGATCCCGATAGGCGATGTCGTCGGATATTTAGAACCGGCAATTTCGTTATCCCACATCACGTTACGATCAGGGCGCTCATCAAACAGGTTCTTCGCGCCGACAACCAGTTGCAGATCGTCGGTGAAGTGATAGCCCACTTCCATATCAAAGGTAAACTCTGCACTGACATTATCGATAGGCAGCCCTGAATCCAGGTGATCTTCATAGATACTGCCAGCATAATTCATGCGGCCCAGGATACGCCAGTCACCATTAGTATGATTCGCTGTCAGGCTGTAACGAATGGCCGGCAGGTTATCTTCCAGCATATGAATCCGTTCGGCTGAGATGTTATCCGACGCATCATCGACGGTAGTCGATGTCCAGTTATAAGCAAGAGCAAGCTTGGTTTCACCGCCGTACATGTCGAAAGAATAGTTGGCGACGATATCCACACCTTCTGTGGTGGTATCAAAGTCATTGGTAAAGAAGCTCACTTCCGAGAAGCTTGAGGCATCCTCTACCCCCAGAGCAAGCAAGGCTTCAATGTCTTCTTCCGTTAAGCGGATCCCCGATGTGGTGCTGATCCGATCGGTCACTTCAATGTGGTAGTAATCCACAGTCAGGAACAAGCCGTTGTCAAACTCAGCTACCATACCAACGCTCATGCTTTCTGATTCTTCCGGCGTTAACTGTGTACCGCCTTTTTGTACTGAAATAGGATCGGTAGGCGGCAACGTTGCACGGTCGATAAGGCGTCCGTCTGTACCAAACGCGGTGGTTACGTTACGTACATTACTCTGGCCAATAGTCGGCGCTTTAAAGCCTGTGCTGTACGCTCCACGGAAAGCTATATCGTCGGTAGCCTGATAGCGCAGTGACACTTTGCCTTTGGTGGTATCACCAAAGTCAGAAAAGTCTTCATAGCGCACGGCCGCCGTTAGTAACAGGTTATCAGTCAGATACGCTTCGGCGTCCAGGTACAATGCAATATTGTGGCGCGAGGCTTCACCGGCACTACGGGTAGACAGGCCCGGGAAACCATTAGAGCCAATGCCGAACCCCTGAGAGGCTAACGGACCAATGGCAAAAGACGCCGGATCGCCTGCCTCACTTTCGTAAGTTTCATGACGGTACTGGAAGCCACCAGCAAGGTAGACCGGCTCAGATAAACCCATTTCAATCGGCTTGGTTAAGTCGATATCCAGTGATTTTTCGGTTTGGGTGTAAGTACCCGGTTTAAATGAGGTTGGCGTATCCGGCCCCAAAGATGGGTTAATGGTATTGCTGATAGCAAAGTCAACCGAGTTCTGACCAAAGTTCAGGCTTACGTCATATCCGATTTCATTGCCCAGTTCACCGCTGGTACCAAACACCAGTGACATGTCTTCCACAGTGCCGCCAAAACGCGGGGTAAAACCGCCCGGAAACATTTCGTTAAAGGCGAAACAGTTAGGGTTATTGGCTACTTGATCAAGATAAGTCGAGTCTGTCAACACGTTATAGCCAGTCAAATCTAAAGAACCATCAATGAATTGACCCGCACGAATGCCGGTTGGACAGTTCCCCGACATATCACCAGTTAGATCACCGACCAGTAGCAATTGATAGCCTTCGTTAATATCACCATCTTCGTTAACTGTTAGAACGCCATCACCATTAATATCCGCAGCTTCAAAGCCACCGTCGTTTACACCTCCACGAGTATGCGGATTACGGTAATAGAATCCGCCTTCCACTTCACGTTCGGCGTAATTACCAAATAGGTAAACCTTGGAATCAGCCGACAAGTCCATACCAAGGTTAGCAAATAATTTTAGATCATCCTTTATCTCCGGACTCCCCCAAATCTGCGCAGGGTTGGCAATCGCCATATTGCCAGCATCGGCTATTGCAGCCGCATCATCACGCTGTACACTGCGCGAGGTTGGATTAGCGGTACGATATTCACCGGTGAAGTTAGCGAAACCATCGTCACCCAACGGTAAACCGATGTTACCGCTTAACTGCATCATGTCGCCGTCGCCTTCATAGTGTGAACCGTAGCGGGCTTCAAACATACCGCCTTCAGCACTGTCTTTGAGCACGAAGTTGACCACACCGGCAATAGCATCTGAACCGTACTGAGCGGCGGCACCGTCCCGTAATACTTCAACCTGCTTTAATGCCGCGGCAGGAATAGTTGAAATATCGGGGCCCTGGGCACCGTCAGACAAACCGCCGCCAAGGAAAGTAATTACGGCAGAACGGTGACGGCGCTTACCGTTAACCAGCACCAGGGTATGATCTGAAGCCATACCGCGTAGGTTGGCCGGGCGCACCAGTGTGGAGGCATCGTTAATCGGCTGATCGTTAACATTAAACGACGGCACCACGGTTTGCATCATGGACACCATATCGGTAGAGCCCTGATTAACAAACTCTTCTTCTGAGATAATATCGATAGGGACGGCAGAATCGCCAATTGAGCGCGGTGCAGCGCGAGTACCGACAACGGCGATCTTCTCAACCGATTTGGCTTCTGCGTCGTCCTGAGCAAGCGCAGGGGTAGCAACAACACTGGTAGCCGCAACCGACGCAGCAAGCACCAAACGAAGTTGCGCTGAAATTCTCGTCAAACTTGTTTTCATAATGGTTTCCCGGATTATTGTTGGTCGGTACTGCCACACGTTTCTGGTTGCACAAAATACCGGCCTTTTTATCTGTTTATTTTTACCTTCAACACTGCCTCGGCGAGCCGTGACAGCAAAGGGTTTATAGACGCTAACCAGCTAATAAACAAACAAAAAATGCCAAATTAAAAATATATTTTGAAGTGATGGAGGATTGAGTTTGGTGACTTGTCTATAGATATTTGGCCAGGTAAAAAAACACCAATTTTAGCTGTATTTCCAGGCTGATCCGGGTAATTTTCAGGCATAAAAAAACCGGCTCAGTTGAGCCGGTTTTTGAGCATATAGATGACTACTCAGCTTTGGTTTTTGCCGCAGTGTCTTTAATTAATGGCTGTAATTCACCTTGCTGGAACATTTCCAGAATGATATCGCAACCTCCAACCAGTTCACCGTCGACCCATAATTGTGGGAACGTTGGCCAGTTAGCGTAGGCTGGCAGCTCAGCGCGAATGTCGGGATTTTGCAGAATATCAACATAAGCAAACTGTTCACCACAGGACATCAGTGCCTGAGATGCCTGAGCTGAGAAGCCGCAGCTGGGTAATTTAGGAGAGCCTTTCATATACAGCAGAATCGGATTTTCTGAGATTTGCTGCTGAATGCGCTCTAGTGTGGTTTGTTCACCGTTGTTTTCCATGGATGCCTCTTAAATATTTACCTTTGCAGGGATATGTATGCATGTACGCCTTTTTTCAAGGGCGGGTAGCTACGATTGTACCATTAATATCTACCGTGCATAAATCCGGATTTCACAGTTTGCCCTGGTCGAAGTGATCCGATAAGTGCATTTATGCCTATGATATACCAAGCTGGTGTTGGAGTTTCACAAGCGCTTGGGCTAATCTGTAATACAAATAGTCAGTCAGCTTGTTACGACACGCAACAGCATTTGGATTGGTTATCGGTTTTGTGACTGCGACGTATCAGGTTCCCGCCGCCAACTAACTCAAAAAAGAAAAATTTCATCTAATTGTCATTGGGTTAAATAAATCCGTCCCTATATCATACGGTGTCGGGATAAATGACCGTTAGATAAAAAGACTTATTCTGATAACAGACTACGTACAACTAACCAAGAAAATGGAGACTCATATGGCTTTTGAACTACCAGCGTTACCTTATGAAAAAGATGCTCTGGAGCCACACATTTCTGCTGAGACGCTTGATTACCACTATGGTAAGCACCACGCTACTTATGTAACCAAACTGAATGGTCTGGTAGAAGGTACTGATCTGGAATCGAAGAGCCTGGAAGAGATCGTTAAAACTTCTGAAGGCGGCGTATTTAACAACGCGGCGCAAATTTGGAACCACACCTTCTACTGGCACAGCTTAAGCCCGAATGGCGGCGGTGAGCCAAGCGGTGCTCTGGCAGACGCCATTGTTGCAAAATGGGGTTCATTTGAAGACTTTCAGGCAGCATTCAACGACAAAGCGGTTAACAACTTTGGTTCAAGCTGGACCTGGTTGGTTAAAACTGCTGACGGTAGCCTGGATATCGTTAACACCAGCAATGCTGGCACCCCACTGACAGACGACAGCCTGACGCCAGTGCTGACCGTTGACCTGTGGGAACACGCTTACTACATTGATTACCGTAACCTGCGTCCTAAGTATTTAGGCGGCTTCTGGGCCCTGGTTAACTGGGAATTCGCGGCGGCAAACTTCGGCGCGTAAGACTATTTTCGTACCCGCGTCCAGCGGGTACGATCCTTCACTCCCCCACTGATTATTTTCACTTTTTTCCCCTTCGCACCGCCCTTTGCCAGCCCTTATTTCACTTGGGCCTCATGATTTTATTAACATTTTTGTTGCAAAAATAAACGACGAATAACAGCCTCACCCCATTGTTTTCTGAAATTATAGGACTATGCTGGAAGTACGGGAGACCGTTTTTTATACAGGGGTATTTATGGGTATTTTCGAGCATTACCAAGAGCGCTATGAAAAACATAAGCAAGAAGAGTTTACCATTCAGGAATTCTTAGACATCTGTAAAAACGACCCGATGGCCTATGCAAATTCCGCTGAAAGATTATTGCAGGCCATTGGCGAGCCTGAAATGATAGACACATCAAACGATCCGGCACTCAGCCGCATTTTCTCTAACCGAATTATTGCGCGTTATCCAGCCTTCCATGAATTTTTTGGTATGGAAGAAGCCATCGAGCAAATTGTATCCTATCTGCGCCATGCCGCTCAGGGTCTGGAAGAGAAAAAACAAATTCTGTATTTACTGGGGCCGGTTGGCGGCGGTAAATCATCATTGGCAGAACGGCTCAAAGAGCTGATGCAAAAAGTGCCAATCTATATGATCAAGGACTCACCGGTTAATGATCATCCATTCTGCCTGTTCGATGTGAATGAAGATGGCCATATTCTGGAGAAAGAGTATGGCATTCCAAAGCGGTACTTAAAAACCATCATGTCCCCCTGGGCCAGAAAACGTCTGCATGAATTTAATGGGGATATCAGTAAGTTTAAAGTGGTAAAGGTTTACCCTTCTATCCTCGACCAGATGGGCATTGCCAAAACCGAACCCGGTGATGAAAACAACCAGGATATTTCTTCGCTGGTCGGTAAAGTGGATATTCGTCGGCTGGAAACCTTTGCTCAGAACGATCCCGATGCGTACAGTTATTCCGGTTCACTGTGTAAAGCCAACCAGGGGCTGATGGAGTTTGTTGAAATGTTTAAAGCGCCTATTAAGGTGCTTCACCCGTTGTTAACGGCTACACAGGAAGGCAACTACAACCCCACAGAAGGGTTCTCTGCACTGCCTTTTGACGGGCTCATTCTGGCCCACTCCAACGAATCCGAGTGGCAGTCATTTCGCAACAATAAAAACAATGAGGCCTTTCTCGACCGCGTATATATTGTAAAAGTCCCTTATTGTCTGCGTGTGTCAGAAGAAATGCGGATTTACGACAAACTGCTGCAAAACAGTGAGCTTCATGGCGCGCCTTGTGCACCAGATACGCTCAAAAGTCTGGCTCAGTTTATTGTGTTATCACGGCTTAAAGATCCTGAGAACTCCAGTCTGTACTCTAAAATGCGGGTATACGACGGTGAGAGTCTTAAAGATACCGACCCGAAAGCAAAGTCTTATCAGGAGTATCGTGACTACGCTGGTGTAGACGAAGGCATGGAAGGTCTCTCTACCCGTTTCGCCTTTAAAATTCTGTCGCGCGTGTTTAATTTCGACCACGCCGAAGTAGCGGCTAATCCGGTGCATCTGTTTTATGTGCTGGAACGGCAGATTGAGCGTGAGCAGTTCCCACAGGAAACCGCAGACCGTTACAAAGAATTCTTGAAAGGGTTTCTTATCCCCCACTATGTGGAATTTATCGGTAAGGAAATTCAAACGGCCTACCTGGAGTCTTACTCTGAGTATGGTCAGAACCTGTTTGACCGTTATGTTACCTATGCCGATTTTTGGATCCAGGATCAGGAATACCGCGATCCGGAGACCGGTCAGTTGTTTGACAGGGCTTCATTGAATGCTGAGCTGGAAAAAACCGAAAAGCCGGCTGGTATCAGTAATCCGAAAGATTTCCGCAATGAAATCGTCAATTTTGTGTTGCGTGCCCGAGCCAATAACAGTGGCAAAAATCCAAACTGGACCAGCTACGAAAAACTGCGCACCGTGATTGAGAAGAAAATGTTCTCCAACACGGAAGATTTATTGCCGGTGATTTCGTTTAACACCAAAGGCTCAGCCGAAGATCGTAAGAAACATGACGACTTTGTGAACCGTATGGTGGAAAAAGGGTATACACAAAAACAAGTACGGTTACTGTGCGAATGGTACCTGCGTGTCCGCAAAGCATCTTAGGGTGCACTTTAGCGTGAAGGGGTTGTATGGCACATTTCATAGACCGCCGGTTAAATAGCAAAGGGAAAAGCACCCTTAACCGTCAGCGGTTTTTAAAACGATACAAGCAACAAATTAAACGCGCTGTGTCAGATGCCGTCGGTCAGCGTTCGGTGACCGACGTCGAGTCTGGCGAAAGCATCAGCATCCCTAAACAAGATATCTCCGAACCATTATTTCACACCGGCAAAGGGGGTAAGCGCACCGTTGTTCATCCGGGCAACGATCAGTTTACGGCGGGCGATCGCATCGACCGGCCCCCCTCTCAGGGTGGGCAGGGCTCAGGCCAGGGCGATGCCGGTAACAGTGGTGAAGGCGAAGATGACTTTACCTTTTCAATTTCTAAAGACGAATACCTCGATCTGTTATTTGAAGATTTGGCGCTGCCAAATTTAAAAAACAGTCAGTTTGATCAGGTTGTTCAGTACGAAACCTACCGGGCGGGTTATCAAACCGATGGTGTCCCCACCAATCTCGACATTGTGCGCTCCTTGAAAGGCTCGATGGCCAGACGGGTAGCGTTGACCGCAGCTGATCGGCGCAAACTACGCGAGGCTGAGGAAGAACTCGAAAAACTGAAAGCCGATAAGCATGACAACACGGTAGCGATTATCGAACTGGAAAAGACCATTGGTGCTTTGAAAGCGAAAATTGCCGGCGTGCCGTTTATCGACACGTTCGACCTGCGCTTTAAAAACTACGCCAAAAAACCGGTGCCCACCAGCAAGGCCGTCATGTTTTGCCTGATGGACGTGTCCGGTTCAATGGATCAGGCCACCAAAGACATGGCTAAACGGTTTTATATCCTGCTTTATTTGTTCTTAAGCCGAACCTATAAAAACGTCGAAGTCGTCTATATTCGCCATCATACCCAGGCCAAAGAGGTGGATGAGCAAGAGTTCTTTTACTCTCAGGAAACCGGCGGCACCATTGTATCGAGTGCCTTAAAGTTAATGGATGAAATCATTACTGAGCGCTATCAGGACAGTGACTGGAACATCTATGCGGCTCAGGCTTCAGACGGTGATAACTGGGCCGATGACTCGCCGCAGTGTCGTGAACTATTAATGAAAAAACTGCTGCCGGTAACTCGTTACTTTGCGTATATCGAAATCACTGAGCGCCAGCATCAGAGTTTATGGCGCGAATACCAGAGTGTGGAGGAAGCCTGCAGCAACTTTGTTTGTAAACACATTATCTCGGTCAGTGATATTTATCCTGTGTTCCGTGAACTGTTTGAAAAAACCAGTGAAACCAGCGGAGGTAGCTAATGACGGCTGAATTAGCAGAAGCTAGAAAAACGCTCAGCGACGGGCCAGACTGGACTTTCGACATGCTGGCCCAGTACGAAACCGAAATAGACCGTATTGCCAAAGAGTACAAACTCGACATTTACCCTAATCAGATAGAAGTAATCACCGCCGAGCAAATGATGGACGCCTATGCCAGCATTGGCATGCCCATTAATTATACTCACTGGTCTTTTGGCAAAAAATTTATTCAAAATGAACAGCAATACCGGCGTGGGCAGATGGGTCTTGCCTATGAAATAGTAATTAACTCCAATCCTTGTATTGCTTATCTGATGGAAGAGAACACCATCACCATGCAGGCCCTGGTAATGGCTCATGCCTGTTACGGGCACAACTCATTCTTTAAAGGCAACTACCTGTTTCAAACCTGGACCGATGCCAGCTCGATTATTGATTATCTGGTGTTCGCCAAAAACTACATTGCCAAGTGCGAGCAAAAGTATGGTTATGAAGAAGTCGAGCAAACGCTGGACTCCTGTCACGCCCTGATGAATTTTGGCGTAGACCGCTATAAACGTCCGCAAAAATTATCCTTGCAGGAGGAAAAGAGCCGTCAGAAACAACGCGCAAAGTACCTTCAGTCTCAGGTTAATGAGCTGTGGCGCACCCTGCCCGACAGCAAAGAAAAAAACCAGCCCCAAGCGGCGCGTTTTCCGGCTGATCCGCAGGAAAACCTACTGTACTTTATCGAAAAGAATGCACCGCTACTGGAACCCTGGCAGCGTGAAATTGTGCGAATAGTACGGAAGGTTTCCCAGTACTTTTACCCGCAGAAACAAACCCAGGTAATGAACGAAGGCTGGGCGTGCTTCTGGCATTACCATATTTTAAACAAGCTCTATGATGAAGGCCTGGTAACCGATCGCTTTATGCTGGAGTTTTTACACAGTCACACCAGCGTAGTCAGCCAGCCTGACTATAACAGCCCCTACTACAGTGGCATCAACCCTTATGCGCTGGGCTTTAATATGTTTATGGACATAAAACGGATATGTCAGGAACCCACCGAAGAAGACCGCTACTGGTTTCCGGACATTGCCGGCAAAGACTGGCTGGAAACCGTGCATTTCGCCATGCATAACTTTAAGGATGAAAGCTTTATCAGTCAGTTTTTATCGCCCAAGGTCATGCGTGACTTTAAACTGTTCGCGGTAGAGGATGATTCTGATAAGCCCTACGTGAGCGTGTCTGCTATTCATGATGAACGTGGCTACCGCGCCATCAGAGAAAAGCTCTCCGCTCAGTACAACCTGAGTAACTTAGAGCCGAATATTCAGGTGTATAACGTGGATGTGCGCGGCGATCGGTCTCTCACTTTACGGTATGTACCACAAAATGGCATTCCACTGGCTGATAGTAAAGATGAAGTGATGCGTCATCTGCATAGGCTATGGAAATTCGACGTGAAACTCGAACAAATTCATGATGATGGTGAACCTGGTGTTATAGCCCGCTGTATCAGGCAATAGCGATCAAGGGGTCAGATTCTTTGAAACCATTCCTTAAACTCTTCAGAGCGTCTATCTCCTCCGTGTTCAAGATATCCGGCAAAGCGTTCAAGCTTTGCGGATATCTGCTTTACAAATTTATCATCGCCCAGCACCCTGGACTTATTTATTGATAATCTAATCTTGTTCAATATCTCATTTGATAACGAGTTGTCGAGAAGACGGTTATAGGCCAATTTTCGACTCTCGGCGTCAATGCCGAGGGATAAATAGAGAGGATGAGGCTCTATCATAGCAATATTTTTATTACCTCCGTTTGCATGATAGCTACTCCATACGTAATCTTTTGGATGATCTACCATTTTTGCTCTGACCGGATTTAATTCTATATATTGGTAAACCTGCAGCAGGTACTCATCAGAGTCCACCAAACTTGATTTAAATCTGCCTTCCCAAAGCGTGCCAGTTCGATTGTAAGTGGTATTGAAATAGCGAACATAATAACGCCCTAAACTCTGCATAACATGACTAATGCCCTCATAGTCTGATGCTTGCAATAGTAAATGAACATGGTTTGTCATTAAGACAAAACAATGTATCTGCACATTAAATTTTTCTGCACACGCTTTAAGCTTTTTAAGGTAAACCGCATAATCTTTACCCTGAAAAAAGCATGCTTGTTTATTATTCCCGCGTTGAACAACATGTACGGGCATATTTGGAACCAATATCCTTGGACGGCGAGCCAATTTAAATTCTCCCTGAAAACAAACTGGCTTAATTCTTATTTGAAAATCCACCAAATTATACTGGTCAACAGGTCAGTTTTTTTTGCGGTGAGCTAAGGTTTTACCTCACTATGAGAAAGTATTTTCAAAGAACCTGACCCCTTGATCGCGGCAGACTCGCAGGCTATAACTTCAAACCGATAAGGGATGGGCACACTGCCCTGCTCTTTCATCTTTTGCTGTTCACTTTCAGCAATGGTTACAGGCGTAATAGTGAGTATTTCAAAATCATTAATTTCGATGATCCGGGCATCATCCGGATGAACGCACCGGGAGCGCGAGTCGGCTTCATTGTTATAGATAAACTCGGCCAACAAGCGTTTTTGCGCGCTGCGAAAGCTATTAGTGTTGCGCTGAATTTCTTGCTGCAGCGCCTGATGAGACGCATCAACAGTTGCAGCTCTTGCCGGATCATCCTCTTCATGTGACTCAAAGAAACCTTGCGAAGCTGCAGTGTAGCTAGGGCCAAGCAAAGGCGTATCGCTGGTAATTACCCCCACTTTAGCGGCCAACGCAGATAAATTTACGAATAATATCAGTAGCCAGAGATAACGCAGAAAAGCCGTTGACAATACATACTGATGCTCTGGCTTATGCCACAGCCCATGCACACCGAATGGTTTAAGGATGACCAGTAGTATCAGGTAAAAAGGCAACAGCGCCTGTAACATCACCAGAGTGATCAGGCTAACAATAAAGAACCAGGTGGGTAGCACTAAAATTAGTGCAAAGTTATGGCTGTAAGGGGTAACAGAGGCCGACACGCCGGTTAGCCCGTTAACCAGTCCGGAGGAATGCGCCAGCGCAAAATTAGCAATGATCGCATAGAAAAACAGGACGGCCGCCTTGCCGAGCAGATGCTCCCAAAAACGACTAAAGCGTGGCCAGAATTCGTAGCACAGCCCCATTATTGCAAACGTCACCGGAATACCAAATCCAATGGCATTGTCCGCGTCGAGCACATCAAACAGCAATAGCAGGATAGTTGCGCCAACATAGCAACGCTGAGCAAAATTTAAATTCTTCCATACTGATTTCACTTTATTAAAGCGAAATGAGCTGAGGTAACGCCGCCCTTTGAGCAGAAAAATGTTGAGTTTTTTTAACCCTCTGGGGGCGGCTTGCAAATTAGGTAAGTCCATATTTTTATGGTGACTAGATACACTCGACGTCCGGTTCTGACTTATAGTAATCACAAAATGCCGCACAAGAAAAGCTTGTGGCCTTAGAAAGACCGGTATCAAGTGAGTTCAGGCGGATGAATCCGGTACTAGTGACTTCGATGTTTATCCATCTGCTGTGGTGAAATGAGCAGCAGTACCAAGCCCCCCATCGCGGCACAGGCACCGGCAGCCGAGAAGGTTAACATTGAGCCGGCGCCCTGTTGCCACAATAACCCTGCGGCATAATTACCGACCGCGCCGCCAAGACCAAACGCCAGGCTGATATAGGCTGCCTGGATCCGACCGTGGATCTGGGTTGGGAAATAGTGATGGATAAAGTGCATCGAGGTAGAGTGATTTAAGCCAAAACTTAAGGCATGAATAAACTGGCTGAAGAAAACCAGCCAGAACATATCTGCTAAGGTCCCCAGAACCAGCCAGCGCAGGCCTGTTGCCAGCAGGCAAAATACCATTAAACGCCACACGCCAAAGCGAGAAATTAACCGCTGAGCCACTAAAAAGATACCAACCTCAACCGTTACCCCCAGGGCTATTAACAAACCGGTTTGCATGCCGGAATATCCCAAATCCCGCATGTACAAGGCAAAAAAGCCGTAGTACGCCCCAAAACTCAATTGTAATAAGGCATTAGACAGCAAAAACAGCAACGCCACTTTATCCCGCAGAAAAGGCATGATCCGCACTGCTACAGCCGCTTTGGGTTTAAGGTTTTGCGGCTGAGTAAGCGTGAGGCTGCTAATAAAAAGCCCGATTAACACCAGCATCGAAGCATAAATTGGCGCATCTGTAGAGAAGAAATCCAATGCTTTACCAACTAATACCGTCAGTACGATAAAGCCAATACTACCCCACAGACGAATGCGGCCGTATCGTTTGGAGTCTCCTTCAATAGTTTGCAGCGTGAGTACTTCGAGTTGCGGTAGCACTGCGGTCCAGAACATCATCATCAGGCCCATAACCAGGGTCAGATACCAGAATGAATACGCCCAGAACACGCCAATAAAACTCAGCACGGTTAAACCACTGCCGAGGCGCAGAATAAACAGTATTTTACCGCTACGATCGGCTACACCCGCCCACAATGAAGGACCGATAATGCGCGCCAGGGTGATAACCGCAAACAACTCACCAATTTCGACTGAGGAAAAGCCGCGCCCATCAAGAAAGACGCCGAGATAAGGGGTGATTACCCCTAACTGACCAAAATACAGTGCGTAGGTAAGGCTGAGCGCTACGATAGCAAAGCGGCTTGAGGACGCCGCCATTACCGGGAAATCAGGTTCAGCATCTTACTTGGCTGAACCCGGAATAACAGGTGTTGTACAATGCACGGCTGCATTCTGAGCACGATGACGTAAACAGTGATCCATTAACACCAGAGCCAGCATGGCTTCGGCAATGGGCACGGCACGAATGCCAACGCAGGGATCGTGACGACCCTTGGTAACAATTTCAATGGCGTTGCCATCGGTATCGATGGTGTCTCCCGGCACCGAAATACTGGAAGTAGGCTTGAGCGCCATGTGCACTACCAGATCCTGGCCGGTTGAAATACCGCCCAATACACCACCTGAGTGATTAGAAGTAAAACCATCAGGGGTTAAGCTGTCACGGTGTTCGCTGCCTTTCTGATTTACCACATCAAAGCCGTCACCCACTTCAACGCCCTTCACGGCGTTAATGCCCATCATGGCACCGGCGATATCGGCATCAAGACGGTCGAAGACCGGTTCACCTAACCCTACGGGCATGTTGGTGGCGACCACGGACACTTTTGCACCAATTGAATCCCCGGACTTTTTCAGATCACGCATATATTCATCCAGCGCATCTAACTTTGAGGCATCCGGGCAGAAAAACGGATTGTCGTTAATAATACTGTAGTCAACGGTGTCGATTGCTACCGGCCCTAATTGTGAAATAAAGCCGTGGATTTTAATACCATGAACCTGCTCGAGGTACTTTTTGGCAATACCGCCGGCTGCTACACGAATTGCGGTTTCACGAGCAGAAGATCGGCCACCACCGCGATAATCGCGCAGACCGTATTTTTGCTGGTAAGTATAATCGGCATGGCCGGGACGAAACCGATTAGCAATATTGGAATAATCCTGGCTGCGCTGATCTTTATTTTTAATCAACAAGCCAATACTGGTGCCGGTAGTTTTGCCTTCAAACACGCCAGATAAGATTTGCACTTCGTCGTCTTCGCGTCGTGCAGTGGTATAGCGTGATGTACCCGGTTTACGACGGTCTAAATCTACCTGTAAGTCTTCTTCGGTCAGTGCCAGTCCCGGAGGACAACCGTCTACCACACCGCCCAGAGCAATGCCGTGACTCTCACCAAAGGTTGATACCGTAAATATTTTACCGAAAGTATTACCCGCCATCTTTCTATTTATCCTGTTGGTTGTAACTGTCTAATGCTGCTTTGGTTACAGCGAAAATACCATGGCCGCCTTGTGCCAGTTCTACCCATTCAATGTCGAGCCCCGGAAACCTTGCTTCCATATGAACCAGACTGTTCCCCACTTCAACAAACATTACGCCCTGCTCGGTCAGATACCGCCCTGCATGGGCAATCATAGTTTCCACTAAATCGAGACCATCTTCACCGGCAGCCAGGGCCAGCTCAGGTTCGTGCTGAAACTCAACCGGTAAGTCAGCCATATCCTCAGCATCTACATAAGGCGGATTAGACACGATCAAATCGTATTGTTGTCCTTCCAGCTGACTAAACAAGTCGGAGTATAAGGGAAAAACCCGCTCACTCAGGCCGTGTTCTTCAATATTCAGTTCCGCAACGGCTAATGCGTCGGCGCTGATATCCACCGCATCCACTTGTGCTTCATCAAAGGCATAGGCCAATGCGATAGCAATACAGCCCCCGCCGGTACACATGTCCAGAATTCTGAGCGGACTGTTTTGCAGGTGTGATTCAAATTTACCCTGGATCAGTTCCGCAAAGGGTGAACGAGGAATAAGTACCCGCTCATCCACATAAAACGGTAAATCGCAGAACCAGGCTTCGTGAGTGATATAAGGCAATGGTAAACGGGTTTGAACCCGTTGCAATACCAGCTCCGCCACCTTGCTACGCTCGCTTTTGGTTAACCGTGCGGCGAATAATCCGTCGCCGGTTTGGGCAGTGAGTGTATGCGGTAAATGCAGGGCATAAAATACCAGACTCACCGCTTCATCCCAGGCATTGTCAGTACCGTGACCGTAAAACAGTTCTGCGTCATTAAACCGGCTGACGGTCCAGCGCACCATGTCTAAAATGGAGTGCAGATCAGCAATGGCTTCGTCGAGGTAAAACTTATCGGTCATACGGGCTACAATGTCCTGAAATCATAAAGCTGGTATGATACATAATGTTGTCCGATTCGGACACGCTTAATTTAGCTCAAAATCACCCAGCAAGACTAATAGGAAACCCGTCTGTGAAATTTAAGTCGCAATTTCCCCGCATCACCAGGCAGCAGGAAACTAACGACAGTGATGATATGGCGTTGTTCAGACGGGAGATAAAAGGCGTCGCGCCTTTAAAACAGGATACTTATGTGCCGGAGACCGCCCGTCCGGAAATTAAAATCCGAGGACGCCAGAAAACCACCAGGCAGGCACAGGCCAGTTTTGAGTTTTCCGATGCTTTTGAAGGATTTATCCAGCCACAAGGGGCACTTCGCTATTGCCGCCAGGACGTGCCGGCATACGAGCTAAAACAACTACGCCGGGGCGATTACAGCCCGGACTATATCCTCGATCTGCACGGCCTGACAAAGGCTCAGGCGAAACACGAACTAGCTGCCCTGCTGCATACTGCGTGGCAGGAACACATCGATTGTGTTTGTATAGTGCATGGGGTGGGATCAGGTGTACTGAAGCAGGCCCTGCCCCACTATCTTATCCAACACCCCAGAGTCATGGCATTTCACCAGGCTCCACTGGAATACGGTGGCCAGGGCGCCCTGCTGGTGCTACTGGAAGTGGAATCACCGTTTAGCAAAAAACGCTAAAGGCCATTTTGTTTATTCCATCAGCCCCGCGGCTTATTTATGATCATCACCACTATTGTGTATGAACATATAAGTGTAATAAGCCATCATTACACAGACGATAAAAATACCAAGTAATGAACCCCAGACAACCGGATCTTTTAATAACATTGACCACATAATAATCACCTTTCTATTTGCTGTTTCTATGGTGATAGTGTGCGCCGGTAGAGCGGAAAAAACGCTGATCCAAATCAATAGGAAATGGCCCGCTTTTGGCAAAGCATGACCTGGATCAAAAGAATGCGGCAAAGCTTATATACAGTAATTTAAAAACTATAGTTGATAATAATTATCATTTAGATTAGATTATAAATGCCTGTTGGGTTTCCGGAAATTTTACGGTCTTGGACGGAATCCCACTTCTTACAGGCGGGCTTAATGCCCGCCTGTTTTTTAGAGTAAAATCAGCCAGTCGCTCCCTCACCACCCGCTAATCAAACAATTTCCAGAACCAACTTTTTTGCAGATCTTCTTCGCAGGTTTTCAGTTGCGTGGCATACCGTAACGAACGTGCTTTTACACGTTGTGAGACTTTAACCAGCCAGGATTTTTTCAGGTAGGTTTTGCGCCGGTAACCGCCCCAGCCTTCGTGGTAATTAAGGTATTGTGCATAGGCGTCCCATTTCGATACGCCATTGATCTTATGGGTTTTGCTGATAAACCAGCCCATGAAATCCATGGCGTCTTCAAAGTCATCCCGATCGGCGCCGGAATTGCCGGTTTCACGAATATAATCACTCCAGGTGGGTGTTTTTGCCTGAGAATAACCATAGGCAGAGCTCACCCTGCCCCAGGGAATCAAACCAAACAGAATGTAATCTCTGGGCGGCAGCGCGTCGTGGCGAAACGAACTTTCCTGATACATCATGGCCATGGGGACATGAATAGGCACCCCCCATTTATCCTGCATGTCCGCCGCGGCATCATACCAGTCTTCTTTCTCGTAAAAGATTTCACACAGATTACTGGTATCTTTTGGCGGCGTAGTGGCACAGCCACTGATCACGATCGGCAATAAAATCACCCAGCCGGAAAAAAAGATGCAAATTTGTTTGAACTTTTTGTACATACGCTGTCCAAATTACTGTTCCGAATGTGTGTTTCCCTGGAACAAATTCTTATGCCTGACCCTTGTCAGGCATTTTTTTTGGCCGGCTCCCGGGCAAAGTAATCGGTAATAAACTCACTGAAAGAATCAGTATCAGCCGCTTCAATCTCCTGCTGGGCTGCAACAGAGCGCTGAGCTTCGGCGACAAAGTCTTCGGCCGATTTAAAATGATAATTAAAGTCACCGATTTGTTGACGGTACGTTTCCGCCAGCTCACGCCCTACTACGGCATTGTCACCCTCTGCCAGTAATTTGTTAAGCCAGCGCCCTGAGAACGTTAACTCAGGATCTTCAACTTTTTGCCATTCCCGTTTAACCGCCTCACTGTAACGATGGTCAGCGTAATTTTCATCCATAATAGCGGCGACTTCAGCATACCGTGAGAACAACGCTTCTGCCCAGTCGCGCATGGCAACCTCCTGCTCGTTTTGCAACAAAGTCAGGCCCGGCTTACGCCCTTCCACAACGACACGATTAAGGTTCACTTCTGTTTCCTTATATCGCTCTGCATCAAACTTGGGGCTTTCGGTAAGCAGACACGCCATTAAAAATACGTCTAAAAAGTGCATTTGCTCTTTGTCGATACCAACCGGACTGAATGGATTGACATCCAGCGCTCTCACTTCGATGTAGCTGACACCGCGAAGGGCCAGTGCGTCGGTTGGTTTTTCACCTGACGCGGTAGGCTGTTTTGGCCGTATTGGCGAATAAAACTCGTTTTCAATCTGCAGCACATTTTTACTGAGCTGCTGATAATTACCGCCTTCACCGGCCGCAAAACCGCTGTAATTTTTGGAAGGCGTATACATGGCTTCCCGCAATAAACGCACATAAGTATCGATAGAGTTATAACAAATGCGCAGCGACGACTGCTCATTACTGGTATAGCCTAATCCACTCATACGTAATGACGTCGCATAGGGCAGATACAAGGTGCCGCGGCCGAGCTTTTTAAAATCCAGCCCGTGTTCACGACCGGCCACAAAGGAGCTGCATAAGGCTGGCGACGCCCCAAACAAATACGGGATCAACCAACAACTGCGACGATAATTCCTAATCAGACTGAAATACTGTTCCGACACCCAATCCTGGGTTGCTTCAACGCCTTTCTGTGTGGCCAGATGTTGCCAGAATGCATCGGGGACGGAAAAGTTGAAATGAACACCTGAGATCACCTGCATCATGCTGCCGTAACGGTTGCGTAACCCCATACGATAGGCTTTCTTCATTTTACCCACATTGGACTCGCCAAAATAAGCAATTGGAATGTCCTGAGCATTCTCAATAAAACACGGCATACTGAGCGGCCATAAGCGCTCCTCACCAATGTTATCGATAGTAAATTTATGCACGTCTTCTAACTGCGCCTGCGTAGTATTGACGTCGGATTCAGGGGGAGTAATAAACTCGAGCAATGATTCAGAGTAATCCGTGGTAATACTCTCGTGCGTCAAAGCCGCTCCCAGAGCCTTCGGATGCGGTGTCAGGGCCAGCATCCCGGTTGGATTTATCCGCAAACATTCGCGTTCAACCCCACGTTTAATATCGCTGAGTGCACAAAACGCAGAGGCTGATTTAAGGGCGTCAAAATCATAAGAAAGATCGTGAGTCAGTGGGCGCAATGTCGATTCCATAATGTCGGTTGCGACTTACATTGGTTGCAAGACGGTTAGCTATGGGCCGTATAATATCAAATATTTATATCGACCCAAGCATAATTCACAGCACAATGTCGTTAATTGATAGCGCCTGGTCTGTGAAACCGCTAATTACCGGAGCTAAGGGGTGGTCGTCGGACTGACTTCTTTGATCGGTATACCCAGACTTTCAAGCTGCGGCAAAATCACATTTTTATCACCCACAACAATAATTTGCAGTGATTCAGGATGTAACGCTTTAGCCGCCACCGCATCAATTTCTGCTTTGCCGATATTCAGCAATATAGCTTTTTGTGCTTTTTTATAATTTACCGGCAGGTCGTACGCCAGTAAGCGCCGTAAAAACGAGGCCTTATCCAGCGGTGTTTCATACTCCAGCGCCTCGCTTAACGTAAAGGCATTTTGCATATAACTGAGCTCAGCATCGGTGATCCCCCGCTGCTGGTAATGATTAATTTCAGCCAGCAGCTCCATAATACCCGCCGCCGTGTACTCCTGTTTGAGATCGGCACCGGCTTCAAACCAACCCAGGGTTTTACCGCCATTAAACGCTGAGAACGCTCCATAGGTATACCCTTTGTCCTCACGCAGATTGAGATTGATACGGCTGTTAAAATCATCGCCAAGAGGAAAGTTCATCAGTTGCGCGTAAAAGTAGTCGCCAGTAGCATCATAGGGCATTGCACGTCTGACCATTCTGACCAGGCTTTGCGCCGCGCCAGGCACGTCAACCAGCAAAATTTGTTGACCGTCATATTCCGGAAAGTCGCCGTAATCGGCAATTTGATAATCCTTGCCCTGCCAGGTATTAATAAAATCAAAATAGGTGGTGATTTGGCCGGGCGTCATATCCCCTACCACCACAATAGTGCCTTTAGCTGGCACATAGTACTGCTCATAAAACCCTTTAATATCGTCCAGGGTAATGCGTGATACCGTTTCTGCCGTGCCACCAGGCGGCAAGCCTACGCGGTTCTGCTCACCCCACAACACCGCGGTTTTCACCTGTTCCATAATGGCGCCGGGTTCTTTGGTCTGAGCATTAATATTATCCAGTAACTGTTGCTTGATACGCGCAAAGTCTTCAGCTTTAAACGCCGGGCTAAACAACTTCTCTTTAAGCAAGGCAAGCGTATCGGTTAAATGTTCAGTTAGACTGGAAATAAACACCTGGGTGTAACGACCGTTACTGGCAAAACTGATAGATGAGCCCATTTTAGCCAGCGCATTAGACATTTCTTCATTGGTAAAATGCAGCGTTGACTCATTCATCATCAGGGCGGTAAATGTCGATAAACCGGCTTTGTCTGCCGGATCCAATAACATACCGCCATCCAGGTCCAGAGTGATGGTTACAGTTGGCGTTTCATCGTTAGTGACTCCAAGCACCTGAATGCCATTACGTAACTTTAATTGCCAGAAGCTTGGTATAGTCACCACCGGTGGTTCACCAGCCGCCGGCATCTGACTACGATCAAAATCTGACTCTGGCAACTGACTGGTCAACGTTGGCGATATTGTATTCACCTTAGCAACCTGACGCTCAGGTTGCTCTGCGGTAGCAGGCTTTACTGCCAGTTCAGGTTGCCCGTGCGGTACCACACTAAGAATCACCGCCGCCTGACCCTTGATATAGCGGTTGAACACACGATAAACATCGTCTTTGGTGACCTCGGTATACCGTTTAACGTCTTCGTTCATCAGATCCGGTTTACCAAAAAACGTTTCATTATACGCCAGGGTCGACACCTTGCCGCTGACACTCTGCAAGCCGTAAATAGTCGACGCTTTAATATTGGCTTTCACTCTGATCAGCGCGTCTTCATCGAAAGGGCGGCTTTCAAAGTCTGCCAGAATCGCTTCAATTTCGCTGTAAATAGCGGCCAGTGAGTTATCCGACTCTGGCGAAACCAACGCCACCAGATTAAATTCGCAGGCCAGTTCGCTGCAGGGGTGCGAGACTCCGGCCTGCACCACCTTCCCGGTTTTCACCAGCCTTTCGTAAAACACCGACGTTTTGCCACTGCCCAGAATGCTGGCCAGCACATCCAGCGCGGCTTCATCTTCGTGTCTTGCATACACCGTTGGAAAGACAATTTGTACCAATGGCAGATGCACATTATCTTCCATGGTGATAAATTTATCGTCATTAAGCGTAGCTGGCGCCGGGGCCTGGCCGGTAACCTCAGGTCCACTGGGTAAAGCACCAAAATATTTCTCAATCCAGGCTTTCGTTCGGGCAATACTGATATCGCCACCAATTGATAAGACGGCATTGTTAGGCCCATACCAGCGTTTGAAAAAGGCTTTTAGATCGTTAACGTTTACCCGATCCAAATCCTCGGTATAACCGATAGTTAACCAGGAATAAGGGTGACCTTCGGGGTACAGCACCTCACCAATTTTTTCATGACGCCGGGCATAAGGCTGATTATCAATCCGTTCAGCCCGTTCGTTTTTTACCGTTTCACGCTGGATTTCAAACTTTTCCTGAGTTACCGCTGGCAATAAAAAGCCCATACGGTCAGACTCCAGCCACAAGACTTTTTCCAGTTGATTGGCTGGCACGGTCTGATAATAATTGGTTCGGTCGCGATTGGTGGAGCCGTTTAATGTGCCGCCCGCATCAGTAATGAGTTTAAAGTGTTGTTCGTCCGCCACATTGGCGGATCCCTGAAACATCATGTGCTCAAAAAAATGCGCAAAGCCTGTTTTACCCGGCTCCTCTCTTGCCGATCCCACATGATAAGTAACATCTACGTGCACCAGAGGATCAGAGTGATCCTCGTGTAAAATAACGGTAAGTCCATTTTTTAGTTGGTATTTCTCATAAGCAATAGCAACAGGTTGTGCTACACTTTTTGTATCAGCCGGTGAGAGATCGGATGTCTGAGAGCAACCATTAAGTAATTGGGAAATCAAACCCAAAAGGATAAATCTAAACAACATTAAAGATTCCGGAAATTAGTGGATAGGGCATCCGTCTGCGAAGGTACGTTACGTTTACGTGACAACTTTAACAATAATTACACGTAAAGGTGTACTGTTAAAGCCTTGAAGGCATTTTTTCGTATTTACAGATATATCGAGATTACAGGAACTTATGCAAGAACAGCCAATGGTAATAGATTTTGACTTCGGATTACGGCAACTCAATGGTAACCGTAGCCTGTTATATCGCCTGTTGCGCAAGTTTGCTGCTGAGTATCAGTCTTTGGATACCCGCCTGCAAACCATGTTGGCACAACAAGAGATAACAGAAGCCGAAAATTTGGTACACACCTTAAAAGGCGTGTCGGGTAACCTTGGTTGCACCGCAGTCTATCAATCGAGCCGACTGGTCAATGAAGAACTCAAACTGGGTAAGCCTGAGCAAGCGTCATTAAAAGAATTAATTCATCGTCTGGCTGAAACCATTCGGGTTATTGATGAACTGCCGGATGACTCCGAAATTAATCCTGCCCCCCCTGCAGCGCCCTCAGATGAAAAACAGCAAACCTACCGGGCATTAAGTCAGGCGCTTCAGCATCACGAATATATTAATGATGAAAAGCTCAACCAATGGCTTGCCACACTTAACCTGAATAGCAGCCATCAGCAGGAATTAGTCGATGCGGTTTCGTCACTGGAATATGACAAAGCCCTGGCCATATTAGAAGATACTAATGCCTGATGACTGAAGTCATTTTCAGTCACCCTGAGTTTATCATCATAAATAAAGCGACCGGTGTTACCATGCACGACGCCGAGCAAGGTGTTGTGTCGCGCCTTCGTGATGAGTTGGGAGAAACAGATCTGCACCTGGCTCACCGGCTGGACGACGGCACCTCCGGCTGCCTGCTCCTGGCCCGTACGCCCCGGGCGGCGGCTCGCTTTGAAGCGATGTTTCGGACCCGACAGGTGCAAAAGTACTACCTGGCACTGGTTGACAAGAAACCCAAAAAGAAACAGGGAACCATTGCCGGCGACATGAAGAATCGTCGCAATGGCCAGCATATCTTACTCAAATCCCAGCAAAATCCCGCCGTTACTCAATTTTTTAGTTATGGCTTTAGCGATGCGCCAAGACTGATGCTGGTAAAACCCTTAAGCGGAAAAACCCACCAGATTCGGGTTGCCCTGAAAAGTTTAGGCAGTCCCATTACAGGCGATACGCTGTACGGCGCGGCCCCCTCAGACCGGCTTTATCTGCATGCCTGGGGGCTCGAATTTGACTATGACGGTGAGCCCGTCAGTGTGTTTTGTACGCCTCCTGCAGGGCACTACTTTACTCACCCCGATATCGTAAACTGGCTTAATACAGCGCCTCACCCGGCAACCCTAAACTGGCCAAAATCGGCTCGTAAAGCCCCACGCGAGGACGCCTGATATGTCGGTCAGGGTAAACATCCTTGGCAGTGGTGCTATTGGCGGCCTGTGCGCTGCTGGAGCGCAGTTATCGGCAACCCCCTTTCGGCTGTGGCCAAGGCCAGGCAGCGCCATGCTCACCACCGTTGAGTTAATCAACGGTGAGTTGCTAAATCTTGCACCAGAAAGCGCCCGGGACAAACCACTTACCGCAACAGATTTGCTGATAGTGCCGCTTAAAGTCACCCAGCTTAAAGATGCTCTGAAAGCCTGGCGATATTCACTCCCCTCAGAATCACCGGTGGTTCTTTTACACAATGGCATGGGTGGCATGGAGCTGGCCGAAAAATATCTGCCGGATAACCCGGTCTTTTTGGCGACCACCAGTCATGGCGCGTTCAAGACCTCCACCACCTGCATACGTCATACCGGTAAAGGTGAGACCATGCTGGGCAGCTCACCCCGCCATCCAACACAAATGCCACTCAATACCCACATTGCAGAAATCATGAACCGGTGTATTGGTCCGGTCACCTGGCGCGATGATATCGAAACGGCGCTATGGCAAAAACTGGCGGTTAACTGCGCCATTAATCCGTTAACCGCACTCAACAATATCCCTAACGGCGAGCTGCGGGCCACCCAGTACCTCGCCACCATTACGACGGTTTGTGAGGAAGTCTGTGCAGTAGCCGGTGCCTGTAAGGTAGATCTCAATCTCACCGCGCTCACCGAACTGGTATTCAATGTAATTGAGCGTACCGCAGAAAACTTCTCCAGTATGCATCAGGACGTTAGACATAAACGCACTACCGAGATAGAAGGGATTAACGGCTATATTGTGAAGCGGGCAAAGAAAAAGGGTATTGATGTGCCCATCAATACCCTTTTGTATAACGCGGTTAAAAACCTTTAACCTTTATTCGGCGTCCTGCGCCTGCACTTCTGGTTTCATGTGCGGGAACAAAATAACGTCTTTAATCGTCGGGCTGTCGGTAAACAGCATGGTCAGACGGTCGATACCAATACCTTCACCTGCTGTTGGCGGCAAACCAAACTCCAGCGCGCGAATGTAGTCTTCATCGAAATGCATGGCTTCATCATCACCGGCATCTTTTTCTTCTACCTGTTTGCGGAAGCGTTCAGCCTGATCTTCCGGATCGTTAAGCTCACTAAAGCCATTGGCTAATTCACGACCACCGACGAAAAATTCGAAACGGTCGGTAATAAACGGATTGCCATCATTTCGACGGGCCAGCGGCGACACTTCCCAGGGATACTCGGTAATAAAGGTCGGCTGTTCAAGTTTTTCTTCGGCTGTGGCCTCAAAAATTTCGCACAGGTACTTACCGGCGCCCCAGATACCATCCACTTCAGGCTCTTTAATGTGTAGCTGTTTGGCCATGGCTTTTAGCTCATCAAGATGCGCTTCCGGATCGCGGATGGCCGCTTCATTCGCTTCAGGCCAGTACTTTAAGATAGCCTCGCCCATGCTCAGGCGGTCGAAAGGCTTACCGAAATCATAGTGTTTTTCTTCAACTACGTTACCTTCGGTATCACGCACAGTGTTTACCAGCTCTGTGGTCCCCAGAATATCTTCGGCCAGGGTACGCAGCATGTCTTCGGTCAGATTCATCAGATCGTTATAATCTGCGTAAGCCTGGTAGAATTCCAGCATAGTAAATTCCGGGTTATGACGGGTTGATAACCCCTCATTACGGAAGTTACGGTTAATTTCGAATACGCGCTCAAAACCGCCTACTACCAAACGTTTTAAATACAGTTCGGGGGCAATACGCAGGAACATTTCGATATCCAGCGAGTTGTGGTGCGTCACAAATGGCTTAGCGGTAGCGCCGCCCGGAATAACCTGCAACATCGGCGTTTCCACTTCGATATAATTGCGGGTCGTCAGGTAGTTGCGAATACCGTTAACAATTTTACTGCGTACCACAAAGGTTTCGCGGGTTTTTTCACTGGTGATCAGATCCACATAGCGCTGACGGTACTTGGTTTCCTGATCGGTTAAACCATGGAACTTCTCCGGTAACGGACGCAGTGACTTGGTCAGCAGTTCATAGCTGGCCATATTCACGTACAAATCACCCTTTCCGGATTTGTGCAAGGCACCGGCCACGCCGATAATGTCGCCGATATCCAGCGAGCCATAGCGGGCTTTTAAGTCTTTTTGCGTGGTTTTATCGGCATAAGCCTGGATACGACCCGTCATGTCCTGCAATAACAGGAAAGGACCGCGCTTAGCCATTACCCGACCAGCAATGCTGACCTGATTATCCTGCGCTTCAAGGGTTTCTTTATCCAGTTCGCCGAACTGGCCCTGCAGTTCTTCGGCATAGTTTTCGCGACGGAAGCCATTCGGGAAACCGTTAGCGCGGCAGTTCTCGCGAATAGCGCTTAACTTGGCACGGCGCTCGGCAATCAGTTTATTTTCGTCGACTTGTTGTTCGCTCATAGTCTGTTCACTTTAAGTTGAGTTACTACAGCCCCGATTTCAGGCTGGCTTCAATGAATTTATCTAACCCACCGTCCAGTACGGCCTGGGTATTACGGGTTTCAACACCGGTACGCAAATCCTTAATGCGTGAGTCATCCAGCACGTAGGAGCGGATCTGACTGCCCCAGCCGATATCCGACTTGTTGTCTTCCATCACTTGCTTCTCGGCGTTTTGCTTCTGCAGTTCATACTCATAGAGTTTGGCTTTCAACTGCTTCATCGCCTGGTCTTTATTCTTATGCTGTGAACGGTCATTCTGACACTGCACTACAATCCCGGTAGGTTCGTGCGTGATACGCACCGCTGAATCGGTTCGGTTAACGTGCTGACCACCCGCACCCGATGCCCGGTAAGTGTCTATGCGTAAATCCGATGGATTAATATCGATTTCAATATCATCATCGATTTCAGGATAAACAAAAGCCGAAGCAAATGACGTATGGCGACGGTTTCCGGAATCAAACGGTGACTTACGCACCAGACGATGAACGCCGGTTTCTGTGCGTAACCAGCCAAAGGCGTACTCGCCCTCAAAACGAATAGTGGCACTTTTAATGCCAGCCACATCGCCGTCAGAGACTTCGATAAGCTCGGTTTTTAAACCGTGCTCTTCACCCCAACGCAGGTACATTCTCAGCAGCATATTGGCCCAGTCCTGCGCTTCTGTTCCACCGGATCCCGACTGGATATCCAGATAGCAGTGACAGGTATCATTAGGCCCGGAAAACATGCGGCGAAACTCAAGGGTTTCCAGTTGCGCTATCAGACCATTCAGTTCGGCTTGTGCCTCATCGAACGTTTCTTCGTCTTCTGCTTCAACCGCCAGTTCCACCAGCCCATCCACGTCTTCGGCACCCTGCTCCAGGTTAACAATGGTTTCTACCACTTGCTCAAGGGCAACTTTTTCTTTCCCGAGGGCCTGGGCTCGCTCTGGCTCGTTCCACACATCGGGACTTTCGAGTTCGCGGTTAACTTCTTCTAAGCGCTCTGACTTTACATCAAAGTCAAAGATACCCCCGAAGCGCTTCGGTGCGCTCACGGATATCCCGAATCGCATTTAGCACAGGGTTTACTTCAAACATAATGACCTTTTTATTGATTCATTTTTAAGGGCACGGATAGTACCGGATTTGGCCTGCTTTTAACAGTCGTTTTGTCTGCAAAATAAGCAGACAGGCCGCTGTTAATCCTTAAGCTTTTCAGCCATGGAGACCACTTGTGAGGCTAAATTTGCCAACTGCTTGTTGGCCGTCTCGTCAGTGAGCTTGCCTGCCTCATCCAGCTTATCGGCCGCTTTGGCAACCGACACCTGTAATGGCGTCACCACACACATCAGATTTTGCATCAGCATGCGCAGCACCACCAGCACCCGCATACCGCCAAGTGCACCAGGGGAAGCCGCCATCAGGCCAACCACTTTGTTTTTGTACGCGGCCAGCACGGCTTCATCACCGGCTTTGCGTGATGCCCAGTCAATAGCATTTTTAAGCACCGCCGGATAACTGCTGTTATATTCGGGGCTGGCAATTAAAAAAGCATCGTGGTCGATAAGCAACTGTTTAAATGCCTGCGCCCGTTCAGGAATACCGTACTGGTCTTCCTCATCCTGATTAAACATAGGCATGGCATAATCCGCCAGGTTAATTACCGTAACTTCAGCGCCAGCCTCGCGCGCAGCCGCTGCTGCATTTTCTGCCAGTGCCTGATTTAACGACCCGTTGCGGGTGCTGCCTGAAAAAGCCAGTACTTTAACCATGATGCCTTCCTTCTTCTTAACGTCGAGTAAGAGGTGTAATCACCCCCCTACATTTTTTCCAGAGTTTCGATGCCGAGCAATTCAAGCCCCAGCTTTAACTGCTTGGCGACCAGTGCAGATAACGCTAACCGACTGTTACGGGTCGCTTCTGGCACGTCACTTTTGAGTACCGGGCAGGCTTCATAAAAGCTCATAAAGTGGCTGGCCAAATCATACAGGTAGCTACACAGTACATGCGGCGTTGCATCACGGGCTACCACATTGAGCTGCTCTTCGAGTTGTAGCAATTGCACCGCCAGTGCATGCTCCTGAGCATGTTCCAGAGTAATAGTGGCATCCAGAGCGGTGGGACTGACCTCTGCTTTGCGGAACAGGCTTTGCACCCGCGTATAGGCATACTGCAAATAAGGCGCAGTATTGCCTTCAAAGCTCAGCATGGAGTCCCAGTTGAACACGTAATCCGTCGTCCGGTTTTTGCTCAAATCGGCGTATTTAACGGCGCCAATACCCACTTTACGGGCCACATCATTCAGCTCATCGGCGGTTAAACCGGTATCTCTTTCAGCCAGTAGCTTTCGGGCACGATCGACAGCTTCATCAAGCAGTTCTACCAGCTTCACCGTGCCACCACTGCGGGTTTTGAAAGGTTTGCCGTCACTGCCCAGCATCATGCCAAACGGACAGTGTTCGTAAGTTTGCTCAGGCTGCATAAAGCCGGCTTTACGACCGACAATTTCAGTTTGCTTAAAGTGCAAAGCCTGACGGGCATCGGTAAGAATTAATGTGCGATCAGCGCCCAGTTTGCCGCTGCGATAGCGCATCGCGGCCAAATCGGTGGTTGCATACAGATAACCGCCACCGGATTTTTGCACAATATACACTGCCGGATTACCTTCTTTATCGGCCAGTTCAGGGATAAACACCACCTGTGCGCCCTGATCTTCCACCGCAATGCCCTTTTCTTTCAGTTCCGCCACCACATGAGAAAGGTCTTCATTGTAGGCAGACTCGCCCATAATATCCTGGCGGGTCAGGCTGACATTCAGCTTTTCGTAAACCTCTTCGCTGTGCGAGATGGACACATCGATAAACAAATGCCATAACTCAGCACATTGCTGATCGCCGCTTTGCAGCTTAACCACATATTCCCGGGCACGGTCGGCAAAGCCATCTTCTTCGTCAAAGCGGATTTTGGCTTCACGATAAAAGTTTTCCAAATCGGACAACGCGGTTTCCGCCACGGCATTAGCGCTTAGCTTGTCGCTTAGATGAGCGAGCAACATACCAAACTGAGTACCCCAGTCGCCCATGTGGTTCTGACGAATAACCTTATGGCCTAAAAATTCCAGCAGTTTAACCACTGCATCACCAATAATGGTGGTGCGCAGGTGCCCAACGTGCATCTCTTTGGCCAGATTGGGCGAGGAGTAATCCACCACAACCGTTTGTGCATGCTGCGCAGGGATACCTGAACGGGTGTCATCCAGAGCTTGCTGGCACTGACTTGCTAGCCAGCTGTCAGCCAGATGAATGTTGATAAAACCGGGGCCGGCAATTTCGAGTTTGCTGGCCACATCGTCCAGTTTGACCTGCGCCAGAATTTGCTCAGCAATATCGCGAGGCTTTTGCTTTAACTTTTTGGCCAGTGCCATGGCGCCGTTAAACTGATATTCACCAAATTCAGGTCGGCCACTGCGCGCCACCGGAATCGGGGCGTCGGTAATGCCCATGTCGCTTAAGGCCTGAGAAAAACGGGAAATAAGAAGTGCGTGAATATTCATTGTTGTGCCTAGTGCTCGCGAGTAGTTCTAAAATCAATATCGGGGTAGCGTTCCTGTGCTAACGACAGGTTCACCATGGTGGGCGCTACATAAGCCAGGTTATCGCCGCCATCCAACGCCAGGTTTTGCTCGGCTTTACGGCGGAATTCGTCCAGCTTTTTATCACTATCGGAATAGACCCAGCGTGCAGTGGCCACACTGACATGTTCATATAGCGCGTCGACGTTGTATTCGGCTTTAAGGCGCGCCACCACCACGTCAAACTGCAGTACCCCCACAGCGCCAACAATCAGGTCGTTATTGGCCAGCGGTCTGAATACCTGCACCGCCCCTTCTTCAGAAAGCTGGATCAGGCCTTTTTGCAGTTGTTTCATCTTCAGCGGATCGCGCAGGCGAATGCGCTTAAACAGCTCCGGCGCAAAGTTGGGAATACCGGTAAAGCGGTAGTCTTCGCCAGATGAGAAGGTATCACCTATACGAATAGAACCGTGGTTATGCAAGCCGATAATATCGCCGGCATAGGCTTCTTCCAGTAACGATCGGTCACCGGCTAAGAAGGTTAACGCATCAGAAATCCGAATATCCTTGCCGATTCGGGTATGACGCATTTTCATGCCTTTTTCATATTTGCCCGACACTATCCGGCAAAAGGCGATACGGTCTCGGTGTTTAGGATCCATATTGGCCTGAATCTTAAACACGAAACCGCTGAATTTAGGATCCAGCGAATCCACGCTGCCGTTGTCGGTTTCGCGCCCTTGTGGCTGTGGAGCCCAGGCGACCAGACCATCGAGCATATGATCCACACCAAAGTTACCCAGTGCGGTACCAAAAAAGACCGGGGTAATTTCGCCGGCCAGGAACAGTTCCTGATCAAATTCATTAGAGGCGCCCATGACCAGCTCAAGTTCGTCACGGAATTCTGCCGCCAGCCCCTCACCTACCGCGGCTTCCAGCTCCGGGTTATCCAGCCCTTTGATGATCTGCACATCCTGAATGGTGTGGCCGTGACCGGTCTTATATAAAATCGTTTCATCACGATGAATGTGGTACACACCTTTAAACTGCTTCCCACAGCCAATCGGCCAGGTGACCGGCGCACAGGCGATGTTCAGCTCGGTTTCCACTTCATCCAGCAATTCCATAGGGTCACGAATATCGCGGTCCAGCTTATTCATAAACGTGATGATCGGGGTATCTCGCAGACGCGTTACTTCCATGAGTTTACGGGTCCGATCCTCAACCCCTTTGGCCGCATCGATAACCATCAGGCAAGAATCCACAGCGGTCAGTGTTCGGTAGGTGTCTTCAGAGAAATCTTCGTGTCCCGGCGTATCAAGCAGATTGACCAGGTTATCACCGTAAGGAAACTGCATCACCGAGGTGGTCACTGAGATCCCACGCTCTTTTTCCATTTCCATCCAGTCGGATTTGGCATGCTGGCCGGATTTCTTACCTTTAACGGTACCGGCGGTCTGCAGCGCTTGTCCGTATAACAGCACTTTTTCGGTGATAGTGGTCTTACCGGCGTCCGGGTGCGAGATTATCGCAAACGTGCGTCGACGTTTAATTTCTTCTAACAGCTGGGTCATTCAATAAACCTGATTTTTATTCGGGAGTGCTGGCCCTGAGTATGATTGCATTAATCCTTGCCTTACCGGCATGACTCAGGCCTTACGTTTTCGCGGGATTATACGGACTTTTGGTTTTTAATGGTAGTAAAGCAAGGGGGTCAGCACCGGATTTAGCGGCAATGCCGGTGCTGAACGGTAAGAATGATGGGTTAGTGTTGCTCCAGTAAGTGCACCACCTGTTCGCGAAGCACAGTACGCAGAATTTTACCGGCACCATTGCGGGGAATACTGTCGGTCAGCGTCAGGTGCCTGGGGATTTTATAACGGGCAAGATGTTCTCCAAGCTCGGTGAAAAACTGCTCGCTATTCGCCAGTGACTGCTCATTAAAGGGCACCACAAACAAATGCCCGACCTCGCCCCAGCGTTCATCAGGTACGCCAATTAAGGCGCAGTCCTTGACCGCAGGATGTTTAAGTACCACCCCTTCTACCTCGACCGGATACACGTTCTCACCACCGGAGATAAACATGTCCTTTTTGCGATCGACAATGCGGTAAAACCCGGCTTGATTGCACACCGCCATATCGCCGGTTTTAAACCAGCCATCTGCGGTAAAGCTCTTTTGGTACAAGGTGTCCTGCTGCCAGATCCCAACAAACAGATTGCCGCCTCGGATCTCCACTTCACCCGCCTTACCCGGGGGGACTTCATGACCGTGGTCGTCGGTTAGCCTCACTTTCACTCGCGGTGTTGCCAGTCCGACACAGCCAGCATTTTCATCGAGGATCTGTAAATCAAACGGCATACCAAAGACCGTGCCGGCCTCACTCATACCGTAACCATCTACAATCGGTATTCCGTCGTTGAGCCAGGCCCGGATTTGCACTTCAGGATGCGGTGCGCCGCCAGTTAACAACCCTTTGAGATTTTTAAGCTTGCGGGCA
Organism: Alteromonas sp. 4NH20-0104; assembly: GCF_057547795.1. Lineage (NCBI taxonomy): Bacteria > Pseudomonadati > Pseudomonadota > Gammaproteobacteria > Alteromonadales > Alteromonadaceae > Alteromonas > Alteromonas sp. 4NH20-0104. Next base: position 46,542 of record NZ_BAAJLP010000022.1, on the reverse strand, counting down.
TCAAATTGCGCATGCTGGCGCAACATATTAGCCATTTGCGGCACGCAAAAATAATGACTGATCCGCAGCGTCTCGTCTGCCAGTCGATTCAGCGTCCGAGCGGGTTCAAACGCATCAGAAATCACCAGACTGCCACCACAATAGAGCGCCGGACGCACACAGGATACCAGGCCAATAACATGAAACATCGGCGTTTCGCAAAGGAATACACTGTGTTCATTAACCTGTCCGAGCTGCGTCATATTCAGGGTAGTTTCCATTAGGGTCGCTTCACTATGAACGATGCCTTTTGGCTTACCGGTAGTCCCTGAGGTATACAGGATAAGTGAAGGCGTGTGTTCATCAAACTCAGGCTGTGTAGCGCTTAATTCACTGCAATCGCTCAGTAACAAATTAATATCATAATGGCTGAAATGCATCGCCGCGGCCGATTCGTCGCCTATCAGCAGGGCTGGCGAACAATCGCTCATTAGCGCTTGCAGCTCTTCTTTAGCCAGCCGCCAGTTTAGTGGCACAAACACCAGGCCTGCCCGGGAGCAAGCCAGGTGCAATGCCACCAGTTCGGCCCGGTTTTTAGACAAACAAGCCACTCTGTCACCCTGCTTCAACCCGTTAATCTGATACCAGCTGACCAGTTGATTAATGGTGTTATCGAACCCGGCATAAGTCCAGGTCCGGTGATGAGTGACATCGTTAACAGCGATACTTCGTGGCCGTAATCGCGCCTGCAGGGTCACAAAATCCATGTCAGCCCCGTTTAGTTTTGTTGCTTGGATTTATCATAAGCCCCTAAACCCGGCTTATAGGTTTTATCGTCGATAAACTGCTTAATCCCCTCTTTGCGCCCATCGTTGTCGAAGCTGTTTGCCGCTTCCTGAGCACGGACCAGGTAATCTTCCGCATTGTCGTAGGTCATTTCTTTTACGCGACGAATGGCATCCTTAGTGGCTTTCAGTGCAACCGGATTTTTCTCCAGCAACACGTTACACATTTCAGTCACGCGGGCTTTCAGTTGATCGGCTGGCACCGCTTCATTAATCAGTCCCCACTCTACCGCCGTTTTGCCATCGATATTTTCGCCCATCATGGCATGATACATGGCCTTACGCAGGGGCATCAGGTCGGCCACTACTTTACTTGCTCCTCCACCGGGTAAAATCCCCCAGTTAATTTCGCTGAGCCCGAAGGTGGCATCTTCAGCAGACACCGCCAGATCGCAACTAAACAAGGGTCCATAACCGCCGCCAAAGCACCAGCCATTAATCATCGCGATGGTTGGCTTATGGTACCAGCGCAAGGCTCGCCACCAGCCATAGGCTTCACGCTGGGCTTTGCGCGTTGCCCCCAGGCCCTTTGCCTCGTTCTCGCGGAAATATTCTTTTAAGTCCATACCGGCCGTCCAGGCTGTCCCTTCGCCGCTTAACACCAGTACACCAACGTTATCTCGGTACTCAAGGTCTTCCAGCACTCGCATCATCTGACGATTAAGCTTAGGACTCATGCAATTGCGTTTTTCCGGACGGTTGTAGGACACCCAGGCAATCTTATTCTCAACAACTACCTTTACCGTTTCTTCTTCACTTCTTTCTACTGACACGTTCGTTTCCTCTTGCAAAATATTAATGAAATGCATTCGATGCTCTGCACCGCAGAAGGCAATGCATCAGGGTAATTAAATAGGATAATGGCCTGGTTCGGTTTCCACGGTGATCCAGCGCAGTTCAGTAAACTGGTCAATGCCAGCCTGGCCCCCAAAGCGCCCGTAACCGGAATCCCCCACACCACCAAAAGGCATTTGTGCTTCATCATGCACCGTTGGGCCATTCACATGACAAATACCGGATTTGATTTGTTTAGCCACTTTTAATCCATTGGCAATATCGCGGGTAAATACGGCGGCGCTCAATCCGTACTCACTGTCATTAGCAATACGGATAGCGTCGGCTTCATCTTTGGCGCGGATCACCGCGACTACCGGACCAAAGCTTTCGTCGGCATAGATAGCCATCTCTTCGGTAACGCCATCAATCACCGTTGCGGCCATTAGCACAGAATCGGCCTTTCCACCGGTGATTACTTTAGCGCCTTTACTCACCGCGTCATCAATCAGGGCATTCACTTTTTCAACGGTTTTCATGTCGATAACGGCACCCAGCGGGGTTTTCCCCTCGCGAGGATCGCCGGTTTCCATGGTGGACACTTTGGCTTTAAAGGCAGCAACAAACTCATCGGCAATACTGTCGACCACTATCAGGCGCTCCGTCGACATGCATATTTGCCCCTGATTCATGTAGGCACCAAAAGCCGCGGCTTTCACCGCCTCATTAAGATTGGCGTCCTGAAGTATCAGGAGTGGCGCTTTGCCACCCAATTCGAGTAAACAGGGCTTCAGATTGTCTGCCGCACGGCGGGCGATAATGCGTCCCACGGCGGTTGAACCGGTAAAATTAATGCGTTTAACCGGTTTGGCATCAATCAACGCGCCTACTACGTCGGCGGCATCGTCCTGAGTGTTGGTAACGATATTAACGGTCCCTTCCGGGAAACCGGCTTCCGCCAATGCTTCAATAATCAAAGCGTGGGTGAGCGGACAAATCTCAGAGGCTTTTAAAATAACCGCATTACCACACGCCAGTGCGGTAGAAACCGCCCTGGTGCCCAGAATGATTGGCGCATTCCACGGTGCTATCCCCAGAATAACCCCCACTGGCTCACGCAAAGCCATTGCCATGCAGCCCGGCTTATCAGAGGGGATCACTTCGCCACTGATTTGCGTAGTCAGGGCACTTGCTTCACGCAACATAGAGGCCGCCAGCATCAGGTTAAACATGGCCCAGCCGGCCGTAGCACCGGTTTCGCCCATCATGGCGGCAACAAAGGCCTCCTGTTTACTCTCCAGCGCCGTTGCCGCTTTTTGCAGCACCGCGCGGCGGGCGTTGGGACCGACTTTAGACCAGGTCTCGAAACCTAGCTGAGCCTTTGCCGCAATTGCCGCCATGTCTGCGGCTTGCATTGCTTCGGCTTCGCTGGCAACTTCACCAGTAATTGGATTTAATCGGGTGAATTTCATTCCTCAATCCCCTTAGTTATCGCAAGTTTGCTTTGTTAATATTGGACTTGCATCCAGCGCAGATTTTCCCTTCTGCACCCGACCAAGCAAAAATACAGTGATAGCGGCAACCACGGCCCCCGCGCCCATGACAAAGGCGACGCCCTGCAACGACACGCCCTGGGTAAATAAAACGCCAGCCACCACCGGACTCAGCGCCGCGCCGCCGCGCCCTACGCCGATAACAATACCGGTACCGGAAGCCCGTACCTGTGGCGGAAAGGCTTGTGCCATCAGGGCGTACAACCCCACCACACCGGAGTTGGTGAAAAAGCCGGTAGCCGCCGATATCAGGGCCAGCTGGCCAAGTGACTCATAGCCAATACCAAACACTGAGACCATCACAAAGCCGAGAAGCAGAACGCCAATCAGCAGGTGTCGTAGCGGCAGTTTTGAGGCGAATAAGCCCAGCAAGGTGGCACCGATGGCACCGCCCACGTTTGCCCACACCAGTACCTGTCCCGCCTGAGAAGGATGAAACCCCATGTCGACCACGATTTTGGGGATCCATTTCAAAATGAAGTAAAAGGTCATTATCTGGGCGAAGTAGGCCACTAAGAGCAGTAACGTAGTGGCGCGCAGTTGCGGCGTAAACAATTCAACAAATGAGCTTTTACCGGCATTAGGAGATAGCGGTGGCAATGCGTCTAACACCGGCTTTTGCATGGCCTGTAAAGAACGGTTTATCCGCGCCAGGGCATCAGCCGGCTGTTTTGAGGCCAGGTAGACCACCGACTCAGCGAGGAATAGTTGTACGATAATCAGGAAAGCACCGGTCACCAGCCCACCAAAAATAAAGACCGAACGCCAGCTGTAGGTTTCCAGCAGCACCGAACTGATAGACCCCCCGATAATCGCCCCCACCGGATAGCCGGTAGCCATTAAAATAACGCACAGGTGGCGAAACTTTTTGTTGGAGTACTCGGCCACCATGGCATTGGTTGAGGCCAGCATACCGCCAATGCCCAGGCCGGTGATAAAACGCACCACCAACAAAGTGACTACCGAATTGGCAAAGGCAGAAAAGCACATGCCTGCGGTCATGACGACCAGACAGGTTTGAATCGTGGGTTTACGGCCTATCCGGTCGGCGAAACCGCCCAAAAAGATTGAGCCAAAGGCCATGCCGAGCAGTTCCATGGCCAGTACCACACCCAGTTCGGTTCGATTGATTGCCCATTCAGCAGCGATGCCGGGTGAGGCAAAACTGATCGCCAGCACATCAAATCCATCCAGAGCATTGAGCGCAATGCACAAAATGACAGCCATGATTTGTTGCCTGCTCATTTTGCTGTTGTCGAGGATTTCAGACGGGTGTTGATTCATAACATTCACTCTGTGTTTTTTTGTGGCACTGCCAGGTTAGTGTTAACGCGGCAACCCAAACTTTTACCAGATGTTAATATTATGTACCGGATTGTAAAATAGCAGAAAGTGACGAAATAATTGTCAAATAATGACAACGAGTACTTTTTGCATAATAAGCGGTTGCTAACCAATGAAAAAAAGGCAGATAACCTAACGGAAGATCCCAGCCAGTATCGTTGAAAGATTTAGCTAAGTGCTTCTTTATGAAGGGCTCTGAATTGCCTTGGCGTTTCACCCGTCCAGGCTCTGAATGCACGGGTAAACGCCGCCGGATCGGCAAACCCAACAGACTCGGCAATTAGGTTGATAGGGGTTGCTCGCTGGGTTAGCAACATTACGGCCCGGTCTCTTCTGACGATATCCTTGATTTGCTGGAAACAGGTTCCCTCGTCTTTCAATCTGCGCATCAGCGTGCGACTGGTCATATGTAACCTGGCGGCGACGGCGTCGATAGTGAGCAAACCACTCTCAATATCGTTACTTAGCAGGTGTCGGACATCAGAGGTCAGGGTGTAATCAGCTTTATACTGCCGGAATAATTCCAGTGGGCAGCGTTGCATAAAGGCGTTCAGCGAGCCTTCGCTTTGTTTCACCGGTTTAGACAGATACTGAGTCGAAAACGAGATAGACAAAGTATCGCAATGAAACTCGTGCTCTCCGGGAAACAAATAATGATATTCATGAACATGGGGCGGTGGTGGATAGTTAAACCGAACTTTTGACAATGGAATGCGGCTGGCAATTAACCACGAAAAATATCGGTGCCAGGCCAAAAGCGTGAGTTCCGCAAACAGATATTTATGGTCCCGCTCAGGGTGGGGCAAGCGAATCGTCAGAGTGACCTCATCACCATCGACACTCAGCTCAGCAAAATTATCTGTCAGCATTAAATTATAAAATGCGATGCCTTTAAGCATGGCCAGTTTTAATGTTGGCTGAAACACCGTCACCTGGCCCATCATTTCATAGGTGCCCGGTTTTAACGGCCGGCCACACAAGCCGGCAGACTCATCCCGTAATAATCGCCACACCAGGCTTTGGAATTTAGACAGCCGTTCTGTTTTCACCCGCCGTCCCGGTTTATTAATGGCTGCCGGCTCAATCTGACAGTGTTTAAGCAGGCGTAAGGCATCCAGATGGTTTTGTTCTGCGACCTCAAAGAGTGCCGTCAAATAATGATTTGATGCACTGCCGTACTTGTTTTTATCTATTCGCATTGCGACTGCCGCCTTTGGCATAAATAGCGAATCACCTGAGGTTAACACCGTGTTTATTTTTTATTAATAACATGGTTCCAATGGTTTTAGAATGCCGTTTTACTGAATTTATGGTCGTTTCCGGCGATGCTTTCAGTCTTCGCTAAACTGCTAACTTACTGACAAATTAGGACATAAAGCTAGCCAGCTGGCCGGTCATTTTATAATCTAGGCACACTGCAACACCTTTGGTTGGCATTGTTTGGTTTCAGGGAAGTAATCTATGAAGTTATGTTCGTCAGTTGGAATAGTAAGTGCTCTGGTAGCGACTTCTTTCACGGTTAGCGCAGACCAGTACCATTACGGTAACCTGCTTGTGGGCGGTAAAGCCATTGGCTACGGTGGCGCTTATGTAGCACTGGCGGACGACCAGTCAGCGATGCACTACAATCCGGCCGGTTTATCGTTTCAGAGCAATGCCAAATCAGCGTCTGTAAATACCCTGGCTTTTGAAGATACCGAGTTTAAAAATGTGTATACCGATGGTTCTGATTTTGCCCGCACCTCATTTTCTGTGGTCCCCGGTTTTCTGGGCATTAGCGCCAGTTCCGGACAGTGGAGCTACGGCAGTTATTTTACGGTAACCGATTACTCTCAGGAACGCACCGACAGTAGCTCTGCCTACGAGTTGCCGGCCACTATGACCACGCCACCGCAGAGTGTGATTGAGACGGTGACCTATGATTTCGATAATGCCGCTTACAAGTTTGGTGGCGCCCTGTCTTACCGGCTCAACGAGCAGTGGGCGCTGGGCTTTTCCTTGTCGCTGAAATACATTGAACAGGTTTTATCGCAAACCTCCGGTGCGGCCATTACTATGTATACACCAACGGGGTCATTTACCTCCGGCTTTGACGCCCGCCGACGAATCAACGAAAAACAGTATTTAATCGAACCTTCTTTGAGTGTGTTGTACAAGGATGATGCCTTAAGCGTGGGGGCTCACTATGTGCACAGTGAATCGATTAACCGTAACTATCGTTCTAATAACCTTATTGTGGCGCCAATCATTACCCTGTTAAACGGCTCCCCGGACACGACTTTCCCGGACTTTATCCGCACGGATACAGAACAGGATCAGCCATCCCTGCTCTCTTTCGGCGCAGCTTATAAACACCGGGGCTGGGTAGTCTCAAGTCAGATAGATTATTACAGCCATGTTGAAAAGGATGACGTGGTACTCGATGACATCGACTTAACCCGTGAGCTAAAACAAGTCACCAATTATTCACTGGGTCTGCGCATCCCACTGTCATCCGATACTGCACTGCAAATCGGCCTTTTTACCGATAACAGCAATGGCGTTATTGACTTTGACATCCCTTTTCAGCGCGTCGAGGCTATCGACACCCGGGGCATCAGTGTGGCTTACGAAACAAAATTAATGGGCTACCCTCTAACCGTGGGGCTTTACGCAAAGCAAGGCGATGGCAAGGTGCGTTATGCTGATGTGCGGTATGTTGAAGCAATAACCGGTGTGAACCTTTACCCGGAGAATGATTCCAATGACGTGCAGTCTGCAGAAAAGTCGTCAATGGTGATTTTTGCCAGTATGGACTTTTAACCCGCTCTGGCGCTAAGGCGCAACAGCGCTTATTGGCCGGACCATCATTAGCGCGTCTTCCCGGCCATTAGCGAGCGGATAATACCCTTTGCGCCTTTCCAGTAATTCAAATCCGCTGTTCAGGTACAGCTTTCTGGCCACCAGGTTAGACTCTCGCACTTCCAGAAAGCAGTTTGAGCCGTTCAGTTGCTCACAGCGGCGAATGACAAAATCCAGCATATGTTTACCTGCCCCCTGCCCGCGCAAGCCGGCGCTGATAGCTATGTCCATCAGGGTAATTTCGTCCAGCACCACCAGCAATATGGCGAAACCAACCACCTGGCCGTCATGCAACAAGACCCAGCATTCATAGGGCGAAGAGATACAATCGACAAAGGTGGCCTCTGACCAGGGCGCATACTGGGCTTCCTGGTGAATGGCATAGGCGGCTAAAGCAAGCGCTTCATCCGCCTGGCAGAATGTTGTGGCCTGCAGGTTCAACTTAGCGCACACAATGCCTGCCAAAGCTGAATCTTATGTTGAGATGTCAGTTTATCCGGCGCTACCGGCAACGTGATTGCGGTCGTAGATGCGGCAACAGGCGCGCCTATTTTTACCGGCGGTACCTTCGCTATGTCCAATCCTTGCAGGGCAACTTTCAGATCGGCGAAAAATTGTGGGGCTTGCTGCGCTGTAACGTCCTGCAGTGGTGGTGGTACATCGGCCGGTTGCGTGGCCGCAGGTTTGCCCGACACACTGTCTTTCATGCGCTGTAAATGAGAGCGCGCCGTATCCTGTGACACAGGTTCTGAGTTTACCTTTGCTTCGGCCACCGGCGTATCCGCAGGCTGTTTTGCCAGCTCGCTTTGCAACTGCCAAACGGGAATTTGCATCTCTTGTAATGCAGCAATTTGATAATCAGTTAACGCGAATGCCATGAGTGTTTATGGTCTTTCTGTGTGAGTGAGAAGCGTATCAGGAGTCTATCAGAACAAAGAGGAAAGTGGCAGGGGTGGAGGGACTCGAACCCCCAACCATCGGTTTTGGAGACCGCTGTTCTACCAATTCGAACTACACCCCTAGCGCGCTGTGAATTATACGTATGCCGGATCAAAGGTAAAGTGTTTTTACAATAAATGGCTAAATTCGCGTTTAAGCGCACAAATATTAATCGCAACGGCGAAATATTAAGCCGGATTTCGGGCCGCCGCCGCAGTCCATAAGCGGTTAGTGAAATCGACTACCGGTAAGAAGGCTTCAACCCCCTCTTCAACCCTGCTCACTGACTTGCCTGTTTGTTGCGCATACACATGACACAACTGGCTTCGTTGCTGAGGACTGAGTTCGTTTATGAGGACGCAGGCGGCCATATCAAAATACCGGTTACCGGTTGCGGCATATTCCCAGTCAACAACCTTACTGCGTGATGCCCCAACCAGGTGTGCAAACGATAAATCGTTGTGACAAAAACAAAAGTCCTGATAATGACTGAACTGAGAGATCACCGGCACCAACTTATCCCTTTCCACCGAAAAGGCGCGTCCTGCCCTGCCAGGCAATTGCTCCAGATAATGTTGCCAGCAAGGTAACAGCGCTAACGTTGGCGCGCTAATATCGCTGTGGTGTATCGTGGCCAGCACTTGCGCCAGCTGTTCTGTATCAGTGGATTGTTGTTTAGGAGTATCTACCCACTCCTCAATCCAAATGCGCAGGTCGGGATTATAGGCGGTAACTACCGGAGCCAGCCCGCAAACGGCCAGTTGCTGTTGGATTTTATTCACCACGGTGTAATTAACCGCACTAAAGGTGGCCGGCCCTAACAACTTTACCGCCCAACTTTGCGAGTGACTACTGACGCGGTATACGCTATTGGCTAATCCCTGGCGAACCGGCTCGTAAGTGAGTTGCGACGATCCACACTGACTGGCAATAAAGTCGCTTAGCTGTTTGTCAGATACCTGTCTGACCATTCCTGTTTCCATTGGTTATACCCATAAACCGAAAAGCCAACATACCCTAAAAACAGGCCGGCAGACAGAATTAATCCACTTTGCCAGTACAGGAACACAGCGGCTGTATTAATCACAAACCAATAGATCCAGTTCTGCAATATTTTGTGAGCCACCATAAAGGTAGTCGCCACACTAAACACATTTATCGCCGCATCAAGCCATAGGTATTCGCTGTTAAACTGAGTAGCCGCTAGCTTGCCTAGTCCCACTGCCACCGCCGTTAAACCGAACACCGCTAGCACATGCCAGCTCACAGGCCAGGATTGAACTGACCTCTCTTCGCCGGGTTTATGATGCCATTGCCAGTAGCCATATACTGCCATCACCATATAAAACAGGTTAAGCGCCGACTGAAATGGCAGCGCCACCTGCCAGAACAACCAGGTATAAATGGCCGTACTGGTGAGGGCTGCCAACCAACACCAGGCACTCTGGCGAGCAGCAAGCAGCACATAGGCAATGGCCAGCACAACGGCCAGCCATTCCGCCAGAGACGTCGCAGCAATTTGTTCAACTAATTGAGAAACGGTCTGCTCCATACGGTCCTACTTACTGCTCATGGCATCAAAGTTCAGAAATTTAGCCACAAACACGGCCTGACCCACTTCTTCATGGGTTCGCTGCATTTCAACGCCCAGAATTTGCAGGACCTCAGTGTAATCTCCCTGCACCTGGGTGCTGGTAGAACAGGTGGTCACTGTCAGGTTTTGGTAACTGTTAAGACGTGCGATAAAAGCTTTTATCGGCGTCAGGTACTCATTCACCAATGGGTACAGCGATAACTCAACCATCACTTGCATAGTCTGCTCTCCTAAAACTGATACCGAACCGTGACACCGGTTTGACGACCATTACCTAATTGAAAGTACGGCTCGTCAAATTCGTAAAAATCGCGGGGATCGTTACTGAATCCGCCAAATCCGCGGGTATAGTAGGTTTCATCAAACGCGTTGTTGATCCACAGCTGTGTTTCCCAGTTCTCCATTCGCCAGCTTAGCTGGGTATGCACTAAGGTGCGCGAAGGTGCGGTCACATCATGACCATCAGAAAAGCGATAACGATCGGCAAAATCCACTTCAACATTCCAGCGCAGTGACTCGTTGAAATCCAGTTGGCTGAGTAAATTGGCGGTGAAATCAGGTGCCTGAGCCTGCTGCTGTTCTGTCACAGTGGTCCCGTCAGCGCGGGTATAATCTTCAAAATAGGCATCCAGATATCCCCCCGAGAAACTCACGCTCCAGTTGTCAGTTGCCTGGTAGCTAAGCTCTACCTCAACGCCCTGGTTAGTACCTAAATCGGCGTTACTGATAATATCAATAAACTCTGCAGAGCCGTCATCCCGGTATTGCAGTTCATAATCACTGACCTGCGTGTCTTGCCGTTTCATTACAAACACGGCTACCCGGGACGTTAACTGGTCGGTCAGCCGGCCTTTCATGCCAATTTCGTAGTTCCAGTTGTACTCTTCGTCATAAAAACGGTTGTCGATAGTCACGTTCTGGTCGGGGTTAATCCCCGCCCCTTTATACCCTCGCGAGATACTGGCATAAACAAGCTGCTGGCCAAGCTGGTAACTCAGTGCCAGCTTGCCGCCTAGCATGGTCGAGTCGTGATCACCATTAAGACCGGCATTGTCACCATAAGAGAAATCGTAATTTTCCGCACGTAAAGCAAAGGTCAGCAATAAGTCATTGGTTAACTGGCTTTCCAGCTGACCGTAAACAGCCTGAGTAATGGGCTGATACTGACTGACAAAATCGCCATCGGCATAAGTGTACTGACGAAGTAAATCTTCCTTATTATTCTTAACCCGCGTGCCGACAACCCAGGAGGTCGTGTCGTTAAACAAACGCCATTGATCGCCGCTGACGAAGCGTAACTCCACGGTGTTAGTCTCTACATCGCGGTAATAAGCATCGAAAGAAGTGTAACCCCACGGATGAAAACCATCATAGGTCCAGTCTTCGTCATACGCATAACCAATATTATGGCTGGCGTGAGTGACTATAAAGTGCAGGTCGCCGCCTTCCAGTCTGGTAAGTAAATTGGCACTGATAGCATGAGTTTGCTGACGGTCGAAACCGGGCTCGTCAGACAATGTTTCCCGGGTGTTATCCAGTGAAAAAGCATCAAAGCCATTGTCGATATCGTACCAGCGATAATTAACGGTTAACGATACTTCATCGCTGTAGTCGTAGCTCGCCGCTAACCGAATAGCACTTTCGTCAATATTGTTGGTATCGTCGCGGTTCAGGAAGGTATTGCGCACAAAGCCGTCGCTCTGGTTGTGCACCAACGCGCCGCGAATGGCCAGGTTATCAGACACGGCAACGCTCTTGCCGGCTTCCACACCATAGCTGCTCTTAGTGGCGGCAGTAAACTGCACATAATCAGCATTGTGGTCATCGGCCGGGGTCGATTTAATTAACACGGCACCAGCCAGTGCACCGGTGCCGAATACCGTGGCCTGGGGGCCTCGGAAGATTTCAACTTGCTGGGTGTCAAATAACAATGCCGCAGCGCCAAGTCCGGTAAAGTCAAAATCATCAACCATAATACTGACGGACGGATTGATTGGCTCGGCATACTGACTGCGCTCACCAATGCCTCGAATTTGCACGAAGCGGCCACGTGAGGCTCCGGTGGAAAAATTGACGTTAGGCGCAATGCGCAGTAAGTCTTCAATGTGCACAGCCTGGCGGCTTTGAATACGTGCATTATCAATAATGGAGGCACTGGCGCTCAGCTGAGCGAGCGCTCGCTGATGAAAATCACCGTATACGGTAACTTTTTCGATGTCACTTTGCTCAGCGGCTAAGGCGCTGGCGGATAAACTCAATAGAGATAAAGAAAATAATGCTTTAGGTAAACTCATACTGGATCTCTTGTGCAATGATGTCCAAAAGATCCGGCTTTTAACGGCAGGTGATCAGGCTTGATTGTAACCATCCCTACGCCGGTATTATCCGGATCAGGTTTAAGGGTTCCCACGCGGTGGATCTCAGCCGTTTCCGGCACCCCTTGGCGAATGCATTGTTAATGCGCGATGGAGTCTACCAAGACTTAAAAGATTTGCAACTGTTTAACTGATTGTTGCAGCAAGGTATTTAGCAGCAGAAATAAGAACGCCCACCGTGACGTGGTGGGCGTTACTTAATTGCTCCCGGATAAAGAGCTTTATACAGACCGGCGGTGACGACGCCAGCCTGTTATGCCGAGTCCGAGTACTGCCAGCGACAAAGCGGTTGGCGCGCTAACCTCAGACAACGTCATATCTCTAAAACGTACTTGCGTGTTGCCACACTCATTATCACAGTCGTTAACCAGCACGATGTGGGTAAAGCTACCACTCAGGTAGTTATCCAGATCGATCGAGAAACGCTGCCAGCGATCGTTGGTGTAAGAAAAGTCATCCAGACCCCAGTTCTGTGTACCAATCAGATTAAACGACTGGCTGGAAACCGCATCAGTCTGACCACCGGAGAAATCAGCAAAGAACAAACCGCCGATTTCAGGTAGTGACGTTGGCTCACCTCGGTCTAGACCACCATCACCTCTGCGCTGGAACAACCGGAATTTGAAATCCAGCGTATAGTTTGTCAGCGAGTCGTCCAGATTAACTGAATCAATGCCGAACGTATCTTCCAAATCAATAGCAAACCAGGAATCTGAATAGATTCGAATCGCCCCATTGTTTTGTACGAAATAATCACTGTCGACGTTGTTCTGACGGCTCATCCCTTCAAAGGTTGCCGCATCAAAGTCCACATCGTAATTGATAACACCAGCGTTGGCAGAGGCTGCCATACCGCAGGCGACGATTACTGAACATAATTTTCTGGCCAACTTCATGTTTTAATCCTTAACTACTAATCAATACGTAAAAACTGTACTGACTCTGAGTAACCCGGCCACCTTTGGAACTCAAAGGCCCGTGGCTTTCCGTCCTTGCTTCACAACAAGTTTGGCTTTGTGCATCATCAAACTTCGGGATTAATGGTAACGCAGCAGAAAAATCAAAATAGGACACATTTTATCGAACTATAGGACAATTTTGTCCGAGCCGACTTAACAGCCGGGCAAAAGTCGTTATTATGGTGAAAGAATTGAAAGGGATACAATAACTGTTATGTCTGTTACCTACACAGGAACGTTTTGGTCAGCCGTTACGCGGGCGTTATTATCACTGCGCCGGGATAAAGCACTGACCACAGAAGAAGAAGCTACAGCACTCTCTGCCCTCGGCGATATTGAAAGCGGTGAATACCCGGTTTCAGCCCTAAGCGACAAACTCGCGCTTCTGTGTAAAACCGATTCACCAGAACGGATTGGGCAATCTTTACTGGGCTATCTCGATTTTAACAAAATGGGCACCTTCCATTGTTTTTTGTCGATGGCCCGCGATATAAACGCCGCACTGGATGCATTGCATACCTTTGACACCCCTTTATTTGAAGCCTCTGAACAGATCCAAATCAGTAAAACCGACACCCGGGTAACTCTGACCCTTAAAGCCGGGATACTGCCCGAAATGGAACCTTTTGTTATTGCGTTCTTATTAGCGTTGTTCCGCCACCTTGCCGGCCGAAATTTCGATTTCGATCACATTGCACTGGTGCACAACCATCCGGTGTGGTTTTTAGAGTCAGTCAGCCAGGCTCGTTACAGCGATCAGCAACCTGCATTGCAGGTTACCTTCGATGCTCAGTGGTTATCCACCCCGTCTTTTTTTTACAGCCCGAAACTGCAACTGGTACTGGTTAAAAACTTGCAACCTGCCGGTGAAGGCGGATTTAAACAGGATTTAGTCGATGCGTTTAAACAGTTTGATACCCCGGCCAGAATTCGCTCTGAAGCGGTTGGTGAACTGTTGGGCATGTCTGAGTCGGTGTTTCGACGCAAACTCAAACAGGAGAAGCTGTCTTTCAGCGCCCTGCTAAAATCGCATATTCACGAACGCAGCATAAACGGCCTGCTAAGCGGTGAAAAGGTTGATGTGCTGGCCGAACGGCTCGGCTTTTCCGACCGCCGCTCATTCGATCGCAGTTTCAAAGAATTCACCGGAATCAGTCCCGGTCAGTTACGCCAGGTGGGCAGTCGGTTACGTTTTCAGCGCGGAAACCAGGCACTCATTGAAGTGACCGAAAACCTCCCTCCGCTGCCGGAAACCATCAGTCATATTGTAAATCTAACGGATGAGCAGCTTACAGTTAGCCGGCTGGTAACATTAATAGAACCGGATCCGGTATTTCTGGCACATATTATCGGCAAAGCCAGCAAAGCCTTATACGGTTCAGTACCGCAGTCCCTTGAACAGGCTATCGGTCGTAACCTGGGCGTTAACAATGTCAGAAATCTCGCCGTTTTATTTGCCGCCCAGCAATACCTGACAGTACAAAGCGTTCATCCGAATATCGAGCGATTGATAGATGCCATGCTGTTAAGTAACGCCTTGTTTGAGCGCTTATATGCAGCTGAATACAGCAACGACGATAAAGCCCTGGTCGCCCAACTCATTCTGTTTGGCCCGCTGGCACTGTTATTAATATTTCATACCGAACATCTCGATGCGTCGCTGTTTTTCGAACAATGGCAAAAGGCCTCGGGGTTTGACGAATTCCAGTCGGGTCTGGCGGCCGAGCATAACCTTTGCCTGTATGGCGCTTCATCGCTTTTGCTGGTCAGATGGGGGTTCACCAGTAAAGTGAATCAGACGTTATGGCGTTTGTGTCAGGAGCCCGATGCTAAGCTTAACCAGCGGATCCGTTGCTGTCATGAACTGGCATTTAACAGCTTATGCTTTAACCACACAGACATTCACAATGAACAGCTGGCCGCTGCCCTTACAGAGCAGCAGTTAACTGAGGCCAAAGACGTTCTCGCAAAGTGGTAATCCGGCGCTAGTGGTTGTGGCGCCATTGGTCAGCCGGCGTCAAACAGGTACAATAGCGTTTTTATTTAATCACTCATGTTTTCATGCCCACCGACAAGACGTTAGCCGCGCTATCTGAATGGCGTGCTTCCCATCAGCATACTCAGCTTGCTCACCGACAGTTGCTGGTAGTCAGTGGCACCGCTCAGTATTGTAAAAACGTAGTAAAGCACCTGTTCAGTCTGTGCCACGACGATACGCTGCTGCTGGGAAAAACGCTATTTCCTGAAAATACGTCCCGGGGTATGGGGGCCTATCGCACCATACTCGGCACTGAGTACGCCCTGGCGGTGGTTGATAGTTTTGAAGCTTTTCGTCCCAATGCCATTCTGGCTGTTGCCGGCACGGTCACCCAAGGCGGATTACTGGTACTGTGCTGCCCTGACTTTGCCCATTGGCCTGCTTATCAGGAAGTCAGTACCAGCCATTATTTAAGCTATGGAGAACAACTTCAGTGCAGTGTTCTTCGCACTGCCATGATTGAGCAGTTCAAAACTGATCCGAGCGTGGCCATAGCGCGGGAACACCACCCCCTAATTTTACCCCAAATCAGGCTTGCCAGTGCAAGACCAGAAACGACGCTCCCATTTAAGACTACGGAGCAACAGACACTGTTTACGCGCCTTACCGCGGATAAACCCGTCCACAATGCCTTGCTGACTGCTGACCGGGGCAGAGGCAAGTCGACCTTACTTGGTATGATTGCCGGGCACTGTCTGGCCATCCAGAATAAGTCTGTCATGCTTACCAGCCGGTATGCTGAATCGGTTAGTCAGGTGTTTGCGGGATTATTATTAACCTGCCCCAAAGCCATCCGCACCGACCGGCACAGAATGGTTTATCAGGATACGTCCTGTCAGTGGCTGCCGCTGGACCATCCCGCGCTGACGACTTTAGATGATACTGACGTCCTGCTGATTGATGAAGCGGCCAGCATTCCTGTTCCACAACTTACCGCGCTTTGCAGTCAGGCGGGCTCTGTATTGCTCAGTTCAACCATGAGAGGTTATGAGGGCTCAGGAAGAGGCTTTATTACCCGTTTTATACCCTGGCTACGTCAGCATCGCCCGGATATTGAACACCACGAATTGCTCAGCCCTATTCGTTGGTATGAAGGCGACCCCGTGGAACGATTCTGGTATCAAGCACTGTGCCTTGAAGACGCCCGACCGGCAGCCGCTGAAAAGGGCAACGAACCAATCAATCAAGTCAGCCATTATCAGCCACTGGTTAAACAGCAATATCATGACGCAACGGGCCGTCAGTTATTACCACTGCTTATGCAGGCTCATTATCAGACCACCGCAGATGAGTTGGTTCGACTTTACGACGCACCAACCAACAATACCCTGTTGGCCATGGCAGATAAAGAAGTCGTCGGCGTAATCAATTATCAACAGGAAGGCGGCGCGCTGTTGCAGGACGTAGCCACTGGAATAGCCAGCGGCGCCCGACGGGTCAATGGCCACATGTCAGCACAAGGCTTAAGTGTATTACTTGCTTCAGCCAGTATCGCAACTGCCACTTTCTTGCGAATTAATCGCATTGCAGTCCTCCCCCGATACAGACGCCAGGGCGTGGCCAGCAGGCTAATCCATCTACTGGCAGAGCAGGCCCGGCAGGCTGGCATTGATGCCCTGACCACATCATACGGTGCGACACCCGAGTTAACCCGCTTTTGGCAAACTAACCGGTTTCTGCCAGCCAAACCTGGTTTAAAACGAGACGCTTCGAGCGGTGAATACAGTTTACTAATGGTATTACCTCTGAGTGAGCGCATTGGTGTTGAACAGGCATTGATAACACAGCGATTTAGTCAGGAGTTATTACTTCACCCGGCTGCGGATACCTTTGGTTGTGGCAGTGCTGACACCGCCTTTAACCTCAATGATAAAATCAAGACCTGTTCTGTGAACATCCTGCACCAAGTGGTAAATGGCAGCCGAAGCCTTCAGCATGCCCGAGGCAGTGTTGCTTGGTTTGTTAAGACCCAAACCACTAGTCACATGAACGCAGAGAGCATAGCGGTAGTCACAGACTTTATTTCTGAAGTTAACGCAACGGATGCATTAGCCCGGCGTTATAAATTAAGTGGTAAACGTGAAACGGAAGCATGGGTGACGAAGCACCTGAGCCGTTTACTGGAAGCTTACTAGCGGGGTTATTGAAAGATATCAGGGATAAAAAAAGCGCCGTTAAGGCGCTTTTTCAATTAGATATTTATACCGCGGTTCTTCGCTTTTTGCTTAATGTAAGGTTCCCAGGCATTCGCATTTCTACGTAATGTCTTGTCCTTCTTAGCTTCTTTAATATGCTCGTAGGCTTGCTTGAAGTCTCCGGCATAGAAGTTAGCTTCCATTAAACTAAAGTGAACTTTGCCCGGGTCTTCCACGCCACGTTCCAGAGCTTTTGAAAGGGCAGTAATTGCACCTTTGTAGTTCTCTGCAACCAGCAGCAGTACGCCCTGCTTACGGTAAAATTCTGGATCAGACGACATCTCAGCCGCTTGCTGATAATACTGTGCAGCAGTTTCATATTCCATTGCCTGGTGATAGCTGTTCGCTACAGACGCCAGATTCTCTGCTGTTTTCTCAATTTTGCCATTCGCAATATTCTCCGCCAGCACTTTGGCTGAACGATAAGGCATATTGTTTGTTGCATACAATTGAGACAACATTTTTATCAGGTTTGGTTTTTCTAAAAACCCTTGGCTGTAGGCAATTTCTAATGTCGATAGTGACTTTTTATAGTCTTCGATCATCAGATAAAACTGGCCTAACTGAACCCACCACTTCCCTTCTTCTGGGAACGTATTAACGATGTCTTCCGCGACGCCAACGGTCTCTTTGTACATCTTACGCTCATAGTAAGAAGATAACTTCAGTACATATGGGTTCTTGTTTGGCTCTTCATACAATGCGATAGCTTTGTTAGCCGGATCGATCAGCTTGTCGTATTGCTTCAGCTCGTAAAAAGCGTTCGCCATACGGGTGTACACTTCAGGATCTTCTTTACACGTAAAGTCTAAATAAGCCTGATAGTACTTAACCGCCTGTTCGTATTCCTTTTCCTGCAGACTAAGGTCAGCAACCAGTTTGAGCGTTTGTGAATGCTCAAGGTCGTTTAACACCTTAGTTTCAACTGAGGACACCAGAAGGGCCAGGGCTTTTGGCCCCATGCCGTCTTTAGTGGCCATGATGTTACCGAGGAAACGGTTAACATAAGCTTCGTCAAAGTCTTCCTTTGCTTCTATCTCAGACAGGATTGTAATTGCTTCATCAATCAAATCTTCGTTATAAGCCTCGAAAGCTTTTTGTACTTTTTTACCTACACGCTCACCAACCAGATTGGTTGTACCTTTCTCGTAGCCCGGGCACACCACAGGGGCTGAGCTTTGCGCTGCGGCTGGCAACGCAATAGCTGAGCTTAAAGTGAATGCCGCTACTACCAGTGACTTTTTAAACATTGTGGATTTCAACATGATTATTGCTCCAGTTTAAAGTCTAGTTGTACAAACATATTTGGTTGCTGAACAGGCTTACCGTCTACGATCTTAGGCTTGTATTTCCACTTCGCCAGAGCACGACGGGCTTCACGGTCAAAGATACGCTTCGGATCCGCATCGATTACATCGATATCGTCAACCGAGCCATCTTCCATGATAGTAAACTGGAGTTTAACCCAACCTTCTTTACCATCACGTGCAGCCTGCGGCGGGTATTTAGGATCGATACGAACGATAGGTGTAGCATCACCATCACTCTGCATCGCACCAACACCACCAATGTTTACACCAACACCACCGGTATCAACACCTGGAATATCCAGGCTGAATCCGTCAGCATCCGGTTCAGCTTCTTCCGGCTCAACAGGCTCCATTTTTGGCGGCTGTTGTGGCGGAGGAGGAGGAGGTGGCGGAACACGAGTCCGTGTTTGCGTATCCTCTTCTGGCGGCTGCATAACGATATCGATAACCGGTGCATCCGGAATTTCATCAACCGGACGCGCTGAGTTCTCAATAAGTTTAGCCATTATTACGAACAGACCAAAAGCGACGGCTGCACCGATAACAATAGAGGCGATAATTCTACCCATACTAGTTCCTCGCAGCTACTGCAATACGGTCAATGCCTGCGGCTTTGACCTGGTCCATAACTTCAACAACCACCCCGTGTTTAGCCTTAATATCAGCCTGTATAAACACGTAATCAGTTGGTTGCTCCGTAAGTAATCGCTCTAAGTTTGCCCTGACGCTGTCAACAGACACCTCGCGTTTATCTAACCAAACATTGCCATCTTCGGTGATCGCAATGAAAATGTTAGCATTTTTATGTAAGAACGCTCGGCTCGCATCGGGCTTGTTAACTTCTATACCGGCTTCCTTAACGAAAACCGTTGTCACGATAAAGAAGATCAGCATGATGAATACGATGTCCAGCATGGGCGTCATATCAATCGCTGCATCTTCCTCTTCGGTTCTGACTTTTCGAGCCATAATCTCTCTCTCTAATGATACGGCAAGCTATCAACTAGCTTTTCCCGCGCAATCTTAACCTTCGCTTCGAGACGAGTACTGATAAACAGCCCTGACAGCGCCGCGACCATACCCGCCATTGTCGGGATAGTTGCCATCGAGATACCACCCGCCATAAGACGTGCGTTACTCGTTCCTTGCGTTGCCATAGTCTCAAACACGCTGATCATCCCAGTTACAGTACCCAGCAGACCGATTAACGGACACATAGCTACCAAGGTTCGAATGATAAGCATTCTGGCGTTCAGGTTATCTGAAGCCTCGGAGATCCACGCTTCACGGATTCTATGCGCATACCATGACTTAGTATCTGCACGAGCGTTCCAATCCTGAATGATTTGCTTCTTCATTTTTGGAAACACTGACGTCAAATACCAGTAGCGCTCAATCATTAATACCCACATGAGAAAGAGCGCGGCAGCAACAGCGTATAACACGTCACCGCCGGTAGCGATAAAGTCCCTGACCGATTCCCATAATCCAATCAGGTAAACCATATTATGCTTTCTCCGACTCTGCGTGAGCAGCAATGATGCCTGCAGTCTGCTCGTCCAGGATATGAACGATCTGCTTGCTCTTAGAGGCAACGATGCTGTGCGTCAGGATTAATGGCAGTGCTGCAATAATACCTTGAGCGGTAGTTACAAGTGCCATAGAGATACTTCCTGCCATCATACGTGGGTCACCAGTACCGAACAGAGTGATGGTTTGGAAGGTAGCGATCATACCCAGTACTGTACCTAACAGACCCAGTAACGGTGCGATTGCCGCAAAGATTTTGATTACGTTGATACCTGAATCAATGCTTGGCAGTTCACGCAAAATGGCTTCGTCAAGTTTCAGTTCAAGGTTTTCAGCGTCAACATTTTTGTTATCGCTATACACTTTCAGGATACGACCCAGTGGGTTTTTCTCTGAAGGAGCAGAAGGATTTTTCAGCTGTGAACGAATCTTACCACCAACCAGAGTCAGGGTGATCAGTTTGTACAGACCGATTAACAGGCCAATAGCCAGCATACCAGTGATTACGTAACCTACTACGCCACCCGCGTGATAACGCTCAGACATAGTTGCTTTTTGCTTCAACAGACCTAAGATTTGGCCACGTGAAGGGTCAGCATAAAAAGGAACGAAACCAGAGCTAGCTTCACGTGCATCTTTCGCTGCAGAAACCAGATAACCGTCTGGTTGACGACCAAGAGGCTGAACGATGTCGTTCTCGTCGTCGTAAGTCAGGTAACCTTCGTCACCTACCAGGTTAAATGTACCAACACGCAGAACTTCCTGAGAGTTAGTACCACCGTCCAGGTTAATTACGTCAGTAGTAAATTTAACTACTGAACCCTGTTCAGTCATTTCAGTTTGCAGTGAAATCCACAGTTCTTCCAGTTCGTCAATGTTAGGAAGACCTTTAGATTCTTCAGACATGCGAGCCAGGAAGTCGTCACGGCCAGGATACTGAGCACTTACGATTGACGTTGCGATACGGCCGTAGGCTTCAGAAGATGCCTGACGTACCACACCAAACATCTCACCTAAAGTACCGGTAGCCTGTTCCAGTTCAGCAGCTTTATCGTTCAACGTTACTTCGTTGTCAGAAAATTGCTGTTGCAGACGATTACCACGGTCTTCTTCAGCTTTTAATTCAGACTGAGCTTTACGCAGTAAGGCTTGCTTATCAGCACGGGCAGATTGGAATTCTGCTTCACGCTGTGCGTTGATTTTTGCTTCAGACGCGCGGTTAGATTTTACAGAGTTCAGCAGGTCTTGCAGAGATGCCGGCTCCTGAGCTACCGCAGTTGAAGACATAACCGCTACCGTCGCAGCGGCGAGTAGAGATTTAAATACTGGTTTCATTAACGCTTACTCCGCTGCTTTAATTGGAAGTTTGATAAGTTCTGCTGGGACCAAACCGTTAGCCATTTTCACAGCTTCGTTTACAGAGCCCAGGTACTCGTCACCAAGTGCTTCCCAAGAACGGGTGTCATTGTTCCAAACCCAAGCATGCTTTTGGTCCAAAGACAGAGCAAGCATTGCAGTACGGCCAAGGTTAAAGAAGTCAACAGTCACAGCCGTGCCGTTGTCATCCAGAGTTCCCTGGTAAGACGCGATACGCGTGCCGTATTCAGTTTCGATTAGGTATGCATCAAGCACCTGACGGAACTGCTCGGAAACGGTTACATTCGAGTTAGCCATCAGGTCACGTAATCTTTCGATACGCTCTTTACGCTCTTCAAGACGAATTGGAACGTCCAGCTCGATGAATTTCTCGAGGCTGTCGATCATACGGAACATCAGAGGAACGATACCTTGTTTGGTATCTTCGATGCTGTCGATCTGTTTCTGTAGAGAATCAATACCACGCTGCTGGTCAGCGACTAAGCTTGCCAGGTAATCGTTGTAGATCTTCAGGTTTTCAGTTTCATCAACAACACCACGGTATTCTACTAACAGTTCTTGTGACTGTTCGAAAAGCGCGTTGATCTTTTCTTGAGATTTCGCTGCAGCCGCGTGAATCTTCGCTTCTTCGCTGTGAAGATCGCTCAGATTCGTTGCAGAGACGACTGCGCTACCAGTCAGTGCGAATGCACCCATCATAGTAGAAGCAATAAGAGTTCTCTTGCTCATTTTGGACATAGTTCCCAACCATTTTCTTATTTGAATCCTTGCGACTTGTAATAAAAATACTGCTTCGCAAGGGGCGTATAAAATTTATCTATATTTAGGAAGGTAGTATTTGCCAGACTGACACCAATACTACGAACGTCTTATAGTCACACGAGATCAATAAGGGAGTCAAGTAACAAGCTCTTTACACCCTTGATATCGCGTTGCGTTTGCTCAGTGATTAAACAAATCTGCTGCTCAACATATGTTATAAAACTTTCGAAAGTGTAAATAAATTACAAAAATTTCACAACAACAGTTAATCGATTATTAAATACTGACGACAAAGTCCGACCAGATACCTCTGTGGCGGATTGCTGACAATACTTACCATGATCTGTTAACCAACTGAATTTGGCATTAAAAACGCCCTGTGTTGCGTCCTGAACGACATTATTCCTGTCTTATCATTATTATTGCTGCATCATTATTTAGCAATTTGATAAACATCGTTCAACCCGAACATCTTATTCTAAGCATACTTACGTTGTATCTTTACAATACTTTAGGCTTAGATGATCGAGGTGATGGCGTGTGAAAAGCGAAACACTAACAGTGAAATCGTTCTAGTGGTGCTACTACACGGCGCAATGTTTATTCAAACGCCGACAATGAAAATGCTCTGATGCGCTGGTCGTATCTCTGGCCGGCAGGCCCGGATACCTTCATTTATTGATTTCCATTCACATCTGTATTTATCGTTACACAGCTTGATGCCGTTGGGGATGCTGTTTATCTCTGTTTTTAGTGAGTACGACTTATCGTTATTCGCAGGCGTAGCGCAGCAAAAGTTATCCGCCTGCAAACCATAGCGCGAGCTAAAGGTACACTACTGACCGCTAGCAGAAATAACCCATGCCAGTGGCTGTGGATTGCCAGGACTGTAAAGTTTATCAGCGACACTAAGAGTGAAAGTACTGCGCCTGAATTTTTCAATGACCTCGTCAAACTCGTCCTCAGCCAGGGCTGCATCAAGCATTGCCATCATCCGGCCCTGATAAGCTCCCAGTTCGATTGCCACATTCGATATCCAGTCGAGCACTTCTTTTAACGAATACTGACCGAACTCTTCATGCACATTAGCCAAATCATTATACAGTTTATATACAAACCCTCCGGCTGCGCCGGTACCAAATTCAGACATGATGTTCTCAAGAACGCTCAACGCCACACCGAATTGCTGCGCCTGAGCCTGATAAACCTGTCTCTGCTTGTCTCCGCCCCTGTGCAGTTCAGCACGGGCGGCAAAAAACTGTTTAGCCATCGGTAAAATATCCGCATCCAGAATGCTTCTTATTACGGTCAGATTGGCCTTGCTTTCGTGAAAAATGACGCCATTGTCGCAGTGCATAATTAAAGCGATGTTGCCGGTAGGGTTGACCACCCTTATGGCTTCATCGATAGC
Organism: Alteromonas sp. 4NH20-0104; assembly: GCF_057547795.1. Lineage (NCBI taxonomy): Bacteria > Pseudomonadati > Pseudomonadota > Gammaproteobacteria > Alteromonadales > Alteromonadaceae > Alteromonas > Alteromonas sp. 4NH20-0104. The sequence continues at coordinate 22,716 of NZ_BAAJLP010000022.1, read as the reverse complement.
AGTTATACCCGCATATTCAATACCGAACTGACTGACAACAAGGTCGGTACTGTTATCCTGAACAGGAATGGCGTTGGCATCAGCAACCAACCCGGTAACATGTGGAAACCGGGCAGTGAGTTGTTGAATAGCGGCGGGAGACAAATCAAGCGAGGTTATCGCCAGTTGTTCTTCTGAATAAACCTGACCAGCGGTTTCTATAAGCGCCCCGTTACCGCCAGCGATATCGATAATATGGAGAGCCTCTTTAGCAGGACGGCCGGGAAGTTTGCGAAAAAAGTGTTGCCAGTAAGCGGTGATAGCCGGGTGACTAACGCCACCATCAGAGAAAGCACCTACGCCCCCTACTCCACTCCAGTACTTATCCCAGTCGTCAGTGTTTTCCCTGGAGGACTCAGTAAGTCTAGTCATTCGCTGTACCTTTTTATTGTTTTACTTTTCTGGTTTTCAGTTCCATTGCAGGTATTCTGGTTTACCTTTATTCAGGCAAGCCACAATACTAGGCAGGAGCCAGCACAGAAAACAATCTGCCAGCGATGAAATTCAACTAATTGATAATATTCCTTTTTGTTCTAAAAAACTTGCCAATGGTGCCAATTCGTTAGCAAAATGCTGCCACTTGCCAACCGAGCGGGTGTGAACTTTTTCCCTTACCTGTAAGGTACTGGCCGTCGCACTGGCAGCAGGATTGTTATAAAACTCCAGACACGCGGGATCAAAATTCATTCCCAAGCGGTCGAGCAATTGGCGGGTGGACGATTCTGGTGAGGTAACGAATTCCTCATACGACACTTCAATCAACCGATCGCCGAGTATTTCAAACCAGTGCTTTCTTAGTCTGTCATGCGCAGCATAATATTTTCCCAAGTCGTCCAGTGAATAAGAAAATTTGAAATAGGACTGCTTGAACATAGCGAAGCAAGCATCCAGCGGCTGGCGGTGCAAATATATCAGTTTGGCATTGGGGAATGCTTTGGCAATAAATCCCAACAATAAAAAGTTAAACGGATACTTATCGATAAAATGCGATTTGCCTGATAACCGGTATTTAACCATTTCAAGATAACGTTGAGCTACTGAATGCAGGTCGCTGTCTGCTGCCCGGGTGATCAAAGCGCTATCAATTTCATTAAATCGCTCAATACCGGCTTCATGGTTTATGGCAGTGGGAAAAAAGAACGTCTCATCGGCCGATTCTATCTCTGCGTGGGAAGCCAGCACACGCTCTATCAGGGTGGTTCCCGTTCTGGGCAATCCAACAATAAACACTGGCGTAGCGTGATTATCGCTGGCAGATTTAGTTGCTGGCACGGCACTGTTCACCCATTCCCGATTACACAGCCTGATAACGTCATCAATGGGGTTAATGTCATTATCAACGGTGTACTTCGCATTACTTAAAATGGCGCTGCCAGCTTGTTCATAATAACTAAAAGCTTCCTGCCATTGCTGTAAGTCCTCGAGCTCTTTACCGAGGGCATAATAAAGGTAGATATTATTTTGCGGTGGCTGTCCGTTTTGCTGCAACATCTGCCTCATCTGCTTAACGTGCTCGTCGTTTTCAGCGCGCTTCAGTTTTGAATAGTCATAATGGTGCTTCTGGAAATGAGGGTACTTTTTAATTAACCGTTGATAAATAGGCTCTGCTACGTCAATCCGGCCCAACAATACCGCGCATTCAGCAAGCCGGGCCAATATCGAGTCGGTTTCGGGTTGCACCTTATTGGCCTGGTTTAATGCCTGCCAGGCTCTTTCATGTAACCCCAGCCAGGTAAATACTTTGGCTGCCAGCAGCAAGTAATAAGAACTGTCAGTCAGCTTGGCCTGGTATTTATCCAGCAATTTGAGGGCGTCACTAAAGCGGCTTTGTGAAGTATACAGTTCTGCCAGTTCAATGGCTGCATCATGGCGAGCCTCGTCTTTTTCCAGCGCCGTTGTAAACTGTTGAATGGCCGCTGTGAGTCGCCGGGTGTTTTTGGCCACCATACCGCCAATAAAGAAGCCTTCCGCCGATTCGCTGAACTGCTGTTGCATCTGGCCGGCGATACTGGCGGCGCCCTGCCAGTTTTTCTGCCCGATGAGCATCCGCGCATACTGGCTGAATTCATGTAAGGATTGCTGAGTCATAATAATAAGGTAACGGGCTAAACGTTAATGCCGGCATTTTCCAGACGGTCTTTTAATGGTGTCAGTTGCTGCTCGAAACGACGCCATTTATCCACCGAATTTTTATGTGCTTTTTCTCTGATTTGCACCGAACTTGCCGTTGCACTTGGTGCATCGTTCTGGTCAAAATCAACACAGGCCTGTTCAAAAGGCATGTCCAGGCTGGCCAGCAATTGCCGGGTTTGGCCTTCAGTATCGTCAACCAAATCTTCGTATTTCACTTCGACAATCCGATCGCCCAATACCGTTTTCCAGTGAGTCATTAACCGGTCGAAGGCCACATAATACGTGGCCAAATCTTCCAGCGAATAAGAAAATTTATAAGCCCAGGTAAAAATTTGCTTATACATGGCAAAGCAGGCATCCATGGGGTTTCGATGCAAATACACTATTTTGCCTTGCGGAAAGGCTTTGGCAAAAAAGCCCAGATAAAGAATGTTAAAAGGCAATTTATCAATAAAATAAGCGTTATCGTGCAGGCGATAGGCCACCTGCTCCATGTAGCCATTGGCAAGAGCCGTTGGATCTTTTGTAACCAGCGCTTCGATCATTTCATTGGAAATTGGCTGCATACTTTGCACACCACTTTCACGGCGCAGGATCATTTGAAAGAATAACGTTTCACCCAGTGATTCGACCTGGGAATGGCTGGAAATAATCCGTTCACACAGTGTGGTACCGGTTCTTGGCAAACCGACTATAAATACCGGTTCACTCTGATTCTCAGCAGCACTTACGGGTTCGTCCAGCCATTCTTTATTACAACAGCGAATAATCGTATCGATTAACCCGATGTCTTCGTTAACATCATAGCGGGCGACAGAGCAAACCGCATCGCCGCCCTTTTTGTAGTACTCAAACGCCTCAGCCCAACGGCCAAGATCTTCATATTCTTTCGCTATAGCGAAATAAATAAAGATGTTTCTGTCTGGTGGATTATTCGTTTTTTCCAGCACATCAAGCATCTGAGATAAGTGCGATTCGTCCTTCGCCTTTTCCAATCGGGCTAACTGATAATGATTGCGCTGATGGTTTGGAAAACGCTGTAACAACCCCTGATAGATAGCTTTGGCTTCGGCAATTTTGCCAAGAAAAACGCCGCATGATGCAAGGTTCGCCTGGAATAGATCAACTTTTGGCTGCAAACTCACGGCTTGCTGGAAAAGCGGGTAGGCTTCTTCGGCCATACCGATGTCGGTATAAATAGTCCCGGCTAAATCAGAGTAAACGGAACTATTTGCCAGTTTATCCTGATACTGACTCAATAAGCTGGCGGCTTCGCCATTGCGCCGCGCTACAGAATACTGGTTTGCCAGTTCAATCGCCGCATCATAGCGACTGTCATCCTGCTCCAATGCGGCCTTGAAATACTGCAACGCAGTCGCCGGTCTATTCGAGACCCGCTCTACCACACCCGCCAGGAATAACCCTTCAGCATTATCAGGCTGCTGCTTTAAGATGGCTGTTGCCGACTCACTAACCCGGGCCCAGTCCTGTTGTTGGATGGCCAGTCGGGCTATTTGACTAAGCTGTTCGATATTTACATTCACCACACGCACACTACTTTTTATCGTTATTTATTTCGTTAGGTCTATCTAATCATTATTAGAAGAAGAAGCAAACACCAGAAAATAAAAAAGCCAGTGAGCAAAGTCACTGGCTTTTCTTAATTACTTACCTCGCAGTAAGTAAAAGTTCTCTTAGTAAGACCAGTTCAGTCTTAAGAAGTAACCACGACCGAACATTCTGTAAGTAGAAGGATCGGTTGAAGCGTTGAAACCACCATCAATGTATGGAGGAGCTTCGTCAGTCAGGTTGCTTACACCAGCAGTAATGCGAACAGACTCAAAGGCGTAGTTCACAGTTACGTCAGTGTAGAACTGAGAGTCGATTTTCTGCATGTAACCTTCAGGGAAGTACGCAGCAAACGGAGAGTTATCGTTATCTAACTCACCAATGTACTCACCCAGTAACGCAACAGACAGGTCGTCTTTAGTCCAGCGCAGTTGTACGTTAGCTTTGTCTTGTGGGAAGCTAGAGCCAACAAACATACCTGCGAAATCAACAACTTCACTTTCAGCTGTTTGCTGTGAAGTACGCTCTAACAGGTGCGTATAGATAACGGCGGCATTTAACTGACCCAGGTCTGATTCGTAGGCCCAGCGTACTTCTACGTCAACACCTTCAGCAGTGAATTCTGCCAGGTTAAGTTGCGTATCAACAATGTTGTTGATTGAGTAATCAGGGTTACGGGTAATCAGCGCACAAGCTGCGTCGTTTTGGTTCTCATAACAATCGCTCAGAATACGGTTTACACCCAGTGAAGTGATACCGTCTTCCAGTTCAACTTTCCAGTAGTCAGCGATGAACGTCAGGTCATGTTCGCCGATTGATGGAGAGTAAACGATACCAGCAGTAAAGGTATTACCTTCTTCTGGCTTGATGTCAGGGTTACCACCAACTTTCGCGTTAACCTGAGTATCTAACTGAACACCAACCTGGGCACAACCTGGAGGCAGAGGCTCACCAGCAGCAGGAATACAAGGGTCAACATATTGTGGGAATGAATCAACCACACCACCGAACAAGTCGCTGATAGTTGGTGCACGGAATACCGTACCGTAGGTAGCACGCAGTTTTAAGTTTTCAACTACAGTACCTTCAAGACCAACCTGGTAGGTAGTACCAGAATCAAACGCGTCCCAGTCATCGTAGCGCAGACCAACAGTCATGCTCAGAGTTTGTTCACCGTTGTCAAACAGAGGTGCGTAAATCTCACCAAATGCAGAGTTGTTTACCAGTGAACCTGTGGTGCTTGCACCAACGTTACCGGTGACTGCACCGATAGTTTTCGCTGAATCAAGGATGCTGTCGAGGCTCTGTCTCCAGTAAGCCCAACCCACAGACCAACCCAGCTCACCGCCTGGCAGGTCAAACGCTACGCCAGATAAGTTAGCACCGGCAAGGCGCTGTTTCTGAGTGATAGTATCAACTGTATCCAGAGATACGTAATCCAGCATGTCCTGCGTCAGAGTAGTAACGGTTGGGTTACCAGCGGCATCAACTGCACCACCACCAAACAGGTTTAATGGCACACAGCCCTGGATTAAGGTACCAGGATTATTGACATCGGCGTAACACTCAGGAATGCCGTCGCCATCTAAGTCAGCTGATGGGCCAAGGGCATTAAACAGGCGTGAACCCGCAAACTGACCGAAGTCACGGCTTACGTTGGCTCTGTGACCTTCACCGATATACACTTCCCAGTACATATCGTTATCCAGCTCACCTGTCAGCTCTGCATTCCATTGATACTGAGTGATGTCTTGCTCAAAACGACGATTGGTTTCAATCATACGACGACGTGGGTTAACCACTGGCTCGTAGGCTAAAGAAGTACCGTTTGCCGTGTTGTACGCATCAACAGCTCTTCTCAGGTAATAGTTATCCTGAGAAACACCAGTGAACGCAACGGTGTTACCGGTAGCTGGATCGTCATAGAATCCTTCGTACATTGGGTCACCGCCAGTGAATGGCAGTGGCGCTAATTGCTGTGCAGAAGTACGTTGGTTAGCGCGGAACTCAGCTTTAAACTGAACTGAGTCGCTTACTTCATAGTTTGCTTCAGCAAAGATGTTAGTACGCTTAAATGGCGTTTGAATGTAGTTAACCGGCGCGTAGTTATAAGTACGGCCGTCATGCGGCGTCATTAAACCTACTTCGTTAGGTGAAGAAGCCGGATCGCCAATCAGGAAAGTACCCTGGCTGTAGAAAGGCAGGCGAGATTCAGGAATACGCGAAGAACCTACCGGATAACAACCACCTTCTGGTGTACCGTCATAAGCTGCAGTTACCTGAGATTCACAGCCTGCAGGATAGATGTAGTAAGAGTTCTGCATGAAGTCCCAAGGCGTATCAGCCTGGAAAGCTTCGTCCTGATCTACACGTTCGATCCCGAATACGAAGTTACCTTTGTCGAAGGTCTGACCAAATAATAAAGACAGAGAATCCTGACCAGCGCCGTCAGTGTCGAACCAGTCTGCAGTTTGCAGCGTTACGTCAACACCTTCGAAATCTTTACGGGTAATGATGTTTACAACACCCGCTACCGCGTCGGCACCATATACCGCTGATGAACCATCTTTCAGGATTTCAACACGCTCAATCATGGCAGAAGGAATCGCCTGATAGTCACCGCCGTCAACTACACGCTTACCGTTTACCAGCGTCAGAGTACGAACTGCGCCTAAACCACGTAAGTTGATTTGAACGGAACCGTTACCACCGTTGTTGGTAGTAGTACCGATTGGTGAACCAGACATTGAAGGTAAGCTCTGGATAAAGTCACCTACGTCAGTAAGACCTGTTAATTCAAGTTCTTCTCTGCTGATTACGGTAACCGGGCTGGCTGATTCGAGGTCGGCTCTGCGAATACGAGAACCGGTAACTGAGATTTTCTCTACTGCTTTAGCTTCGGCTTCATCGGCTTCCTGCGCTAAAACTGCGTTAGGTACGATTACGGCCGACGAGGCCAAACCGAAGGCGCAAGCCAGCTTCACTGACTTAGCCAGTTTAGTATTTGTAAACATTAATTGTCTCCCTGGACCACTATTTACTTTTATGGTTGTCGCTTGATAACGACTTTTTTTAATAGACGCGGCACCTTTTTACAGACGCTACGCTACTTTAAAAAAGCAGACGACTTGCCGATTTTTATCGACAAACGCAACGCGTCTCAGGCGATAATAACCAGATAGCGCAGGAAGAATCAACTAGGCGGTGAACTTCTATTCCAAAAAGTTCCGCCAGTTTGCTAATAAATAATTCTTATCGTAAACAAATCCTTACATAGTGTTAATAAATATTCACAATATCTTATGCTTTTAATTACGCTAATTTTAAACAGTTGTTTGCTTTTTGCTGCTAAACGTGATCACAAACGGTGATTTCGAATAGCTTCAACATAAACAAAAAGCCCCTGATAAATCAGGGGCTTGGTTTTTATTAGAAAGTAACGTTAGCACTAATTTGTACGTAACGAGGGGTTTGGAATGCCTGCGCCAGACCATAGCGCGGGCTCGCCTGACCCTGAGCACTTTCGGCAACTTCGTTTATACGAGTCACATTATCTGCGTCGAGCAAATTAAATACGTCGATTTTGAAACGCGTATCCAATCCGGCAATCTCTGTGGTGTATGCCAGGTTGACGTCGACACGGGAAACCCATGGCGTACGACCTTGTGAACCGCGAGTTACCTGTTCATAGTCGTAAATGATAGAACCATCATCATTCAAGGCACCACTGTCGGTAGACAGATAATACGTATAGCCGTAATCCACTTCACCATCCGGACCAGGGTGAGCAACACCAAAGGCGTTAACCGGGCGGCCAGATTGCAGAGAGTAGTTCACACCCACTGTCAGCTCTTCGGTAATAGAGTAAGATCCAAACACCTTAAGCATATGACGACGATCATTTGGCAGGTTACCATAGGCACCGTCCATCAATTCAGGGAAGTCGAAATCGGTAGTCAGACCCGCATCGCCCTGACCATTATCTGATTTAACCAGACCTTCAGAGTTACCATAGCTGTGTGACCAGGTGTAAGTTGCATCCAGGCTCCACACACCATCCCACGCTTTAGCGATGTTCAGGTCAACAGCGTAGTAAGTCCGTTCCGCTTCAGGATAAACCAGTTCTTCTGCGGTGAAGGTTGCCCAGTCATCCACACTGCCGTCACAGTCGGTATCGGTGTACACTTCCATGCTTTCACCCGGGTTACCCAGTACGTACTGGTTCGGGTGATAGCCATCGCCACAACCAAAACGTTCGGCGATAGCATGGTCGATGATCATATCGTCAATAGCACCGTTTAACTGACGCTGCGTACCCTTGATACCCCATCTCCAGTCTTCGTTAATCATGCCCTGGTAACCAATGATGATTTCGTCCTGGTACATGGCGTCAAGATTATTCGAAACGATTGAACGGGTATCAGGTACTTCGCCGGTCGAAGTTACGCGGGTACTACCGATTTGATCGCCCAGTCCTGGGGTGTAGTAAGTGCCGCCGTTATAGCTAAACTCTTCCCAACCGGTAAACTCATAGTAGTTACGCTGGTCGGCTTCGTTACCAGCCAGACGAACGTTGGTATTATTTGCCACAGGCAGGAAGTAACGACCGACACTGGCAAACACTTTATGCTCGCCTACACCGCCGATATCCCAGGCAAAACCTAAACGAGGTGCCCACATGTTATCGATTTTCGCAAAGGTTTCACCCGATGCGTTTTTGTTATCGAACTGTTCGTTACGTAAACCTAAGGTCAGCGTAATCTCATCAGTGACCGTCCAGGTATCTTCAATGTAGAAAGCAGACGCTTCTGTTTCAAAGTTACCACCAACGGTACGGGTACGGGCCATCACATAATCGGTATTAGCATCCAGCACAACATTGTTAACCGTCTCACCGTCAAAACCACCGTAAACTAAGTAGTAAGCACCTGTAGGACCAGAATAAAACTGGTTACTGAAAGACGTGTTGGTTTCGTTATCCATACCAAAACGCAGTAAATGATCATCGCTTACTGCCCAGTCGAAGTCGAGACGCATAGCTTCACGGGTATCCTCGCCTTCTTCCAGGAAGTAGTTGCTGGTTGTTGCACAACCATTACTTACCACACCGGTACCCGGAATGTCTGTGGCAAAGCCATAGTAATAACGGTAATCCAGAGCGAGTGCACAATCCGCTGAAGAGTTAGTCGCTGTGGTCAGGTCGTATTTATTCTCACCGTACATGGCAGACATCGTGATATCGTCTGTCAGGTAACCAATGTATTTCAATGACCAGTTGGTACCACCACTGTATGAAGTTGAAGAACCAATCTGTGTTCTCTCCCCTTCTTCAGGCACGTTGTAAATATCGGTAACGTTTTCTGAGTCATCCGAGAAAGTCAGTAATTCCAGGCGATGATTATCGGTGATGTTCCAGTCAAGCTTCACACCCCAGAACGCATTGTCATCGCTGCTTTCATTCAGGTTACCGTCTGATAACGTACGGTCGCTGCGTGATTCAACATCACGTGGGTTATACAGCGCGTAGAAAAACAACGTATCTTCAATCAGCGCACCAGACGCCCAGACGTTGTAATTAATGGTGCTGCTTTTATCGTTGTCACGATAGGTGTAGTAAGAACCATCTTCCTCAAAGACGGATGGCGCTTGTTCACGCAGGTCAGAAGGCACTACGTAAGCACTCGCACCGGCGTGGAATTCATTAGTACCTGATTTAACTACGGCGTTGATCACACCACCAGTCGAGCGACCAAATTCGGCCGAGTAGCCACCGGTCTTAACCTGGAACTGGTCGTAAAATTCGTACGGAGGATTACTGAATCCCAGACCGTTACGGAAGTTAGTAACGTTAAGACCGTTAATATATACCTGGTTTTCTGCTACCGATGAACCACCGAAAGACACACCACCGAAGCGGTTATCACCCTGAGTGGTACCCGGTGCCAACAGGGCTACAGAGGTTACGCTCCGTGGCACTGGCAAGCGGTCAAGCTCAACGGCGCTGATGTTAAGCGCGGATTCTGTAGAGGTAAAATCGATACTGGCGATGGCTGAACCGGTTACCGAGATCGTTTCAACGTTGTCCGGGTAAAGTGTAAAATTAACATTCGTGTTCTGACCAATCTTAACCGTTACTTCACCGAGCGATACAGTATCGTAGCCGTCTTTTTCAGCGACCACTTCATAAGTACCAACGGGTAACAGACCCACTCGGAGGTTGCCATCACTGTCGGTCGTTACCGAGCGACGAAAGCCGGTGTTGGTGTTGCGAATAACGATGGATACGTTAGAAAGTGGTGATTCACTGCCATCGCTAACACTTACCACGATACCACCATCATTGTTCCCTGCATAAGCGTTGGCGCCCATGCCGAGTGATGCCGCCACTGCTACTGCAGCTATGCTTTTCTTCATATTGAACATTTCTATCTCCCTGGACCAACCGGCTTATCAAAGCGGTTGGAAGATCTGTCGCTTTTATAACGACTTATGACATTAGATTGGGAATTTTCCCGAAGTCATACTAAGCAGCAAACCAAGGTGCAGACAATTTTGCGGGGGTTCTGAAGGCGCAGAATCTGAGCAACAAACCATCAAAAAGTATAATTTGTATTATATTTATTCCACAACTTTACAGTTTTGTTACATTGCGGGAGTTTCTATTTTACGCTGACAACAGAATGATCAGGCAGGGAAACAAACTCATGCTATTTACCCTCACAAACAAGTCATTAATCGCAATACAGCAAATATCTCAATTGTATGATGAAACTTTTGTAAAACTGACTATTTTTTAACCAAAATAAAATACGGTAAAACGATTTTCTGATGAGGTTCACGGTGTCGGTGAGTGCTACATTTTACCCAAAGGGTGATTCACGGAACCAGGTGTCCCCTCTACTCATTCGCCGTCAAAATCTGCTTTTTGTCATAAACCGGCTCGACAACTCAGGCATAATGGCTATAACTGAATACTGTTAGGTTGTTGAAAATAGGAAAATGCAGTGAAATTAGATGACGATATCCATAATTACTATGAACATCTGGTGTTAGAACGCATAGCGCGACTGGGGTTAGATCAAAATAAGTCTGTCGATTATCTCGCCGACTTGTGTTGCCTGGCTTTAAACCAGGTGCCACCGCGCTATATTCGCTACGAAGTAGATATGGCTTTTTACCTGCCACAGAGCGAACGTCAGCAAATGGAAATGAATGTGGAATATGCTATCGACAAGGCAATTAAATTTTTGGATCAGCCAAAAACACGCCAGGAATAAAACAGGATATTGGGTGGCAGGCTTCCAGCCACATCCCGGCACATGAGTCGTCTGCTGCGGCTGCTCCCTTCCAGGCCTGACCGGGTTCACAGAGTATCATTGCGGGAGGACCAAAAGCCCACCATAGAAACTTGCGCGCCGTGCTTTTGTTACAAGTCACGAGCGCGGCGCATTATGACGACTTGTTAGCTAAAGTTCAACCCCGCTTTGCAAATCGTTCTTCCGCAATACGGTTAGCCACCAAATTGGTAGGCGCATTTTCGGCCTCTGCACGCTTATACACTTCCGTCAGAGTGTCGCCTATCCTGCCCAGATGCTCCCGCAGCGCCTGGTCTGAGCTATCGGCCTGCTTTTGATGATAAATATCAATAATCCCACCGGCATTGATAACATAATCGGGAGCGTAGCAAATGCCTTTCTTATGTAAAACCGTCCCCAGTTCTTCCCGGGCTAGCTGATTATTGGCTGCTCCGGCAATGATTCTGGCGCGAATATCCGGCACGGACTCATCGTTAATTGATGACCCCATGGCACAGGGAGCGAGCACATCTACCGGCAGGGTTAATATTTCTTCTGGCGCGACGACCGTGGCACCGAGTTCTTTCTGCGCCCGTTCCAGTCCTTCCGGGAAAATATCCGCAACGTAAAGCTCGGCCCCTTCCGCATGTAACTGTTTAGCCAGCCGATAGCCCACATGCCCCATGCCCTGAATAGCCACTTTAACGCCTTTCAGGTCACTGCCAAGCACGTGTTTTACCGTTTGTCTGAGTCCGACAAATACACCGTAAGCCGTCGACGGTGCGGGATTGCCGGTAGGCGTTTCACCTAATGCATTATATTGCGCAGAGGTACCGGCCACATGACGAGTCTGACTAGCCACTGCTTTCAGATCATCAACGGTGATCCCCGAATCTTCTGCTGTAATGTACTGACCACTCAAACTATCTACAAACCGTCCCATGGATTGCATAAAGGCTGCGCTCTTATCTTTGCGCGGATCGCCGATAATCACAGCTTTGCCGCCGCCTTGTTGCAGATTCGCCATAGCGGCTTTGTAGGTCATGCCTTTTGATAAACGCAACACATCAGTGAGCGCTTCACTGCTGTTCAGATAAGGCCACATCCGACACCCGCCCAGCGATGGCCCGAGATTGGTATTGTGAATTGCAATAATCGCTTTCAATCCGGTTACCGGATCCGAGTAAAACGCAACATGCTCATGGGCATCAAATTCTGAATGTTCAAACACAGACATTATCTTCACAGTTCCTTAAGTGTAAAAGTGTATAGTAGCGCAGCCGGGTGAGGACAAGCGTTGCGTCTTTAGGGCATTAAATTTACACCCCGCAAGGGCTTTTTTTTACTGCACCGCTTTCTAGGATGGTTATCCTAGTATTATAATGTAAGCACAATAACTATCATAATTACCGGAATCACTTCCGGCGCAGGCACCCTCGATGAAACTGGATAAATTTGACCGCGAAATTCTGCGGGTTTTACAACAAAACGCGACGATTTCCATGGCTGATCTGAGTCAGCAGGTGGGGCTGTCTCACACGCCCTGCTGGCGACGCGTAAAGCGCCTCGAAGCTGAAGACATCATTCTTCGCAAAGTCACGTTACTGAATGGTAAAAAGCTCAACTTAGGCGTATCAGTGTTCATTTATGTGTCACTCAAAAATCATGATGGCGACTCGCTGACCGACTTCGAAAATGCCGTGCAGTCGATTGAAGAAATTGTTGAATGCCACACCACCAGTGGTGAAAAAGATTACTTGCTGAAAGTGATTGTAGAGAGTATTGAAGAATACGAATATTTACTGAAAACCAAATTGACTCACCTGCCCTGCGTTGATCATCTGAGTTCAACATTTGCCTTGAAGCAGGTGAAAAATACGACTTCGTTACCTATTAAAAATCAGTGAAGCAGACGCTTCACTGACCTTCATTTAAGGGGCATCCGGCTGATTTTCCGGCTGCGCCTTTTGAAACGCCTCCAGCGATAAGCACTGATCATAAATTTTGCTGATCAAAGGAAACTGAGCCATATCCACATTAAACCGCTTGCCGTTAAAGACCTGAGGAATAAGACAGACATCTGCCAGGGTCACATCAAAGTCGAAACAATATCGGCCGGCCTGAGTTTGCAAACGTCTTTCAATGGCGGTCAGCCCACGGGTGATCCACTGTTTGGCCCAGTCGGCCGATTGTTCAGTTGATAAACCACAGTCATCCTGCAATTTATTGAGTACCCGCAGATTCGCCAGAGGCTGAATATCACAGGCGATATCCTGCGCCAGCGCTCGGACTCTGGCTTTTTCAACCGCGTGAGCTGGCAATAAAGGGCATGGCTCTCGATAACGCTCATCGAGATATTCAATAATGCTCAGCGATTGGTTGAGAATAATATCCTCATCGTCATCAACAAATGTGGGGACCAGGTGCGCCGGGTTAAGCCGGTCATACCCTTCCTGATGTTGCTGCCCGCCCTCCATTACCAGATGGACCGGGACATACTCGTATTCCAGTCCCTTCAAATTTAAAGCAATGCGGACCCGGTAAGTTGCCGACGAACGCCAGTAGCCATAAAGTTTTAAGCTCATTTGCGCAACCTTATTGTCGTTGTTGTTAGTCTAAGCATAACTCATTTTTCAATATTTACGCGCTGTTCTATGGCACCAAAAATACTCACGCCGGCAACATCTGTCATTTCGATTCTTACCTTGTCACCGTGACTCATAAAGGCTGTCGAAGGCTGACCATCACGGATGGTTTCTATCATTCTGACTTCCGCAATACAGGAATAACCCACACCGCCATGCACAATGGCCGAACCATGATCGGTGCCCTGTTTATTGGAAACCGTGCCGGAGCCAATGATGGTGCCCGCGCCGAGGTTGCGGGTGCGCGCGGCATGAGCAACCAGCTCACTAAAGTTAAAGGTCATATCAACGCCCGCATTGGGTTTACCAAACAACTCGTTGTTATACTTCGTTAGCAGAGGCAGATGCACCTTGTTGTCAAACCAGCTATCGCCCAACTCGTCAGGCGTTACCGCTACCGGTGCAAAGCTGCTGGATGGTTTTGACTGATAAAACCCAAAGCCTTTGGCCAGTTCGCCCGGAATAAGGCCCCTTAGCGAGACATCATTAACCAGCATCAGCAGTTTTATGAAACTGCCGGCGTGCTCATCATCCGTGCCCATCGGCACATCCGAAGTGACCACTGCTATTTCAGCCTCAAAATCAATGCCCATGCTTTCATCCGGCACGTTAATATCGTCGTAGGGGCCAATAAAGTCGTCGCTGCCGCCCTGATACATCAGAGGATCATGCCAGAAACTTTCAGGCACTTCGGCCCCCCGGGCCCGTCTGACAAGTTCGACGTGATTAACATACGCACTGCCATCAGCCCAGTGATAGGCTCTGGGCAGCGGTGAATGACACTTCTGTGGATCAAATTTTTCGCCCAGCAGTTCGCCCTTACATAAAGCCTGATAACGCGCATTGAGCGGCTCGGCCAGGGCATCCCAGTTATCGAGTAACTGCTGCATGGTTTGTGCAACCGGTGCCGCGCTGCACGTGAGGGTTAAATCCCGGCTGACCAGCATCAACTGCCCGTCCCGGGAATCGTTTTTATAGGTTGCTAGTTTCATTTTATTCTCCTCTTAGCCCCGCCAGCTATATACATACTCGGGGTTTTCCACCGCTTGAGCGGCGGCAGTCACCTGCAGCGCATCACGGGTATCCAGCATTACTGCCACTTCGTCGGTAAAGGTTTTAGCATGCGCCTGACCGGCGGCAAATGCCTTAGGGTGCGGACCGTGGGTGAAGCCAGCCGGATGAAAAGTCACCATACCCGCCTCAATGTTGTCGCGACTGAAAAAATCGCCCGCATGGTAAAAAAGCACCTCATCGAAATCATCATTACTGTGGTAAAACGGCACCTTAAGTGCGCCCGGATCGCTCTCAATAGGGCGTGGTACAAAAGTACAAATCACAAAGCGTTTTGCCACGAAAGTTGTGTGCGCTGAAGGTGGTAAATGATAGCGATGACTCATTAACGGGCGGATATCGCGCCAGTTAATTTTCATCACAGTTAAATCACCGTGCCACCCCTGCGCGTCGAGAGGATTAAACGGGTAAGTAATGCGCGATAAGCGCTGATGGCGTTTAACATCTACCCTCCAGGTATTTTCATCCTGCTGGGCCAGAAACGTTTCATTAATCCGCGGGTATTCCAGCATCGCCGGATCGAATACCGCGTGCTGCCCTACCATGCCTTTTTCAGGCAGCTGATAGCTGTCGTCAGTGGCTTCAATCATCAGCAACTGCATTGGGGTTTGCGGCGTTAGCCGCCACATTGTTGAACGCGGTATCACGATATAATCGCCCTCGCTCACCGGCATGTGGCCGTAATCACAAAACAGCTCCCCCTGGCCGCGATGCACAAACAGCAAGTCATCGCCATCGGCGTTACGTGCCAATTCGGTCATGGGTGCCTCACAGTGCCAGAAACGGTACTGGCAATGGGCATTGTGCAGGATCACCGGTGAACAGAACGGTGAGCGCGCCAGCGCCAACTCGTTGAGCTGATTAAGATCCATGGCCCTGGGGCGCAGATCGCCTTCCCACTCAACCCAACCGGTAGGCGGATGCTTATGATGGATATGCGATGCCGGGCCAAAGAAACCTTCCCGGCCCACTTCCCGTTCGTACAGTGCCTGTTCGGGTAAGTCAGCATGGGCCTGCCGTGAATGCAGGCCTTCTTTAAGCGGAAAACGCGCCGGGTTACGCATTGCCGTCCTCAACATTCAGCACGCCACGGCGGATTTGGTCTTGTTCGATACTTTCAAACAGCGCTTTAAAGTTACCTTCGCCAAAGCCTTCGTTGCCTTTGCGCTGAATAATTTCAAAAAAGACCGGGCCTATAACGGTATCGGTGAATATTTGCAGCAGAATGCCATCTTTTTCCGGCGCGCCATCAATCAGGATTTTCAACTCTTTTAATTGCTCAATGGACTCGCCGTGCCCTTTGACTCTGTCATTAACTGCTTCATAGTAAGTATCAGGCGTATCCATAAACGCCAGGCCGCGGCTTTTCAGGTCAGAGACGGTTTGGTAGATATCATCGGTTGCCAGTGCAATATGTTGGATCCCTTCGCCGTTGTACGCTTTGATAAATTCTTCAATTTGCGAATGGTCGTCAACCGACTCATTGATCGGAATACGAATTTTGCCGCACGGCGAGGTCATGGCTTTACTGACCAGGCCGGTAAGCTTGCCTTCAATATCGAAGTAGCGAATTTCGCGGAAGTTACCAATGTTCTCGTAAAACTCCGCCCATACAGCCATATTGCCGCGTTTTACGTTGTGGGTCAGGTGATCCACCAACTGGAGGCCGGCACCGGCGCTGGCCATCCGTTCCTGCCAGTCTGCGTAAAACCGGAAGTCGACATCATAAATACTTTGCTTACCGTATAAATCAACAAAATACAGGGTACTTTCACCAATACCGTAAATAGCCGGAATGTTTAACTCCATGGGCCCCAGGTTACCGTGAAACTGTTTGCCGCCATGCTGCCTGGCATGCTCAATAGCCGCCTTGGCATCCTTTACGCGAAATGCCATACCACACACACTGGGGCCGCGTAAGCGGGCGAATTCTTCAGCCTGTGAGGCCGGCTCCGCATTCACAATAAAATTGATGTCGCCCTGGCGATAAAGCCAAACGCGTTTTGATTTATGTTCAGCAACTTCAGCAAAGCCTAACGAGCTGAATAAGTGTTTAAGCGCCTCGATACCTTCTTCATCGGCTGCCGTGTATTCAACAAACTCAAAGCCGTCGGTACCTAAAGGATTATAATTTTTGCTATTCGCCATGTTCACTCTCTCCATTTAACAATTATGCAACATATATAATCAGAGAAACGGTCTTGCGGATAGCTATGCCAGACCAACACTAAAGCGGTGGCGTTTACACTTTTTGTAAATAAAACATGACGCTAGGTAGGAAGAAGATTTCTGCAGGCAGAAACGCAGACGGGCCGCCTCAGGCAGCCCGTCATGATGCGAAAAATATGTAACTAAAGCTTTACAGTGGCTTTGTTTATGCCATATTCGCGTAGCTTGTTAGCAATGGCGGTGTGACTTAAGCCCAGTTTTTTCGCCAGTTGGCGGGTACTTGGGTAGGAAGGATAAAGCTTGCGCAGCAAATCCCGCTCAAACTTCTTAACCTCTTCATCGAGCGTTCCTTCGAAGTTTTCATCCACGTAGGTCATGCTCGGCGTGCAGCTGGGAAGCTGAATGTCTTCTTTGGTGATTTCATTACCATCGAGTAATGATAACGCTCTGAATAAAGCATTTTGCAACTGACGGACATTGCCCGGCCACGGATATTGCTGCAGAAACTCCACACATGACTTGCTCAGTTTAGCAGGGCGGCGACCAAGCTTAGCGCTGTGCTGTAAAATGAAGGATTCTGATAAGGGAACAATGTCGGAGCGGCGTTCACGCAGCGCCGGCACTACCAGCCCCAGCACGTTAAGCCGGTAATACAATTCTTTACGAAACTTACCTTCGTCCACCAGCTGGCCGAGGTCCTGGCAGGTTGTACAAATAAACCGGACGTCCACGGCCACCGGATTAACATCCCCTACCCGACGAAACTCACCGTCTTCGAGCACCCGCAACAATTTAGCCTGCAGGTGCACAGACATGTCAGCAATTTCATCCAGTAACAAAGTGCCGCCTGCGGCCAGTTCCAACAAACCGGCTTTGCCTTCGGTCTGATTAAAAGTCCCGGCAGCGTAACCAAACAGCTCTGTTTCAGCGACATTGTCTGGTAAGGCACCGCAGTTGAGTGCCAGAAAGGCTTTATCGGCCCGGCGACTACTCTGATGACAGGCTTTGGCCAGCATTTCTTTGCCGGTGCCCGTTTCACCAAATATCAGTATAGGGGCATCAAGGTCGGCAATTCGTTTGGCTTCGCTGATCGTTTGCTGCATTACCGGAGACTGCGTGACCAGTTTATCGAAGCTATCGGTGCCATGCTGATGGAATACGTTTATTTGTTGGCCCAGACGGACTTCGGATTTTAGCATGACGACTGCGCCGGCCAGGATGGTGGTATCTGAGGCATCAGGCACGGTAATCGGCAGAATATCGGCAACAAAATCCTGCTGAATAAACTTCACCTTGGTGCTTTTATGGCCGGGCGATTTCCCTTCCAGCCACCGGCTAAAGTTGAAGCCTTTCACGTATTCACTGATTTCTGTGTTCAGCAATTCGGCTACATCCATTTCCAGCCCGCTGGATACGGCATCGTTACACAACAACAATTTGCCTTTGTTATCGATTGAGAAAACAGGGTCGGGTAAGGTCTGCACGATGGCAGAGAGCTGGTTACGTTCCCGCTCACCAGGCATAAACAAAGTGGTTTTAACGTCTTCGATGCCCTCGATACGCCGTATTTTTGGCATTAAATGCTGAAAATCTTCAAATTTTATATTTGGGAAATTAAGGAATATTTTGCCGCCTTCATCAATCTCGATACCTCTCAGATCGATGTTATGGGTGACCAAAATATCCAACACATCCTGGGTAATACCAAGACGGTCCTGACAGCTGATTTCTAAACGCATTGAACACTCAATAACTGTAAACTATATTTTACAAGATATCACAATATCATTACTTTTAAAGTCTAATACGCGAAAGCTGCGCTAATTGTTCAATTCCTCAACAAATAGCGCAAAACAAAAGAACTGGCAGTCACCCAGGCGTTTAACCTGCGCGCTGTTTAGGCGTGAATAGCGGTTCAAATAAACCCATTTGCCGGGCCTGATGCACCATTGGCATCATGTCCATTTTCGAGATTTCCATTAATTGGCTGAAATTGTCCAGTACGTAATAAAGGGGCTGCAAAATATCAATGCGATAAGGCGTTCTTAAGGCATCAAGAACCTGCAGTGGATGGCGAACAGCCACATCGCTTTCCAGTGCATAGCAGGTTTCTTTAGGTGAACTTAAAATACCGCCGCCGACAATTCTTAATTCCCCGTTTTCCTTAACCAGGCCAAACTCAACGGTAAACCAGTACAAGCGAGCCAGAAACACCCTTTCCTCTTTGCTGGCGTTAAGGCCGAGTTTACCGTAGGTTTCGGTAAAAGCGGCAAAGGATGGATTAGTGAGCAGCGGGCAATGGCCCATGACTTCGTGAAAGATATCGGGCTCCTGCAAATAATGAAACTCTTCCCGGCTGCGAATAAACGTTGCCACCGGAAAGCGTTTATTGGCCAGCAGTTCAAAAAACTCTCCAAAGCTGATTAATGCTGGCACGGCAGCGGTCTGCCACCCGGTAGTGGCTTGCAGAACCTTGTCGATATCCGGCAACTGGGGAATCGCCCGGGGTGAAAGACCCAGCAGGTCCAGCCCTTCAAAGTACTCGCTGCAGGCCCGTCCGGGCAGCAGTGCCATCTGTTGATGATACAGCTCGCTCCAAATGGCATTTTCCTCATCACTCCATTGAATGATTCCGTTAATGTCTGGTTTTTTTGAATTATATTTTGATTGTTTAGACATAGACCAAATATGGTTATTAAAGACAGGCCAAGTTTACCCCTTTAATCGTCACACTAAACCTTTAGGATGAGGATACACGCCACCGTTATGTAACATTAATTTTACAATTCACCGTTAATAGCGCGCCAACAAAGGCATTTGAAACGTCCCAACAGGTTGTTTATGCTGGCGTAACTTTAACGACGGAAAAAATAAAAAAACCATGATAAAGATAAAAACCACTTTACTGGCCATGAGCATCATGGGCGTACTGGGTTGTAGCGACAATTCTGTAACTACCCAGCAAACCGTTACCGCCCCTGAACAAGCTGCCACTCAGTCTGTCAACAATGACTCTGCCTCGCTGAGTGTGGACTATGAGAGTTATGAGCTGGACAACGGCCTGACGGTTGTTTTGCACGTAGATAAATCCGATCCGATTGTGGCCATGGCCACTGTGGTTCATGTAGGGTCGAACCGTGAAAAGCCAGGCCGTACCGGCTTTGCTCACTTTTTTGAACACATGTCATTTAACGATTCAGAAAACGTGCCTAAAGGGGCAAACCGTAAAATGATCCCCGAGCTTGGTGGGACCCGTAACGGCGGCACCTGGAGCGATGGTACCATTTATTATGAAGTGGTCCCCAAAGACGCCTTTGATAAATTATTATGGATCGACTCCGACCGACTGGGATACATGATCAATACCGTTGATCAGGGTACCCTGGAGCGGGAAAAACAGGTGGTAAAAAACGAAAAACGACAACGGGTGGATAATCGCCCTTATGGCCACATGGGCCATGTTGTGAGAAAAGCCCTGTATCCTGCAGATCACCCCTATAACTGGACCGTAATTGGCGATTTAGAAGACTTACAGGCCGCTACACTGAACGATGTCAGGGAGTTTTATAACCAGTTTTACATGCCGGCCAATGCCACGCTGGTAATTGCCGGTGACATAAATATTACTGAGACAAAGGAAAAAGTGGCTAAATGGTTTGGTGAAATTAAATCCGGCGAGCCAAGCCCTGCCCTTGCGCCGCAACCGGTTAGCCTGGAGGCCGACAAAAAACTTTATCATCTGGACAATTTTGCCAAATTGCCTCTGTTACGCCTGACTTACCCGACGGTGGCGCAATATACCAAAGACGCTTATGCACTGGATGCACTGGGCCGCTTATTAAGTGACGGCAAAAATGCAGTGTTATATAAAACACTGGTAGAAGAGCTGAAACTGGCGCCTCGCCCGAACGCCTGGTCAGATACCAATGAAGTTGCCGGTAGTTTTGCCATTAACGTTCAGGCGAATGCCGATGTGCCACTCGACAACGTTTATGCCGGTATCCGCACTGCGCTGGATGAGTTTGCTGAAAATGGCTTTACCGACGCACAGCTACAACGCATCAAAGCCGAGCAGGAAACGGCCTTTTATTACAATATTGAGAGTATTCTGGATAAAGCCCTGCAACTGGGGATCTACAATGAATACGCCGGTTCACCGGACTTTATCGAACAGGATATTGCCAATATTCAGGCAGTCAGTCGTGAAGACATCATGCGGGTATTTAATCAGTATGTGTATAACCAACCCGCAATAGTGGCTTCGTTTGTACCCAAGGATCAGCCCGAACTGGTATTAAGCGGTTCAACCAAAGCCCCGGTAGAAGAAGAAGCCATTGTGGCTGGCAGCGAGCCAGAGTTTGAAGAAAAGCCGGTCGAGTTTACCAAAACTCTTACGGTTCACGACCGTTCAGAACCACCGCTATCAGAGTTACCCACCCTCACTACGCCCGATATCTGGCATCAGTCACTCGATAACGGTGTAGACCTGATTGGCATTACCAGTAACGAACTGCCCGTCGTTAACTTCTCCCTCACTGTAGAGGGTGGACAATGGCTCGATCCAAAAGGTAAAGCGGGCACCGCGGCGCTAATGGCACAGCTTCTCAACGAAGGGACCGCCAGTAAAACACCCCAGGAACTGGAGCAGGCGATTGGCCAGTTAGGTGCACAACTTTCGGTGTCTGCAGATCGGGAGAGTATTCAGCTATCTGGTCGCGTGCTGGCCAAACACTACCCGGCGCTGATGGCACTGGCAGGCGAAATGTTACTGTCGCCCCGGTGGGACGAAAATGAGTTTGCACGTCTTAAATCCGCCAGCTTAACCCGCATTAAGCGTGACGAAGGCAATGCAGCACGTATTGCCAGCAATGTGTTTGCGCATCTTCTGTATGGTGAAGATCATGTTGCCGGCCAGCCGATGGGCGGAACTCAGGCCAGTGTGGAAAACATTACCCTGGCTGATGTTAAGGCGTATTACGAAAAAGTCATGTCGCCCAGGCAAGCCACCTTGCATGTAGTTGGTGCACTAAGCCCGGAAGAAGCCGTAATGGCAGCCGCTCCCATTAAAGGCTGGCAGGGCGAGGCAATGACACTGCCCGAACAACCCACGGTAACGCCGGTAGAAAAACCCGTGGTGTATTTTGTGGATGTACCCGATGCCAAACAATCCGTTATTTATGTTGGGAAACCGGTTTTACCTGCTTCAAATGCCGATTTCTTTGCAATTGATTTTGCCAATGAGCGCCTCGGTGGCGGCATGAGTGCCCGGTTAGGCCAAACCCTGCGGATCCAGAAAGGCTACACCTATGGCGCCTATTCTTATTTGCCCGCAGCGCAGTACCAGGTGCCCTTTATTGCCGCTTCCCAGGTAAGAACCAATGTGACCCTGGAATCTTTGGAGATCTTCAGAGAGCTAATTGGCCAGTACCAGCCCACTTACAGCGAAGAAGATTTGGCAACCGCTAAAAACATGGTAATTAAGGCTAACTCCAGACGCTTTGAAACGTTGGGTAGTCAGCTTAATATGCTGGAAGAGATCAGCACACTGGGATTATCAGACAATTACATTGCTCACCAACAGGCATTTGTGCAGAACGCTACATTGGAAGATATCCATCAGGTGATTAAGCAACACCTAAATGAACAACAAATGATTTATCTGGTGGTAGGTGATGCCGCTACGCAACTGGAGCGCATTAAAGCGCTTGGCTACGGCGAGCCGGTTGTACTGGATATTTACGGGAATCCTATCAACCCAACCTAAAAGGTTCGAAACCAAAACAACAAAAAATAAA
>NZ_BAAJLP010000021.1:0-96360 GCF_057547795.1 Alteromonas sp. 4NH20-0104 | reverse complement strand
ATTATTTTTTTAGAAGGGTAGGACTTCAAAAACCAGTACGTAGCTGGCGCGGCGTTTCTTAGCTGGCGCTTTAGCTTTGTTATCTTCGTACTCGGCTTCCAGCCAGTACATGCCAGGCTCATCAAATTGCAGGCTGATTTTGCCTTCTTGGTCGGCCGTCACTTCTACACCACCTGCAGTATCACGGTATTTTTCTCCGTCTTTGACCACAATAACTTTGGTCCCGTGAGCTTTATCGCCACTCATAAAAAACTGAAAATCGATTGGCTCACCGGTGTAAGCATCGTTGGGGTGGGTTAATGCTTTAAGCTCAAGGCCTTTGCCGGTTAGCTTATTGTTGTCGGCCGTTGGGGCGCCTAGTGTCACATAGGTTTCCAGGCGATTAGCGGTTTCCATTACGTTCAGGTCATCAGCATCCTGAGGTACCGCTTGGTAAAACTCTTCCACGGTGCCGGTTTTACCGCGGCCAGGCCAGAAGTGACGCTCGCCTTCTTCATCTTTCCAGAATGCCACTAAAGACTGGGATGCGTTAAACACTTTATACGTGCCGCTCTCAGTGAGCTCCACATCAAATACACTGCGGTAGCGCAGCTTTTGCTGGTTTTGGATATCTACCGGTTTTCCGGTAGGCGATACCACCGACAAACGTTCTGCCGGGTAAGCAAAGTGATCGGGATGGAAGATACCGTTAGCCACGGCTACGTCGAAAGTGATCCACTCGCTGTCGCCAGAAACCGATGTTGTGGAGGGTTTAATCCATACGCGATGCGCCTCGCTGAACGGGCTGGCCAGAGTAAGCGCCAGTGCGGTGGCGCCGATTAACAGTGATTTCTTCATTGTGCGGGTTCCATAAGTAATTGTATTGAAGACAGTTCGTGCTGACCTTCAGCACTGGTATTAACGGTTTGTTTTACCGGCAGTGAAAGCGGGACTTTAAGGGTTTCACGTCCACCGAGTTCACGGGCCGCTTCTACCCAGACAAAATAATCACCTGCGGGCACATCCTCAAAACGGCCATTGAGATCAATAGAGGACGTACCCGGGCGATGCGTTGCACCGCTGACACCGTCGATGGGCATGCTGGCGCTGCGGCCGCTGCGACGCCACCACATGCGTAAGTCTTTGAGCCATTTTTCACCTTCGTTATTGGCCATATCGGTGTCGTACCATACGGCGATATCGATTACGCGTTTGCCTCGGGCATCGGCCAGCCACACTGCCACATAAGGGGCGTGATATTCGGCTACGTTCAGAGTCGGTAAAGTCACTTCCAGCTCATCGGCTTGCACTGTCACAGTGGTACCGAGGAATGCCAGGGGAACGGTTAAGCGATAAAGCGCGTTTACCAGCGTATTGGGGCGATTTTGCCTGCCAGTCAATGATAAAAAGTGCGGGGTAACTTTTGCCAAAGTAATAACTCCTGAAATGTAATCCTGTGTGTACCGAGGGTAGCAAACTACGACCTTAATCTAAATGGTATTGATAATCAATCTCAATTAGATTGGCTGATGATGTTTATCGGTAGATGACAATCCTTGCTGCGCCGCTCCCTTACCAGCGCAGCGAACCGAGGTGAAATGAGATTAGAAAGACCAGGCCAGTGACAGCCAGTAACGGCGGCCATCTTCCACGTAGCCGTATTCTTCCATACCAATGTCTTTATCCAGCAGGTTATAAATACCGGCGCCGAGCTTAATATCGTTGGTTAAACCGTAGTTTAAGCCAACGTCTGCCAGCTTATACGATGGGGCAATTAAGCTGTCCTGCGATGGACCTGTGGTGGGCTGACTTTCTTCACCACGGTAGTGCACGCGCAGCCAACTGCTGGTGTGGTCGTTAATGGCCCAGCGCAGTGAAGTTTGTATCAGGTGCTTAGGTAACTGATTGAGCGGGCTGCCAGCGTACTGACCGGTTTTTTGTTCCGAGTCGGTATAGGTATAGTTGGCGTTAAACTCAATGGCTTGGGTGAGTTTAGCCTGCACACTCATTTCAAAACCCTGAGTGATGGCCTCATCGATGTTGATATAGGTGGTGGGGGCTGAACCGAAATCGTTAGGCCCGTCGGTACACAGGTCTGTTGGGCACTGAATTCGGGTGATACGGTCTTCAAATTCGTTATAAAACACCGTTGCGGATACCGTGGTGTCCTTACCAAAGTCCTGATATAAGCCGAGCTCATAGCTGACGGACGATTCGGCTTCCAGATCCGGGTTGCCGCAAATGTTGCCGCCGCGGCTGATTTGTCCCCAGGAAGGATTGGTCTGGCGCAGGTTGGGCGCCCTGAAGCCAGTGGATATGCCACCCTTTAAAATGGTTGTTGAACTGATTTGCCATACCCCATATAAACGGGGGCTTAACTGGCCGCCATAGTTCTGGTCGTCGTCGTAACGTAAACCGGTAGTAATCGCGAAATCCTTAATGATTTTCCATTCCCCTTCGGCAAACACCGACCACTGGTGACCGTCGACCAGTGAAAGCTCGCTAATCTGGTTGCTGGTCAGGTCATTAAGCTCTTCCTCGAAGTAAGCACCGCCTGCTCTCAAGCTCAGGATATCGTTGACCGGAACGGCCCACATCGTCTGGGCATCGAGGTTTTTAACGTACATTTGCCGGGATTCATTATCAAACTCATCTTGTTTGATATAAGTTTGCGAGGTTGCCCAGCCCCAGTATCCGGTGTGACTGAGCGACAGGTTAGTGCGGTCATACTCAGTCATGCTCGATGCCGGACAGCCACGACGGCCACATTCTTCGCCCTCGGCCAGCGGTGCAACGGTTCTACCCAGCGTGGCGTTAATTTCTTGCTGGGTATGGGTGGCTTCAAAAACAAATTCGTGATTGTCATTGGGGGTAAAGGCCAGTTTGGCACTGACATTCTTATGGTCGCGGTCGCGAAAGCCATCGACGATATTGTCTTCTTCGCGCTGGGTGTAGCGGCCGTAAAGTTGTAAGCCCAATTTACCCGGGATAAGTTAACCTGCCGTAAAGAACGTGGTTTGGTATTGATTACCTGAATCACTGTCTTCCTGGAGGGTGGCATCTAAACGAACTTCACCGCGCCAGGCATCCGGGGTTTTGCTGGTGATAATATTGATTACACCACCAATGGCATCGGAGCCGTAAAGCGAAGACATGGGACCGCGAATAACTTCAATACGCTCGATGGCGGATAACGGCGGGATCCAGGCACCTTCAACACCCGGGCCGTCGCTGTTAGGCCGGGTTTCACGTGAGCTCTGTCGCTGACCGTCGACCAGGATCAGGGTGTACTGACTACCCATGCCTCGCAGGCTGATATCTTCTCTGTCACCGCCACCGGTGACAATCACGCCTGGAATATCAGTCATGGCATCGGTGAGGTCCCGATAAAACCTTTCACTCAGGTCTTCTTTATCGAGCACACTGATAGAGGCAGGCGCTTCTTTGAGCATTTGCGCGGTGCCTGAAGCGGTCACCACGATTTTTTCCAGTTCTTCATTGTCGGGAGAAACAGCCAGTACAGTTGAGGAAAAGAAAGCACAGCAAAGTGCCAGGGACATCTTGTTTAATCGCATATAACAGTGAAAATCTTAGTGAGAATGATTGTTATTTAGGATAAGGTCGGCGTAGGTTATCTGCAATCGACTAATATTAAACGGTGTCTTTAGCAAAAATGAATTTCTATGAACGTTAAGTTTACCCGCGCCCTGAAAGTGTTTTTAGCCGTTGCTGACTGCGGCAATATGAGTGTGGCTGCCAGGCAGTTGCACATGACTGTGTCGGCCATTAGTCAGCAACTGCGTAAGCTGGAAGAGGATATTGGCCAACAACTGGTTAACCGTAATTCCCGTCACCTTAGCCTCACCGAAGCTGGCCGGATTTACTACCGGACCAGTCAAACGTTGCTTGAAATCGCCCAGCATGGCCAGCAGGAAATAGATGCGTTATTCCATTCGCCATCTGGTGAGTTAAGGATCCTGGCGCCGGAGGGATTTGGCGGCGGTCTGCTTAGTAAACCTTTACGTCAACTGTTGCAGAGTTCTCAGCGTATTTCGGTGGCGGTGACCCTGGGTGAAGGTTATGACGATATTGTTGCCAGCGGGGCCGATCTTGCACTGGGATTTGCTCCGGTGGAAAAGGAGGGATTTAAGTCTTATCAACTGGCTACCTGGTCCCAGGTCCTCTGTGTGGCCCCTTCAAATGGCGAAAGCGGGCAGCCCATCCTGCATCCTGAGCAGCTCAAAGAGCACCCTTTTATCGTTTACGATCATCTGCCTGTTCACGAACTTTGTAGTCCTAATGATGAGCGTTATTTGCTGGCGCAGCCAAAACTCAGCGTCAATTCTATGCAAGCGTTGATTCAGTTCACGGTCGATGGTTTAGGCTATGCTGTATTACCCCGGATGGAAGTGCAACATTACCTCGCTAGCGGCCAGTTAATCGAACTGTTACCCGACTGGCAGTTACCTGATTACCAGGTGTTTGCCGTGGTGGCCGACTACCCGAATATGCCGGTTAAAACCCGTCAGGCCATTGAACTGCTGGAGTCTTATTTTACTATCCTCTAAGCGTTTTTAGACAGCAACCTTGAGGTAACCCTGCTCAATAGCCAGGTGCACCAGTTCAGCGTGGGTGCTGATTTGTAACTTGGCTTTTAACTGGGTGAGGGTATTCGACACCGTTTTACTCGACACATTCAGCTCGTCGGCCAATTGTGCCCGGTCGAGCCCTTTGGCAATGCCCAGAAAGACATCAAATTCGCGTTGCGTCAACTGCTTGCAACTGTCGTCGGCATCATTTAGCTGGTGGGTCGCCAATTGAATAGCAATGTTATGTTCGATGTAGCGCTTACCGCTGAGTACCGTTTTTATTGCCTCCACCATCACCTCTGGTTTACTGCGCTTACTCAAATAGCCTTTGGCCCCGGTTTGAATTGCCCGGTTAACCACGGATGGCTCGTCAAACATACTGAAGAAAATTATCTTCAATCGCGGCCAGCGTTTTAACAGCCGGCCCGCCAGATTAAGCCCGCTGGCGTTTTCCAGGTTAATGTCGAGAATGACCAAATCAATGTCTGCAGCGCCCAGCGCTTTAAGCGTTTGCTGAACATTTTCGGCTTCACTGACAATTGCATCAGGCAGCATCATGGTAAGCAGCGCACTGTAGCCCTGGCGCACTACGGCGTGGTCATCAACGATCAGAATATTCATAATGCAGGTTATCCTTTACTTTAAGGGGAGCAACCAGAGTAACGGTAGTTCCTTTATCGTGAGTTTCGACGTTAAGCCTGCCACCGAGTAGCGATGCTCGTTCATGCATGGATTGCAGACCCAGTCCGGCGGCTTTTGACTCCTCTGAGCTGAAGCCCTGGCCATTATCACGTACAAACAGCGTGAGCTGATCGAGGGTGGTGGTTAAGCCAATGGTCACCACAGTAGCATTGGCGTGTTTGGCAATGTTAGTGAATATTTCCTGCGTGATGCGATAGATTTGAGTGTCCCGGTCGAGATTGGTGGCAATGGTGGCCGCATCGGGTAACCAGTGGACTTCTATTTGATGAATGTCCTGCCAGGTCTGGATCATTTGCGCAATAGATGTGGTTAATCCCAGTTTATTAAGAAACACCGGATAAAGCTGGTTGGTTAAATCCTTCATGCCCTGGTGAACCGCATCACACTGGTGCTGAATGGTGGCGCAGGCTTTAACAATAAAATCCGGATTTTGTTTTTGTTGCTCAAGCATATAGGTTTGCACCGTAATGCCGGTGATCAGCTGGCCAAGGTTATCGTGAAGCTCCCTCGCCAACAGCCGTCGTTCATTTTCCTGCAAGGCCGACAGGCGCTGACGTAATCCGGCAACCTGGGTTTCTTTACTGGCCAGTGAGCCAATCAGATTATTGTAATGCTCAATCAGCCTGTGTATTTCGGCAATATCGGTTGACGCTGCCGATAACCTGAACTGACCCGACTGAATAGACTCCAGCCCCTGACACAATTCGGCCAGTGGTTTAAGGCGCTTATTGACGGCATATCGCAGTGTAAAGAGGGTGAGCAGTAGTGCCAGTACAAAAACAAACAGCACGGTGGCGACCGTTGCAATAATTTCATTAAATTCGGCAGCGCTATTGGCTATTACCGTTATGGTGTCACCCGATGCAGAACGAATGGTTGTGCGCGCCGGCGGCGGAGCCAGCCACTTCTCAAGCGGACCGGTTAATGGCAACTGCGCTGCAGCGTTAGCGTGCTCTATAACGGTAAGGTGGCGACTGTTGTGCAAAAGGCGGGTCAGGGTATCGGTATCCAGACTGGCTTCTGCCAGGGTCTCAGCTAACTGTAGTGCTGCTTCCCCCTCTTCACTGATATCCGCTCTGGCCTGATAGAACATGGTAACGGTGAGCACACTGAATACGGCAGTGAAAATCAGAACAATCGTCAGCGTAACTTTATTGGAAGCATTCATATTAGCCAGCAGTACCGCTCAGAATTTACAAAACAGTAACATTATACTCAAGATAACGAGACAAAGGTCAACGCGCCTCTGCTACTTTGGTAAGAGTGAACTACTACTTTGGTCGCGTTTGCTTCGCGGGCTCCCCGGTTTTCTGCCTTCAACCCTGCACAGTACGAAAGTGCTACAGGATTTCATTAACAAATGATCAACAATGCGTTAACCATTGGTAAACACAAATGAGAAGAAGGTGGTAACATGACATTTAAAAACAAACTACTGATAGCAGGGACATTGCTGTCTGCAACGCTGGCCTCACCGGCTCAGGCGGGCAGCTGGCAACAGAATGTGACAGTAGGTAACTTCAATAAAGTACACGTTTATACCCCGGATTCGCTATCACCAATAGGGCAGGGACGCTCACTGTTAGTCGTACTTCACGGCTGTACACAGTCCATTGATGCGTATCTTTCGGCTAACCTTGAGCAGGCGGCAGAAACTTACGGAATGGTAGTAGCGGTTCCGGATGCAATGAACAAAGCGGGGTTTGGCTGCTGGTCTTACTGGCAGGGCGCCAAATCGCGCACGGCAGGTGATTATGCCAATATCCTGTCATTGGTGTCGACCATGAAAGCCAGCGGCAGCTATGCCATCGATGACGATCAGGTTTATGTGGCAGGGCTTTCCTCCGGTGCTGCGTTTGCCAATACCACCGCCTGTATTGCACCGGATGTATTTGCCGGCGTGGGAGTAAGTGCCGGTCCCAGCATAGGCACCAGTTCCAGTGGCGCGATTGGCAGCTGTGAATATGCCGATGTGGCAACGCGCTGCCAGCAATACGCCGGTAGTTACAGCGGATCGCTGAATGACCAGATTGCCTCCATAGCCCATGGCGATGCTGATACCACGGTTGATACCTGCTATAACCGGCAGAATGCTGAAGGCATGGCCGGGGCGTACGGGGTGAATGAACTGCCTGGCAGCAACCCGCTTGGAAGCGGAACAAGAACCGCCGAAGAATATCTTTGGGAAGAGGGGCGGGTATCGATGATCTGGCTTAATGGCGTGGATCATTCCTGGTCCGGCGGCGCCGGAGCCAGTGGCTCATATGTGAGCGGTACCGGTATCAATTATGCGATGTATCTTGGCGAATACTTTACCGAGAACAATAAACGGGTCGACCGGAATCAACCACCAGTGCTGGCTAATGTGAATGCAATAGAAAGCAGTGGTCAGTTAGTGGTAACCGGCACGGCAACCGATGTGGAGGGGGGTGTTGATAATGTAGATGTTCTCATCACGAATAATAATGGCGATGAGTACCAGTATGCTACTGCCACGCAGAGCGACAACAGTTTTTCGCTCACTTCGGCCGCCTTAGCGGATGACCTGTACTATGTTAGCGTGACTGCCAGCGATGATGTTGGCGCTGTGTCAGAAGCCATTACCGTTAGTGTTCGCGTTGGCCCGCCACCGCCGCCTTCTGCGCCCGTGTTATCTGATGTGCTGGTGGATGCCAATGGCCAGTGTGCAACGGTTACCGGCTCGGTTTACGACGAAAACCAGGACCTTACCGCAGTAGAAGTAACATTTGCGACCGGTAGCCAAAATGCCAGTGTGGATGGGCTATCCTTTAGCGCTGAAGCCTGCGACCTGCCGGGCGGTGTGCAAACTATTACGGTTACGGCTATCGACGCCAGTGGCCTGAGCAGCAACACACAACTGTCGGTAGACATTGATGCCGGCGTGATTGCTACGCTCGATCAACATATCAGCGCTGGTCGTCTCGATTATACCGGCTACTCTACCTGCTATCTGGAATACTCAACCGATGCTTTTAAACTGACCGAGCAAACCCAGAGTGGTGGTATGTGTGTATGGCAGGATGACGATGCTTCCTGTACCGGGCCGGTGCAGGCGTGCAGCGGATCAGGCTCTGACGGTGGTGGCTCCGGCGGGGGGAATGATGGCGGTGATCCGGCGACCTGCGCGGACTATACAACCGCTAATTACTACCACAAAGTGGCGGGGCGTGCTTACAGCACCGGCTATTATTACGCGCCGGATTATTTTGCCAGCGGTTCTGATGACTCACTGGCTGGCTCTACCTGGGGCACCTCAACCCTTTACTCCACTGATGGTACGGTATGGTATGAAGGGAGTTGTCCTTAATTAACCAACTAAAAACGGGGCCACTGGCCCCGTTTTACTGTGTTGGGTTATTTGCGTCGCCAGACAACCAGACCGAGCAGCGCCAGACTCATCCACAGACTCCAGCTGCCAGCATGGGTTTCAACCACCACTTCAGAAGTAACCGGGCGATCGTAGTCAAGGCTTTCCATACTCTGATAAGACAGATCGGCATCTTCATAGGCATCGATAGTGGCCAGCACCTGATCGGTTTGCGCATCGATCAATTCAATTAAAATATCGTAATCGTTACTCGGGTAACCGTTCACCAACTCGCTTTCAAGCAACACCGAATCATCACTACTGTCGCTGTAAAGGTTGAAGACCGAAGTCACATGAAACGCTTCGTAATAGTCGTTGGTGCCCAGATAGACAATGGCGTAAACCGGTGCCTGGTAATAGTTAGTGTCGGCGTCAAATTCAAGGTCGAAACTGGCATAGTATCCGTCGTAATCACGGTCGGTGTAGAGTGTCATCCAGGCATCATAAAACCAGTAGTCAACACTGTGACTTGCCGTGCGCAGTTGTTCGCCGGATTTGGCCGGGATACTACCCAGATCCTTTTTCTTTACCCGTACAGGGACATTATCGGCGGCATTTAATTCAGGCGTACTGAAGGTTTCACTAACGGCCACTTCCTTGCTTTGTGCAGCCGATGAAAAAGTGATAAAGCTCAGGGACATCAGTGCCGCAGCAAGTAAAGTCTGTGTTACTCTTTGATTTTTCATAATCCATTCACCCTGGTTGTGTCTGCATTGACTGTACTTGCAGTGTGCGAAAGTCAGGCTGAACAATAACTGAAGCGAAACTTAACCATGATAAGACGTTCAGGCTGGGAACGGGTTAGTACGATCGTACTTTTGCTGCTTATTTCCCCTTCCTTAACGGCCGCTAACCTGACGGTCTCTTCCTTAAGCGACGGGGTTTTTCTGATGCGCTCTGAACGGGCGGTGGAAGGATATGGTGTGGTTAGCGGTAACGGCTTAATTGTTAAAACCGCTGCAGACAAAGCCGTTTTAATTGATACCCCCTGGGATGCCAGCGATGTTGAAGAGTTATTTAACTGGCTGGCATCGCAGTCGCTTAGCCTGGAAGCGGTTGTAGTAACCCATTCTCATGAGGATGCGGGAGGCCATCTGGCGCTTTTTCATCAAAACAACATTCCCTCATGGACCTACGAGCTAACCAATCAGTATTTACTTGAAAAGGGCGAAACTCCGGCTCAACACACGTTTATCGATAGCGCCTGGATAGTGCCTGGAATGATAGAGGCGTTTTATCCCGGGCCGGGCCATACGCTGGACAACAGCGTAGTGTGGGTGAAAAAACATAACCTGTTGTTCGGTGGTTGCTTTATCCGTGAACAGACGACCTTTTCGCTGGGGTATACCGCAGAAGGCGACGTGCGGGCGTGGCCAGAGTCAGTCAGCCGGGTAACTGAATACTTTCCTGAGGTCCAGAGGGTGGTTCCCGGTCATGGCAAAGTCGGCGATGCAGCGCTTCTTTCCCATACCCGAGAACTGGCGCTAAAAATGCTGCCATAGCAGGCAGCATTTTAAAGCTTAACGTCGATCAAAATTAACCGGTTTGTCGGGGTGCTG
Source organism: Alteromonas sp. 4NH20-0104 (assembly GCF_057547795.1). Lineage (NCBI taxonomy): Bacteria > Pseudomonadati > Pseudomonadota > Gammaproteobacteria > Alteromonadales > Alteromonadaceae > Alteromonas > Alteromonas sp. 4NH20-0104. The sequence continues at coordinate 86,143 of NZ_BAAJLP010000021.1, read as the reverse complement.
GTAGTAGCCTTCGCGCAATAAGGTTTTATAACGGTCGAGTTTACCTTCCATCGCTAACTCTCGCAGACCTTTGTTGAACAAGGCTAAAATTAACTCGCCATCCTGACTTTTACGCGGGATAAGTAAGTGGGTGGTCACGGTAGAAATAAACGGCTTGAGCATTTTTATTTCGTCACGGTCGAAGGTGGTGAAATCCCGTTCCAGTAAATACCAGGCGGTCAGCTCATCGATGGGGAACAATTGAATATCGTTGGCAATCACCGCATTTAGGCCGTCTTTGTCGGTATCAACGGTTACAGTGTTGGGCGCCTGCTTAAAAAACGCAAAGAGTTCATCGGTATAAGCGTAACCTTTGGTGACGCCGATTTTGTAATGCTCCAGTTGTTGCAGGTTTTCCCACTTATCCAGAGGAAGTTCTTCATTCGCCGTAAACACCAGGCTTTCTGAGGTGATAGGCTCGCTCTGCCAGAAATCAACACTGTAAACCCGGGTGAAGTTAGCATATGACACAGCGTCATAGCGGCCGTCTTTGGCACTTGCAATGGCATCTTCCCAGGACATAGTTTCGTACACTACATCTACGCCAACCCGTAAAAACGCCTCACTGATAATATGGTTTATATAGCCGTTGTGCTCCATGTCCGTGGAGGTATAGGGCGGATATTCGGTGGTGGCAATGGTGAGTGTGCGCCACGCGTGAGCTGAGGCATTATTTACCACTGCAAAAAGCAGGGACAGCATTAAAAGAAGATTTTTCATAACAGTCACTAAAAATAAAGGCCTAAACTAATATTTAAACGATGGGTGGAGTCCTGATTACCGCCAAGGTCGAGACCAATGCCGGAACCGCCGGAAAACCACATGTTTTTGCCCTGAATGCTATCCACATAAAAATACAGGGCGCGCCAGCCAAAACTACAGCCATTGACCCATTGCGTTGAGCGCAGACCAGCCGCCACATCGGGCTCAACCGCCCCGTATTCTGAATAGCATTTAATCGGCGACAGGCCGGTTACTCTGAACGGTAATTCATAACTCACTGCCGCGGTGTAACTGTGCGCTTTAGAGGCAGTAAGGAAAGGAAAATCAAAAGCTGACAAAGCGAGACGGTCAGTTGCCTGATCTTGTGGTGCGGCCAGATCATAATCGTAATCGGTATATTGCAGGGCAACGCCCAGCGGGCCCTGGGTATGGCGAAGGTGCAGGGCATAAGCGTTCATATCACCCTCGTTTAGCGTATCCAGGTTGAGTACGTTAGCGGCTTGCCAGGACGCGCCAAACTCGGTAGTAGCGCCGCGGATTAACCCGGCAGTATAGCTTACCCGCAGGTTGTACTGGCCGTCTTCCTGATTACGAAACTCACCGTTGTCGGCAATATCAAAGGAGTAACGTCCAAAGCGGCCGGCATCGTTGTATTCATCGTTAAAGAAGTAACCAGCACGGATATCCCAGTTGGATTTCTGGTATTGCACTACCAAGCCGGGGTCGTAGTCATCCTCAAAGCCAATATAGTAATTGATGGAAAACCAAAAGCTGTTTGAGGCAAAGGGTAATAAGCCAAAGGGCACTTTGGTGATCCCGGCGGACACACTGGTGCGGTCGTCGTAATGATAAGTCAGGTCGGCATAGCGCACGGTGTTAAAGTCGGTATTTTCATACCAGCGGTAATCTGCTTTATAGCTGAACTGGTCGGTTTCACCGGACACGGTTAATTTGAGTGACTCAAAACCAAAGCCGTCACGCAATTCAACTTCCTGCCAGTCCTGATAGCTGTAATTGAGGCGCACATGCCCCCCAATATTGACCGGGAACTCGTCGGCAGAGAGTGCCGTACCGGAAAACAATAGAAGTACCGGCGTTAGCCGGAAGAGCCTAACCTTGCTCATTATTCGATCCTGAAGTGGTCTAAGGCAGCATGCTTGCAGGGTAACAAACCCCGGGGGCGATTGAAACACGCGGTCTGTTTATTTGGGTACACCCGGCAATACGAGGCGGCAGGCGTATCCGATCTAAAAAGCTCGGGACACGGACAATAAAAAACCCCGCCTGGGCGGGGTTTTAATCGTTAAGGCAGGGCAGATTAGCTGCGGCGACGAGCGACCACCAGACCGCCTAACGCCAAGGCTAACAGCAGTGCTGTTTGCGGTGCTGCAACGTCAGCTGCTACACCGTCAGTGACGGTTAAGCTGGCTTCGCTTATCTCAAACGCGATAGGGGCAAAGGTCGCTGAATCAAAAAAGTCAAAGCTCAGCATGTCTGTGGTATCAAAGGTGAAATCAAACACACCCTCGGCTGTTGCCGTTACATCAAAACTGAATAGTGAGAATGGGGCAGGGTTTGTGTAAGCACCAGCAAATAAGCTGTACCAGCCCATAGTGACATCGCCCACATTTTCAGAGAATTCGACATAAGGGTCAAAAAACACATCATCTGAAGGCAGATCAGAGCCCAGACTCAGGCTATCAACCAGCAACGAACTGTTATCGAAAAACACGCTCAGTAACGCAAAGTCAAAGGCTTCAGTCTGGCTGTCAAACGCACCGGTAATGTTTACGGTGGTGGTGTCACCCACGGCAATTTCATTATCGGCAAGGTCTACTGAGATGACCGCTGCCTGGCTGCTAAACGCAACCAGACTGGCCAGGGTTAATAACAACTTCTTCATTATTTATCACTCCAATTTGAATTAAGGGCGGCAACCGCTGCGAGTACACAGCGCTCGCATGGCAACCAGATCACGCATGTTTACGCGACCATCATTGTTAAAGTCATACTCACTGCCCAGCGGCTGTCGACGCACAATAGCCATCTGGAAGGCACGGATATCGAGCATATCCACATCGAAGTCACCATCCATGTCGCCTGGCAGCGGCGCCATATCCAACTGGTAAGTGGCCACTACCGGATCATGATCGGAAGCACGGAACACGAGTTCATTAAGGAAATCAGCGGTTTTATACTCTTCGTTGTAATCCAGTATGCTCAGCTCGTCAGCATTGATATGCCACTCAGTCGCATCGATAAGCCATTCGCCCATGGCCTCATTGACTAACTGGTAATCCAGGCTGCCGACTAAGCCGTCGAAGGTATAGCTGTATGCGGTGTCACCCAGAACAGTACGTGCCGTATCGGTTAAGCCGGCTTCGGTAAGCACCTGAATCGGGTCTTCCATACCGTAGCTGTTTAAATCACCGAGCATTGTAAATGGCATATCCGGGAACGTATCATTCAACCACACAACCAGCGCCTGTGCGGCACGGGTACGGGTCAGGTTACAATTGCCCTGGCCGGTAGACGCATCATCATCACCACTGCCACAGCTTGAACCTTTGGATTTAAGGTGGTTAACATCCACTACTACGGTCTGACGGGTTTCGCTGTGAACAAACGCCTGTGCCAGAGAAGGGCGGTTACGTGAATCATCAAACAGCGGCCCGTCAGTATCGACGATACTGTTCGCTGAAGTCAGCAGTTCAGGCGCACCTTCCGGCGTCACTACCGCAGGTTTATAAATAATACCTACGGCAATTTCGTCGGTGCCAATACCGTTGCCCACACTGATGTACTCATAGGTACCAGAGCCCATTTGTGCGTTAATCGCGGCCACCAGTTGTGCAATGGCACTGGTGCTGGCATAGCCGTCGTTCTCAATTTCCATTAAGCCCAGAACATCGGCATCAATAGCCACAATCGCATTCACGATTTTAGCCAGTTGGCGCTCGTATTCAGAGAAGCTGTCGGCACCACGGCTGGTTGGAAAGCCCGAGCCAGTGCCGTCACCGTTAAACAGGTTGAGTACGTTAAAGCTGGCAATGCGCAGATTTCCGTCGGCAATGACCGGCGCGTCGTTACGCACATTGGTATTGATTACCGTTACTTCATTTACCGGACGAATACGGTAGGCGCTGAAGCCATAGTCCATAATCCCTTCAACACGGGTCACACTGTCGCCGGAGCGCAGCGGGTTATAAGGACCCACATCACCGATAGACAATAATGGCGCAGCGTTATCAGAGCCATCGCGATTATCATCAATGATTAGCTGATTACGGGCATTAAACTCGGCGTAATCAATCGCTTCCTGACTACCTGCGTCAAACAGTTGAGTGGGGTTATAAAGACGGCCATTGGAAACCAGTATTTCCCCATAGCGAATGAAGCTGTAAGTGTCAGAGATGTCCCAGGCGGCATCGTTAACAACCAGCATGTTCTCTACCGCTTCAAAGCTGTCAGCGCTGTCCTGAGGCAGACTGATAACAGACGCTGTAACTGAACCGGTGCCGCAGATTGCTGAGTCGGCAACGCTGGTTAAAATGGTCCGGCCATATTGCTCTGTTACTGTGCCTTGTACACGGATTACGTCTGATGCCTGTAAACCCTGAGGCAACGCAGCTAATTCCACAAACAGACCTTCAGAGGTTTGAGGATCGGCATCGCGCTCACCGTCTTCTTCCTGCATAAAGAATCCGCCCAGGTCGGTGAATACTGCTGTTACAACACCTTCTACCGTAACGGTCTCTCCGCTCAATGGCGATGTATCGGTACTGCCCTGAACGGCACTGATGTAAGTCGCTGTGTCGAAACACGCGCCAAACTCTTCACCTGGATCGTCAGGATTGCCCGGATTACCGTCGCCATAAATGCCGAAGTGATCGAGGGTGTTATTCGGGAAGCCTTCCCATTCTAATGCAGGGTCAAAGGCATCGTCTGCATTCGTGTCGCCGGTGGTTACCGACAGCAAGCGACGAATAGTATTGTCTTTGGTGCTGGTATCACCCGTGCCCCACTGAGAGCCCGGATCTACGCCTACCTGGCCAATAGCATCAATCACTTCACCGTCTTTAAAGAAGACTACCGCGTCGTCGCCGTTAAAGTTTAATGAAGCTTCCTGATCCGAAACCTCAGGAAGTGGCGCGTCAGCATCAGGGTGAGAAACCACAAATACATCGCCAGGGGCAATACTACCACTCAGGGTAACACTGAATGACGGGCTGGTAGCGCCATTTGAGTACACACTGATCACATAGCTGTGGGCCGACAGATCAACGCTTTGCGAACCAAGGTTGACGATTTCCAGGGCCTTATTATAGCCGCTGCCTTCGGTATATTCAGAGATAAACAGTTCAGGCTGCACAGCAGTAAAAGTTTTATAAGGGTAAGGCGTTGTTGCCGTAGCATTGGTGCTCTCGCCGTCTAACGCAGAGCGTCCAGGCAGGGTCCAGTCATTTACATTAAAGGATGTGCTGGCCGCAGTATTGGATTTGCGGTATGCCCAGCTATCGGTGTAATCCCATGCCTCATAGTCACCGTTTACATCCGGATCACCGAACACATCGACGACTTCACCGTCACAGAACAGTTCAATAGCATCGTCACCGTTGATGGATACGCTACCGCTATTGTAGTCTGGTGTGCTATCAAAAAAGGCGCCAAATTGCGAGGTTTCTGATGCTACGATGATGCGGTCGCCTGCCAGGGCAGAGTCAGCCGGGAACGTGTATTCCTGTCCATCGGTGCCACCACCGTTATTGGCGAAACCGATACCACAAACACTCAGATCGGCGATATCACGCGTTACAAAGACTTCAACCGCTTTGGGTAATCCGCCACTTAAATCGGCGTCAATAACACCGCTCAGGATAAGCGGACTGGCGCCACCTACAGGCGGGTCTTCGGGATCCACAGGTGGTTCTTCAGGATCGGTAGGCTCGTCATCACAGCTTTGTACCGGATACAGCAAATCTACCCATTCCGGGTGATCCACAAACGGGTTACGGTTACCCTGGTATTCATAAATTGTGGCGGCGCGTTGTTCTTCAGACGCATCAACCGGATCGGCATTATGCCATGCTATCAGCGTACAGAGCTTGCCTAAAGCGGCTTCGCCCGGGCCGGTAGTGCGGTTAACCAGCACCAAATCAGGAGTGCTGTCGCTGCCAGAACCTTCGTAACGCACGTCCATGTATAACATCATGCGTGCTACATCACCTTTAACCGCATCGCGCGGTTCAAATGAGTCGTTGTCAATGCGATTCTCTGGTGCCTCAGTAAGCGGTGCGTCACTGTTGTCAAAATCCAGGTTACCACGCGAGCCATTAACCGAGACGTCTTCAGGACGCAGGTGATGGATATCGGTATAACCTTCGTAAGAATCGCTGCCAAAGCCATGGCTGTTTGGCCAGACGTGTTCACGGTTCCAGAAATCATCATTGTTTACACCAGACTGATTGCTGGTTTTTGGCAGTGAAATACCCGAATAGAACAACACCACATTGTCAGGGTTGGTCGGGTCTTCATCGGTTTCAGTCAGAGCTGTCCAGACTTCTGAGTAAGTCAGCACGGTATGGTCAGCACTGATAACCGTGTTGAGGGCCATCTTGATGAATTCGACCGGTGAATTGGCGTCAATCTCGGTTTGAACTGACGCGTAGTAGCTGGCAGGATCGAAAGTAGCTGCATCTGCCACCTTGTCTATGTCAGGGCAGTTGGTGCAAACGTCGGTGAGATCTTCGTCATCACCGCCGCCGGTATCGCCACCTGAGCCATGAATGCCTAAGTTGGCAGTATAATCTTCAGCGAATTGGTCCCATTCCAGTGAAACATCAAAAGCATCATCAGGAATAATATCGCCAGCTGTCACGGAGGATTTGCGAACCAGTGTTCTGTTCTGGGTTCTGACGCCGTTGGACTCCCAATAGCTGCCGGGGTCGACACCCAGCTGACCAAAACTATCAACCACCGCGCTACCATTAACCAGTACCACCGCATCATCACCATTGTAGAAAGAACTGGTGCTGGTAAGGTCGGTTTGGGCGAGAATAGAGGCGTCGGCGCCATCATCAGCAACCACGTAGACATCGCCGCTTGCCAGCATGCCTGACAGAGCAATAGTGGTGCCGGCAGAAGTGCCGCCGTTAGAATAGATTGCCAGACGATAGCCGGTCAGGTCAACGGCACTGTCTGTGGGATTATAAATTTCTATCGCTTTATTGTTTGAGCTGCCTTCTATGTACTCTGAGATAAACAGATCGTCAGCGAGTGCTGAGACCGGTAGACCAAGTACAAGAGGCAACAGGATTTTCGCTTTCATCTGTGTGTTGCTCCTGCTTGATATTTTTTGAATGACTGTCCTGAAGTGCAGGTAACACTATAAGTGCTTTGCTACAGAGAAATGACAAGTTTTTGACGGAGCTGTGGAATTGTTGAGCAGCTCTTTTATTAGTGCAGTAACCACGTACCCTGGCAGGCAGTCGTAAGGGGTAAATTACTTATTTACAGTAAGTTTACCGGCTTAAAATAAGCTTATTTAAACCAAAATCTACGAATTTTTGGCACTAACGAGGCCGCGATCGAACCCAGTTGCCTATAGTGGATGGGGCTGTTCTGGTCTTCGGCAGGCAGGCCTGATGAAGGGGACTCAACGACAACCTCCCGATTACCCCGACAATTTTCCTTGTTTACCAACAAGGGACTGGTTAATCTGAACTAAATGGCACACAGACCATAGTGACACTTTTCCTTACTACATCATCAGGACTTAATTGAATTCCGCCTGTTTCAGGCCGGAAACTAATGGAGCCCTCATGCATCGTCGTCGTTTTCTTCAGGGAGCCGCAGGCTCAGGTATCGCAGCAACCCTCGGTGGTTGTGTCAGTGCCAGACACACGTCTTCTCAGTTACCTTCTTCGCCTGCAACTTTACCTTTAACCTTACCGGAACTGGCTCCTATAAATGCCTATCCGGATCGCATCATCAGTACCAATGTGTGCACCCGGCCGTTTCGGCCGATGGGGCCGCGAATAGAAACTGAAACTATTGGCAATAAAACCCTGATCCATAATTATGGCCATGGTGGTAGTGGCTGGTCACTGTCCTGGGGAACGGCTGCCCTGGCGGAATCCCTGATTAATGCTGATCAGCATACCCCCGTAGCGGTGGTGGGTTGCGGTGCCGTTGGTCTGACAACCGCAATACAGTGTCAGCGAGCTGGCTATGACGTGACTATCTACGCTAAGGAACAGCCGCCATACGTACGGTCTTCTTATGCTACGGGGATTTGGTCGCCAGACTCCCGCATTGTGACCTTAGCACATGCGCAGCCTTTCGCTGAGCGCTGGCAATGGATGGCGAAATTGTCTTACCTGCGTTTTCAGACCTTATTGGGTCTGGCTGGGAACCCGGTGGAATGGACCACTATGTTCCGCCTGGCAGATAAGCCTTTTGATGATCATGGTGGGCACAACATTCCCGGCGAGCCAGCCTATCCCAATTATCGCCAGGAATTGCTCAGCGATTTAACTCCCAGGGCGCGAAATGTGCCGCCGCAGCTAAACCCATTTGCTACTGAGCATGTCAGGCAGTTTCCCTTGCTGATGTTTAATATCAGTGCTTATTCACAGTATTTGCTCGACTTGTTTTACCGCAGTGGCGGCAGGATCATTGACCGCACCCTGACCTCTGTTGCCGATTTTCAACAATTTGATGAAGCGGTGATTGTTAATTGTACCGGGTATGGGGCAAAGGCTTTGTTGAATGATGATTCTATCATTCCTGTTCGTGGCCAGACTTGTAAGCTGATGCCACAACCGGAAGTAAAATACGGTATCCAGTATTTTGACCAGCACACGTCCGTTTATCCACGCCGTGATGGATTGCTGGTTCAAGCCGGTGCGGAGGGCGATTTTAATAATCCGCTGGCCAATATCGATCCCCGGGAATCAGTCAAAGCCGTTGAACAACTCGCTGCCATTATGGCCGGTATGAAACGATAAAAACGATGAGGCCAGCGACGGTACGTTAATGATTGCAGAGGTTTTATTGTCCCAGGTCAATTCAACCGTCGCTGGTAATTGCATAAAGCACCCTCCGGGCTTAGCTTTGCTATAGGCCATAGAGGAGTTGATGTTATGCGGTTACCCAATGTTAAGCACACGATCAGCGGCGGAGCAGTGTTGCTGTTAGCCCTGCTAAGCGGTTGTAGCTATACCCTTTCGGATGTCCGAAAAGTCACTTATCCCCCTGATTTTAATTACATTGAACCGCAGGATATCAAGACAGATATGGCTCGAATGGCCGCTCAAATCCGTTTGTTGGACATTGCTCTGGCACCCGTGGATGGCAGCGATCCGGCAGCCCTCGACAATCAGCGACAAACCGTTATGGCGGCGCTCGACAGCATTGAGCAGATTGCCTCCGGTTTACAGAGTGTGAATGCCGGCTCCAATCACCCTTACATGCAGGATTTTATGCGCGATTTTGTGGCTAAGGTGGATAAAGCCAGGGGCGCGGCATCACTGGCTGAACCCCGTTATTATTTTGCTGGTAAAGTGGCAGGAGGCTGTGCTGTCTGTCATCAGGTAAACCGGTAAAGCCCGGTAAACCCGAACATCAGCAATACGTATTACACGGTGACGTAATCGGGCAAATTTTGCGTAAGGTAATCCCTTAACTGCATTGCTGGCGCGGTGAGTCCTTTTCTTACCGGGGTTAACAGACTTAACTGGGCTGCGCCGGTTGTCCACTCCGGTAGTATTCGCACCAACTGGCCTGAAGCCAGTTCGTCCCGGCAAGTATAAGCGGGCAGAGACACAACACCGAGGTTATCTGCTGCGGCTTGCTTCAGGGTACTCATATCATCGCTGCAAAAACCGGCAGTGAAAGGCAAGATCACCTCATCCCCGTTTTGGTGGCGAAGGGTCCAGACACCATCAGCCGTTTGCCAGCCCACTTTAAGTGACTTTCTTTTCATTAACTCTACCGGCGTAACGGGAGCTCCGAATTGCTCAATATGCGCCGGGCTGGCAAACAGCCACCATGCTACCGTTGCCACAGGACGTTGAATTAAACTGGAGTCTGGTAATCCATCCATATGACCCCGAAGTGCCATATCAACACCGGTTTCGAGTAAGTCCACCGGGCTATTTGACACATGCTGAGAGAGCGTAATCCTGGGGTTGTCCTGTAAAAATCTGCTAAGCAACGCCTTCAAAGCAAATTGTGCAACCCCAACCGAGCAACTGATACTGGTATGCCCAGTCAGCGACTGCGTGGCCATTTTGATGGCATTTTCGGCTTCTTCCATCTCTGAGATCATGCTTCTGGCATGACGGTAAAACAACTGTCCGGCCTCGGTGATGTGGAATTGCCTGGAGGTGCGCTGGATCAGCGCTACATTAAGCCGCTCTTCCAGCCTGGAGATATGCCGGCTCAGTCTGGAGGTTGGAACCCTCAGTGCCCGTGCCGCTGTAGAGAAGCCTTTCTTTTCGACCACATGGACATAGTAATAGTAATCGTTGAGATCAATCATGGCGTTAATGTCCGGTCTTCTGGTCAATTTCTTTATTCTGTATTTGCAATGATGCTTTCTAATTTTGCTTGTTTATTAATCAAATGTTTCACACGTAGAATGATTGAGTCAAGTAAAAGGAGCATCCACATGTTAGATCCAGTCTTAAATCGCGGTGAACGGTTGCAACCAGACGCCGATGTAAAAGTATCAGGCGTGCAAACAGGTCATTACTTTGAGGTAGGAAAAGGGTTTGCGGCGCACAGTTTTCGTCATACCGGTTATCAGGGCCTGATGGATCCACTGATAATGGTTGACCACTACACAATGAGCCAGTCAACCTTTGGTGCCCACCCTCATGCAGGCTTAGCGGCCGTCTCTTTATTATTCGAAGACAGCCAGGGGCTGTTTCACAACCGTGACTCAATGGGCAATGACTTTGACTTACAGCCGGGAGATTTATACTGGTTAAACGCAGCCGGTGGCGCAGTGCACGATGAAGCACCCAGACCCGGCTCAGTGATCCATGGTTTACAGGTGTTTGTTAATCTGCCGGGCGCGTTAAAGCAAGGCGAACCAGGTTCTGAATTAGTCAGAGCGAGTGATATGCCGGTGATTGAAAATGCCTCATGCCGGGTAAGAATAGCCATGGGCAGCAGCAATGGTTTGAGCGGTGCCACCTCACCGGTGGGTAATATGACGATACTGGACGGCACAATTAGGCCATCTTCGTCCTTTTCCCATCAATTGAAGCCGTCACATAATTGCTGGCTCTATGCGGTGGACGGTTCCTTCGAAGTGGTTTTCGCACAGCATGCCATGACTTTGAATAAAGGTGAGTCAGTGGCTATCGGTCATTCCGCTGCCTGCCTGTATCTGCATAACCGGCAGCGCAGTGAAGCGCGCTTTGCGATGTTCTCGGGTCAGGCAATAAAAGAAAGCTTTGTTCAGCGCGGACCTTTTGCACTGGGTTCTGAGCAGCAAATTGAGCAGGCCCAAAGTGATTATAAGGCAGGGAAATTTGGGCGGGTAGTCTAAGCGGGAAACCGGCAAGCAACAGTATAAAAAAGCTGGAGAAAAATGACTAAAGCGCAGGCCGAACAGCTGCCCCGCAGCTTCAGGCTCGCGGGGCATAAAAACGGTGACAGGCTGCTATTTACTCTTCTTCGCCAATTGCATCATCACCGATAAAATAAGTGCCCCAGCCGTCGTAGTGAACCTGGTGTTTATCGGCAATTTGCAGCAACGCATCGATGTCGGTATCCAGCAGTTCCCGGTTTAACTGGCGCTCGGCAATGATATCGAAACAGAATACGGTACCTCCGTCATCCAGATAAACTTCTTCGGCATCGGTCACTTCGAAGCCGGCTTTAAATGCGTCAACCGCGGCTTTTTCCAGGCGATCGAAATCCTGACAGGCCATGTGGTGTTCGATAGTGTAAGTGGCATCGGCTTCACTACCGTCGCTTAGCAACGCATCGATAGTTTCCTGATTGAATTCGTACCATTCGGTACGTTCGTCATATTGAGTCATATTAAAAGCCTGATTAGCAAAAAAGGTTGTCACGTTTTAGTTTATCGTGATTTATCACTTTGAGCGACTTCGTCGTTTAATGTGGCAAACTTTTTTTCCATTTGGGTGTGATAATACGCCATCCAGCCTTTCGCTGACCGGCTGCTATCGAGTTGCTGGGGTTCACTAATGTCGATAATCAGCTCGCCATTGTTCCACCGGTTCCACTTAATTTTGTCATGCATATTACTGGCAGTCACCATGATAACCGGGGTTTCGGTGGCGACGGCCAGCCGAAACGCGCCCACTTTAAACGGCAGTATACCGCGGCCATAAGAACGGGTTCCTTCCGGGAAAAACCACACCGACAGATTTTTTTCGGTAATTTTTTTAGCCGTAAGCTGCAGGGTATCCAAAGCCTTTGCGGTGTTTTTCCGATCGATCATAATGTTGCCACTCAGCCAGTACACCTGACCAAATATCGGGATCCATTTGAGGCTTTTTTTACCGATGGTGACCACACCCGGGAAAGCCGCTTTGCATATGGTAATAATGTCGTAGCTGTTCTGGTGGTTAGCCACCAGAACATAGGACTTATCGGTATCGAGTCCGGGCGGGCGGCGAATGGTGATTTTTAAGCCAAGCAATGTGGCTATCTGACTGTACAGCTGACCGGCAATATAGACATTATCGCGGTGAAAGGGTCGGGCAATACAGACAATGAGTACCAGTACATTGAGCACCAGAAAAGCGACCAGTACTACAGGAATTCGGATGAGAGCTAACACTTATTTACCTGTTACTAAATTTGGGCTGGGATTATAACGGTTTAGTTGCACAGTGCATGTCCGATCAGTCCGTTTACGTGTCTGAGCAGGCCGGTGGCTGTCAGGGCAGGGGCAGCGCTAAAAGTATCCATGATCAAAATTCTCGTGCTATGCTAAATGTCATATAAACATAGTTTTAATGTCGTTTTTCGCCACTTACCTGAAAAGCGGTGGTCGCGGTAGCCACATAGCAAAAACGAACGGCATTTATCATTTGAGTTGTTTAAACAATGCAGACCTTTATCCCTGAAGACCTTGAACCCGAGATCCTCACTGATCTTATTGAAGAGATTAATGAGTTATATGAGGCCAGCGAACAAACGTTAATTGAGCTGGAACTCAAACCTGAGGATAACGAACTTCAGCGCGCGCTGTTTCGTTCGGTGCATACGATTAAAGGCGATCTGGGGCTGGTTAATTTCTCGCCGATTATTCCATTGCTGCAACATGTAGAGGATTTGCTGGATTTTCTGCGCAAAGGGCAGGTGGACTACACCAGTACTATGAGCGATCTGGTGTTGCTGACCATGGATCGGGTTAAACAGTTTGTTGAAAGTGTCATCGCTTCAGGTCAGGCTGAATACGATGGCGTGCTGTATCAGCAGTTGATTATGGCCATCAGTCGAATCACGCCGGAAAATCACAGCGATCATGATCGCTTGCTGGGCGAGGCGGTTTTGCTGTTGAACCCGAAGCTGGATCAGCCTCGGGCACATGCCGAGCAGGATAGTCCCGCAGATGCAGATAAGCCTTCACAGCCAAGCGAACCGATACTGTCAAAAACCGGTGTACCGAAAGACATCAGCGCTGAAAAGCGGCTGGATATCTTGTTTTTTCGCGATCTGATGCAAACTATCGAAAAGCGTGCTGAAGAGTGGATGGGCAAGGGAGACCGAATCGCCAAGCTGGCGTTGTACGTCAACGATATCGCCGGTAATCCCATCGAAGAAGACCAGCTCGCTGTGGCTTGTTATGTACACGATTTTGGCATGGCATTTATGCCGTTAAAGTTGTTGCACAAGCAACAGGCTTATACCGATCAGGAATTTAATCTGATGCGTTCTCACGTGTATAAAAGCTCCAGACTGCTTGAGCATCTGGACCAGTGGGATATGGCACGGAAAATTGTGATGCAACATCACGAGCGTGCGGATGGCAGTGGTTATCCGCTGGGCTTAAAAGATGATGACATCTGTGACGGTGCAAAGTTGCTGGGCATTCTCGATACGTTTGATTCGATGACCCATTGTCAGACCCGTCAGGATAAACCGCAGTACTCCAAAAAACAGGCGGTGGTGGCGTTAAACCGCTATAACCAGGACAAATTTAACGCTACCTGGATCAATTACTTTAATCAGGCTATGGCCAGAGTCCTGACCCGCTAGCCGGGTAAAACCGGGCAGGCAGGGTATCGCCCGCCTGCTCAAAGTCTTGCTAGCCTTCAATATCCAGTTCTTTAAGCTTACGGGTTAACGTATTACGCCCCCAGCCAAGCCGCTTGGCAGCTTCTTGTTTATGCCCGTGGGTATAATGGAGTGCTCTTTCCAGCATGATTTTCTCAAAGGTCATCAGGGCATCATCAAGGATGTTATGCTGACCATCCTTAAGCTGTTTATCAACCCAGGCCGATAATAGCTCTGTCCAGTCACCGCTTTGAGGTGCGTTCCTTTCTGCGCTGTTATCGGCATGGATTTCCGGTGGCAGATCAGACGGCAACACTTCCTGGCCGGAGGCCATTACCGTGAGCCAGCGACACACGTTTTCCAGCTGTCTGACGTTACCGGGCCAGGCCAGTTGCGCCATCACTTTTTCAGCTTCTTTACTCAGCACCTTGGTTTCTACATCCAGCTCTTTGGAGGCACGGCGTAAAAAATGGTGAGCAAGCAATGGAATATCCTCGCGGCGCTCGGATAACGACGGTATGTGGATTCGAATCACATTCAGGCGGTGGAATAAATCTTCCCGGAACTTGCCCTCGGCCACCCGTTGTTCGAGATTTTGGTGCGTCGCAGCGATGATCCTGACGTCCACCGTGACGGACTGATGGCCGCCCACTCGGTAAAATTGCCCATCGGCCAGCACTCGCAGTAACCGGGTTTGCACATCCAGAGGCATATCGCCTATTTCATCCAGAAACAGCGTGCCGCCATTGGCCTGCTCAAAGCGGCCCTGCCGGGCGGTTTGAGCCCCGGTAAAGGCGCCTTTTTCGTGGCCAAACAGTTCAGATTCAACCAGGTCAGCCGGAATAGCCGCCATATTCAGTGCAATAAAGGGGTTGGCCGCTCGCGGACTATGACGGTGTAAAGCATGGGCCACCAGTTCTTTACCAGTACCGGACTGACCATTGATCAGTACACTAATGGAGGACCGGGACAGGCGACCGATGGCTCTGAATACTTCCTGCATGGCCGGGGCTTCACCAATGATTTCGGTGGCAGATTCCTGCTGTGGTACCTGGATGGTACGCGACTGTTCCCTGGCATGCACCAGCGCACGTTCAACCAGCGTAACGGCTTCGTCGATATCAAACGGCTTTGGCAGATATTCAAACGCTCCGCTTTGGTAGGCGTTAACTGCGCTGTCTAAATCGGAGTGCGCTGTCATTATGATAACCGGAATCATCGGCGCAATCTGGTGAACTTCATTGAGCAGGGTCATACCATCCATCTGTGGCATGCGAATGTCTGATACCACGACTTCCGGATAGTGCCCGGACTCAAGCTGTAGCAGTAAATCCTGGGGATTTTCGAAACTACAACATTCAATATTGGCCGTTTGCAGGGCTTTTTGCAGAACCCATCGAATAGAACTGTCGTCATCAACAATCCATACAGATTCAGTATTCATTATTGTGACTCCTTACGGTCAATTGGCAGGGATAAGATAAATTCTGTATGGCCTGGTCGGCTTTCAACTTCAATTTTTCCATCATGATGATTAACAAGTGTTTGGGCAATGGATAAGCCCAGTCCCGAACCAGAGTCTTTACTGGTTACCAGGGGATAAAACAACGTGTCGCGGATTTCACTGGGGATCCCCGGACCGTTATCGATGATTTTTATTTGTGCTGCCAGCGGATGTCTGTGACCGTGGATAGTCAATTGCCGTTCAATGCGCGTCACCAGGCGTATCTGCGGATTCGGCGTTTTGGAGTCGCGTAACGCCTGAATCGCATTTCGCACAATATTCAGTACGGCCTGTTGCAGCATATCCGGGTCGACTCTGACTTCCGGGATGCTTGGATCATAATCCCGCGTAATCGCAATGGCCTGGGTAGTATCGGCTTTCATTAAACTGCGTACTTTTTCCAACGGGCGGTGCAGGTTACACCACTCCAGTCGCGGCAGTGAGTTAGGTCCGAGCAGACGGTCGACCAGATTACGCAAGCGATCGGATTGTTCAATAATCAGCTGGGTAAATTCTTTTTGCTCGGCAGACTCCAGCGCCTTCTCAAGCAGTTGTGCGGCACCACGAATTCCACCCAACGGGTTTTTGATTTCGTGAGCCAGGCCGCGAATGAGTTCGCGGGCGGCATAGTGCTGGGCATGCTGCTGGTTTTCACGGGAGATGCGCTTTTGTTGATCAATTTTTTTGACTTCGAATAACAGGGTCGGACCCTCTTCGGTACTCAGATTGGTTACCGTCAGATCCGCCAGCACGACCCGGTTGTCGCGAAAGTACAACTTGATTTCATTCTCGGTAAAGTCTTCACCGCGGCGAAAGGCGGCACGAAGTCGGGCCTTGTTAATGGTATTTGGTACAAAAAAATCGGCCAGCGGTTGCCCGTAAAGTTGCTTGGTGCCCGTTGCGAATAAGGCTTGTCCCGCATGATTAGCATAAACAATACGCAGGGAGTTATCGATAACCACCAGTACTGTGTTGAGGTTCTCGAGTAAATTATCGGTATCAAACGGCGTGGCGTGCATGCCGGGCTCTCTCCAGTTGCACCAATATGGTGCCTTATTATTTCAGGCTGCTATCAGCCGTGCAACGACTTTCCTAATAAAAGTCTTATTGATCCCCTATGGTGCGCGGGGTCCGTTGCTTGCACTGTTATAACAATTTTCTTAATTGTTGATTAACCGTGACGCCTGATGCAGGTAAAAAGTTTGTGGTGAGGTTGATGCAAGAGTCTTGCCCGTATTGTCGGTGTGGGTGATATAAAATGTGTGGGCCCCACGGTTGATTCCCTGCAGTTGAAATACCGCACTGGATTGTTCCTTAACAAGCTGATCGTTAATGAAAAGTTTAAACTTTCCCTGCTTGTCAGCATGTTTAACATTGGCGGCTATCGTCATATTTCCCGCATTGTTACGGACCGTGGCTTCCGGCTTGGGGTTGACGACTTCGATGACCGGTTTGGGCTGCTTGTCAGAGACCGGGGGACGGTTAAGCGGCTGGACTGGCGCAGGGGGTAGCAAGCTCATGCGGTTATCCGGCCCCAGCTCTACCGGCTCGGCATTAACTGCCGGTTTATCGGTATAGGTGACTGAGCCGTCCTTATGGACAACTTTGTAGATTTCCTGAGCGAAGCCTGGTGCAGCACACAAACTAAGCAATAAAAATAGTCTCAGCATGATCTTGATTGTAGTGATTTATGAGTAAAAAAAAAGCCCGCTGATGCGGGCTTTTGGTATATATCTTAATACAACGTTTTATACGCTGTAGTACATATCGAACTCAACCGGGTGAGTGGTCATGTTCAGTTTGGTGACTTCTTCCATCTTCAGTTCGATGTAGGCATCGATCATGTCATCAGACATTACGCCGCCAGCAGTTAAGAATTCACGGTCGCTATCCAGCGCATCAAGGGCCATTTCTAATGAGCTTGCTACGGTTGGAATTGCCAGTGCTTCTTCAGCTGGCAGATCGTAAAGGTCTTTGTCCGCTGCATCGCCAGGGTGGATCTTGTTTTTGATACCGTCAAGACCAGCCATCAGCATTGCAGTGAATGCCAGGTATGGGTTCGCCGCCGGGTCAGGGAAACGTACTTCGATACGACGAGCTTTATCGCTGGTTACGTAAGGAATACGGATTGAAGCTGAACGGTTACGTGCAGAGTATGCCAGCATTACCGGGGCTTCGAAGCCTGGTACCAGACGCTTGTATGAGTTAGTTGCCGGGTTAGAGAAAGCATTGATTGCACGAGCGTGCTTGATGATACCACCAATGTAGTACAGTGCTTCTTCAGACAGGCCAGCATACTTGTCGCCTGCAAAGATGTTTTTGCCATCTTTACCAATTGACTGGTGAACGTGCATACCAGAACCGTTATCGCCAACCAGAGGCTTAGGCATGAAGGTAGCAGTCTGACCGTAAGCGTGAGCTACGTTATGAACTACATACTTGTAGATTTGTACTTCGTCAGCTTTCTTCACCAGAGTGTTGAACTGGCAAGCGATTTCGTTCTGGCCTGCAGTGGCAACTTCGTGGTGGTGGGCTTCAATAACCAGACCCATTTCTTCCATTACCAGACACATTGCTGCACGCAGGTCGTGAGCAGAGTCTACCGGAGGAACCGGGAAGTAACCGCCTTTAACGCCTGGACGGTGACCCATGTTACCGTCTGCAAACTCTGAACCTGAGTTCCAGGCAGCTTCTGCAGAATCGATTTTGTACATAGAACCAGACATATCAGTGTGGAACTTGATGTCGTCGAACAGGAAGAATTCTGGCTCAGGACCGACTAAAACGGTGTCACCGATGCCAGTAGACTTCAGATATTCTTCCGCGCGGCGAGCAATAGAGCGAGGGTCACGGTCGTAACCTTCCATAGTGGTCGGCTCAACGATGTCACAGCGGATGTTAACCTGCGTTTCTTCTGCAAACGGGTCAACCAGTGCACTTTCCGCGTCTGGCATTAGGATCATGTCTGACTCGTTGATGCCTTTCCAGCCGGCAATCGACGAACCATCGAACATTTTACCTTCTTCAAAGAAGTCGTCGTCAACACAAGAAGCAGGAATTGAAACGTGCTGCTCTTTACCTTTGGTGTCTGTGAAGCGAAGATCAATAAACTTAGCTTCGCTCGATTTAATTAATTCTAATGCCTTCTCAATTGACATCGTGTCCTCCAGGTTGTTTCGTAAATTTGATGTTCGGGGAGCCGAACGATCAGGTGGAAAAATCGTAAGCGATATTCATGCCATTTACTTGTAAAGGCTGGATAACGCAATATTCCGGGCTGTCGTCAATCTGTTTAACTTATTCTGCACTATCATGGTGATGTTATGCTATTTTTTGGTGCAGATGGGCGCGTCGGCAGCGCTTTATTCCCTGCTAGCATTCTTTCACTGCCCGCAGGCTTTATCAATAGATTAATTTTTCTTTAAATATAAAAAACAGGCGCAATGCAGCGAGAATTTCTGTACAATCCGCGCTCATTTCCTTTTATCTGTACGAGAAAATTGCAAAATCTCTTTGCTGCATCGCTAATGATGTTGCGTGGGAGCGTTTTGCGGGTTGAAATTCAATGAATGTAACTGACATCAATAAGCTAAGAAATATCGCGATCATCGCGCACGTAGACCACGGTAAAACCACCCTGGTAGATAAACTGCTGCAGCAGTCTGGTACTTTAGAAACCAGAGGCGAGGCACAAGAACGTGTGATGGATTCTAACGATATTGAAAAAGAACGTGGTATTACCATCCTGGCGAAAAACACCGCCATTAACTGGAATGATTACCGCATCAATATCGTAGACACTCCCGGACACGCCGACTTCGGAGGTGAAGTAGAGCGCGTAATGTCGATGGCTGACTCGGTACTCCTGCTTGTTGATGCGCAGGAAGGCCCAATGCCACAGACTCGCTTTGTAACGCAAAAAGCGTTTGCTCAAGGCTTAAAACCTATTGTGGTTATTAACAAAATCGACAAGCCAGGCGCTCGTCCTGACTGGGTAATGGATCAGGTTTTTGACCTGTTCGATAACCTGGGCGCAACCGATGATCAACTGGATTTCCAGGTGGTTTATGCGTCTGCACTGAATGGCTGGGCGTCTCTGGATGCTGATGAGCCAGCTGAAGACATGGCGGCATTGTTCCAGACTATCGTAGACCAGGTTTCGCCTCCGGATGCCGACATCGACGGCGCGTTCCAGATGCAAATCTCACAGCTTGATTACAACTCTTATGTGGGTGTAATCGGTGTTGGCCGCATTAAGCGTGGTAGCGTAAAACTTAACCAGCAAGTCACCATCGTGAATGCTGAGGGTAAAAAACGCGCGGGTAAAGTGGGTCTGGTATATGGTTACCTGGGTCTGCAGCGTCACGAAGTGGAATATGCCACGGCCGGTGATATTATTGCGATCAGTGGTTTAGGTGAGCTGAAAATCTCCGACACCATCTGTGACGTCAATACGGTAGAAGCTTTACCAGCGTTGACCGTTGATGAGCCAACCGTCACCATGACTTTCCAGGTCAACACGTCACCGTTTGCAGGTAAAGAAGGTAAGTACGTGACTTCACGTAACATTCTTGAGCGTCTGCAGGACGAACTGGTGCACAACGTGGCACTTCGTGTTGAAGAAACCAGCGATCCGGATAAATTCCGCGTATCAGGCCGTGGTGAATTACACCTGGGTATCCTGATTGAAAATATGCGTCGTGAAGGTTATGAGCTGGCAGTGTCTCGTCCGGAAGTTATTCTGAAAGAAGAAGACGGCCAGGTAATGGAACCGTTTGAAACCCTGACTATTGACTGTGAAGAGCAGCATCAGGGTTCAATCATGGAACAGTTAGGACTGCGTAAAGCCGAAATGACTGACATGTCTCCGGATGGCAAGGGTCGTGTTCGTATCGACTTTATGATCCCCAGCCGTGGCCTGATTGGCTTCCAGACCGATTTCATGACACTGACCTCTGGCTCAGGCTTGCTGTACCATTCATTCGACCATTATGGTCCGCACAAAGGCGGCATTATTGGTAAACGTAAAAATGGTGTACTGATTGCCAACGCAAATGGTAAAGCGCTGACTAACGCCCTGTTTAACCTGCAGGAACGTGGTCGTTTGTTTATCGGACACGGTGTTGAAGTGTACGAAGGTATGATCATCGGTATTCACAGCCGTGACAACGACCTGACCGTAAATGCGCTGAAAGGTAAACAGTTAACTAACGTTCGTGCCTCAGGTACCGACGAAGCGCAAACCCTTGTGCCGCCGGTTAAGATGTCTTTGGAACAAGCGCTTGAATTTATCGACGAAGACGAACTGGTAGAAGTGACTCCGGTAAGTATTCGTATTCGTAAAAAGCTGCTGACCGAAAACGATCGTAAGCGGGCATCACGCGCACCAAAATAATTTAACGCTGCTGATGAAGCGTTGAATGGTTCAAGTAAAAAGGCCGGTTGTTAACACAATCGGCCTTTTTCTATTAAAATAATAGTCTCACTGTTTTTGCCAGACGGACCATGCAACCACTCAATATTGCAGTAATAGATGACGATGAAATCACGCTCGAACTCATAGTCGATGTGCTTGAGTCTGCGCTGCCGGTGAATGTTGTCAGTTTTTCCAACAGCGCGTTGGCCCGTGAATTCCTGTTAAAGCAAACATCCGATTCACTCGACATGGTCATTAGTGATATGGTGATGCCCGGATTTGATGGGCTGGCATTACTACGGGATGTTCGATCGGCAGATTTAATGTTTCCGTTTATTTTCATGACCGCTTACGAGTCCAGACAAACCAAGCTGCTGGCCCGACAGTTGGGCGCAGTCGCCTATCTGGTTAAACCCATTGTACGCAAAAAGCTGGTTAGTCTGATTAAACAAACTGTGTCGTCTTACGCAAAATAGCGGTGAATGCCGCTTCCTCCGAATAAAAAGGTAGTTACATTGAGTCAATTTGATAATACTCCCGATCGTCGCGACTTCTGGTCTTTCAAATGGCAAAAATACGCGGGACAGGACGTTATCCCTTGCTGGGTAGCCGATACTGAATTTCGCTGTGCGCCGCCAATTTTAGAGGCCATTCAAAAGCAAACTGAATATGGCAATTTAGGCTATTCTCTGCCGGCCCAGCATGAGCCGGCCAATCAGGCCGTGGTGCGCTGGCTTAAAGACAAGCATGACTGGGCCATCGAAGCCGATTGGATCGTCTGGACACCCGGCGTGGTACCCGCCTTTAATGTTGCCATAAAAGCCTATTGCGAGCCGGGCGATAAGGTGTTGATACAAACACCTAATTATCCGCCATTACTGGCAGCGCCGGGATTGAATAACACACAGCGTATAGACATTCCGACTAAATTGGCCCGTGGGCGCTGGACCATCGACTTAACAGCGTTGGAACAGCAGGCGGCCGACCCGTTATGTAAACTGATGATTTTATGTAACCCGATGAACCCGGTGGGCTCAGTAATGACGGCCGAAGAAATCGACGCTATTGCAGATATCTGTCTTCGCCATGGGGTAGCACTGTGTTCCGATGAAATCCACTGCGACCTGATTCTAGAAGAGGGTGTAAAGCACATTCCTGCCGGGCGGGTAGAACAGTTAGCTAACCGCAGCGTGACTTTAATGGCGGCGAGCAAAACTTTCAATGTGGCCGGTTTAGGTACCTCGTTTGCCATCATTCCTGATGCGTCGTTGCGCCGTAAATTTACCCAGAGCGCAGCGGGCATAGTGCCCTGGGCAAATGTCATGGGCCTGGTAGCTACCGAAGCCGCATTTACCCGGTGTGATGACTGGCTGGCAGAACAGATTACCTATTTACGTGGCAACCGGGATTATCTGGTTGAGCGCATCAATGCTATCGAGGGGCTTGAAGTCGTCTCGTCAGAGGCCACTTTCCTGGCCTGGATTGATGCAACCGGCCTGGGCGTTGAGGACGTGCTTAAGTGGTGTGAAAGCAAAGGCGTAGGCCCGTCTCCTGGCCGGGATTTTGGTGCGCCGGGCTTCTTCCGGATTAACTTTGGTTGCAGCCGCGCCATGCTGAAAGACATTCTTGACCGACTAAGCCACTAATTTTCGGCAGTCAGGTCTGTTCGGCGGGGCCCGAAATTATCCGGGCCCTGTTATCTACACAAACTTTTGCCAGCTTAGCCAGCCTATCAGCCCGACCACCGCCAGTCCGGCGAGATTTGCGCTCCAGTGATTTTTCAGCGAGCCGAGTCGTGCGTGTCGATTCATCATATATAACAGCAACAAGGCAATAACCGGTAATAACAAACCATTCGCTGCCTGGGCAAACATAATCGCCATCAGTGGTTTGGTACCGCTTAACGTAAACCCCACACCAATAACAATAATGCTGAGCCATACGGCCCTGAACCAGGTACTGCGCATATCGGATGATTTATTTAAGGCACCGGTTACCGCGTATGCAGCCGCAAGGGGGGCCGTTATCGCACTGGTTAAGCCTGCTGCAAACATGCCTAAGGCAAAAAACAGCTCGGCAAAATCCCCCAGCAGCGGCGCCAGCTGTTTGGCCAGGTTGCCCGCATCGAGGGCTTCTGACTGGCCATAAAAAGCCTGCATGGCAGTGGCCATTATGAACAGGGTGATCAGTCCACCAACGCCAATGGCCAGGGCCGACTGACGGCGATAAAACCCGGCCGGTTGCGCCCCTTCCTGTTCACTCTGAGCGATAAGACTGGCGTGCAGAAACAGGTTATAGGGCACAATGGTGGTGCCGATAAGTGCCAGTATTGTGGTGATGCTGTCCATGGAGGCTACCGGCGAAAGCAGTTGTCCGGCCATGGCTCCCCAGTCTGGTTCACTGACTGCAAAGGTCACCACAAACACCATCGCCATAATGGCCACCAGCATGACCAGCACGGATTCTATTAACTTGTAGTGCCCGCCCCATAGCAACGCGATAGCTAATCCGCCCAGCAGGCAGCTCCAGGCCGGAATGCCGATGCCGGCAATACTGTTGAGGCCGATTGCGGCGCCGGTAAGGTTGCCGGATTCATAGGCGGCATTACCCACCCCAATGGCGCCGACAACCAATAATGACAGCAGCAGACGTACCGCGGGGTTGTTGATATGGCTGCGCAAGGCTTCACTCATACCTGAGCGCGTGGCATAGCCGAGCCTGACGGCCATGTCCTGCAAAATGATGGTGGCGAGCACTGAGAACAGCAGTGCCCAGACCAGATGAAACCCAAAGTTCGCACCGGCCAGGCTGGCTGTTGATACGGTGCCTGGTCCAATAAAGGCGGCGGCGATGATAAACCCTGACTTGGTTCGGCGTTGCGACATGTTACACTCTTCTTATTATTGGATTTATGGGATAGTGATGCCGATCGGTAACTTTGTTTGCACCGTGATCGCCAGTCACTTTATTACAGCATGAGTCACTACAGATTAACAACACTTAGCCAATCAGGAGCCTGCTATGAGCACTAACCAGACCGACTATGAAAAACTGGCTATGGTGGCGGTATTACCTGAACAGGCTTATTTGCAAGGATTAATCTTCGGTGTTGCGGCGTGCCCTGAAATCCCTATGCCGGAGCAGTGGATGCCCTGGGTCATCAGGGCAAACGCCAATACGGCCATCAGTAAGCCGCAGGCTGATGAGTTGGCGGATTACCTGATGGGACAGTTAAGGGATACGCTGGACACGATGCGTAAGGATAAACCGTTGTTACCGGCAGGCTATGAGTGGCAGGGTAAAGCGCATCAGCAGAGCGATTTGAAGCGGTGGCTGAGTGGTCTGTTAACGGCGCATCAACAGTTGGAAAAACAATGGCAGCAAGCCTGGCAAATGGGCGAGCAGACTCTGGACCTGCCTGCGTTGTCAGCCCGGCTTAACCGGTGCTTAAAATTGTTCTCCACGCTGGCCGATCCGGCGTTAAGGTTACAGCAGACACCGGCGGCAAAACGCCAGGAACTTGAAGACGGACTGCCTCGTCTGGCGGCCAGTTTACCCGCTATGTTGAAAGAATATGTCGAAATTAGCGGAGCACTGGTGCAGGGATTGCCCAATCAGTTTGAAGTGGTGCCGAAAACGTCTTAGCAGAAGAAAACTAGCGGGTTTTTTGACTGTTACGAAACTGCAGCTGCTCGCGAAACTTCACCACATAACGATCCAGTTCAATTTTGGCCTCATCGTAGGCTGACTGTCGTTCTAAGGACGCCGGTTCATCCAACAGCGCCCGAAAGGCGATGTCGGTCTTATGCAGCAGTTCCTTCAGTAGCTGGTTATTTACGTCCATTTAAGCGGGTCCTTTAAAACACCACGACGTCCATCCGGGTGTATGGGTTAACAGGGCTTTATTCAGGCTCAGCCCTAAATAAATTTTACCACTGCCAGTAATACCACGGCGAGTAAAATCAGTACAGGTGCTTCATTTAAAATACGGAAATATCGCGACGAATGCGTGATGTTATCGGCTGCAAATTGTTTAACCAGTGACCAAAGGTAAAAGTGATAACCATAAAGTACCGCTACCAGTACCACTTTAATATGCAACCAGGTAGATGCCGCAAACCACGCGTAACCATAAGTGTAGATGAGAGCCAGGCCAAATACCAAGGTGAGCAGGGCAAAGGGAGTCACAAACAGCCATAACCGACGTTCCATTACTTTGAACTGATCGCGGACGGCCTGTTGATCAGTTTCGGCATGATAGACAAACAGTCTGGGTAAATAAAAAATACCGGCGAACCAGGCGACCATAAAAAAAATGTGCAGGGCTTTGAGCCACAATATTGTCATAATGATTTCTCTTATCAGAACTGAGCGCGCTGCAAGAAACTTTGCAAGCGGTTCCAGGTAATGACGCCGGTTAGCCTGGCCGGATCGTCCTCAAAAATATAGACCGCACCAGAACGGGTACTTTTTAATAATTCATACACTTCTGCGAGGGTGGCCTGGGCCGACACGCGCTGCATTTTTTGATAGCTAATCGGATGCGCGTGGCGATCCAGACTGACATCATAGTGGACCCAGGAATACTGAATATCCTGCTCGAAGCGGTTCTGCTGAATTACGGTCTGTGTCGGGTTGTCAGACAGCACTTTTTCCAACGCCGACTCCGGCGCATCGTAGAAGAGTTTAAAATCTGTTTCCATGGCTGCCAGTACGCCAGTTTTTTCCAGCGCCTCACGAATGGAGGTGATCGCATAAGGCAACTTCTGAAAATCCAGTTGCTGGATAAAAATGGAACGGTTGCCTAAAAACTGTGTAGCCGTAACGTAGGCCGGCACAATGACCAGAATGGCCGGTAAGATGACCTCTGGCCGATAGGACAGTTCCATGACCGCAGATAAGGCGGCAAGAGGGGCGTGCAGAACCGCAGTCAGCATACCGGCAATGCCTAACAATGCAAAACTCGAGGTGAAGTCATCAAGCGGTAACCAGTGGGCAATTGGCAACAACAACACCGCGCCCGACAGCATACCCAGCACCATCACCGGGCCGATAATGCCGCCGGGGATCCCCAGACCAATGGCGAAAGTGGCCAGCAGGAATTTCATCAGCAGAATTTCAAGCAGGATGAGCGCCGTGGGATGACTGGAAAACAACGCATTGACATCTTCGAAGCTGGCGCCGAGTGCTTCGGGTAATAAGGCGCCGCCGATAGCGGTCAGTAACCCGGCCAGCAATAAGCGCCATACCATGGAGACTTTGCGAAACATGCGCATCACTGACATCAGTAACTGGTTAAACAGAGTGGCCAGTACGCCCAGTAAGCAACCAAAGACAATCAGGTAAAGATACAGCCACTGACTAAAAGAAGAAAAGGAAAAATAGGCCAGCTCGTTTCCTTCGCCAAAAACGATCCGGGTAATCACCGAGCCACAGGCTGCGGCCAGCATCACCGGTACAAATACGTGGATTTTATATTCCCGTAATACCACTTCCATAACAAAAATGACGGCGGCAAAAGGGGTATTGAATGAAGCAGAAATGCCCGCGGCAATACCGCATCCAGCCAGTGTTCGAATACTATTTTGCGGGAGCTTTAACGCCTGGCCAAACAAGCTGCTGCCGGCAGCCCCAAGATGCACTGACGGCCCCTCACGGCCAACGACAAAGCCTCCGGCCAGAGCCAGCATTCCACCAAAAAACTGATTGACCGTTGTGCGCCACGGGATATGGCCGTAATGTTGTTTTACGCGGTGAATAACAAAGGGTATCCCCAGCCGGTAGTGTTTAAAGCCGGTAAGGAAGGCTATCAGCAGGATGAGTATCACGGCGGTTACCGGCATCACAACCCACACCCATTTAGCATTGAGGCCAAAGTTTTGCAGCAGGCTCACGCCTGAGGATTGTAACCAGTCTATTCCGAGGCGAAATAGCACAATTAGCAAAGCCGATGTGACGCCAGCAATGATCCCAAGCAAACATACCTGAACGGAAGTGCGGGGGTGGGCCAGTTCTTGTCGCAGTGCGCGCAATTGCATAAAAAAGGATTACGGATAAGGAATAGGCAAATAGTATCACAAGTAGTTGGTTTGCAAAGTATTGGCCTGTCAATGGCGGGGATAAACCGAGGAATATTTGAATAATTGCGGTAAAACGGGCACAGTTCGGTTTTTAGTTTCATTGATGTTGCCATGCACTTATCTGAAATCCCTCAGAAACTGGGCCAGACCCGCACTATATTGTTGTTAGGCGCAAGCTTACTGGCAATGCTGGTGTTCGGCATGTTTCTCGCCAACGCAGAGCGTGGTCAGTTAGTCGATGAAACCCGGCAACTGCATCATTCGGTCACCAACCTGCAAACCGAGAACGAGCAGCTTCAGACCCTGGCGAACCAGTTGGATGTGAAACTGGAACTGGCCGAAATGCGCGCAGAGCAACTTAAACAGGAAGTCGTGCGGTTAGAGGACGAAATATTTAACCTGCAAAAAGACAAAGCCTTTTACCAGCACGTAGTGGCGCCGGAAACCACACAGGACGGATTTTTTATCGATGGACTGGAGCTCTTTCCCACCGCCGTTGACGGATACTACAAAGCGACCATGGTATTGCTCCAGCAACGTGCAGTAAGCGCTATCGTTCGTGGTGAGTTAAAAGTGGCTGTAACCGGTATCCTGGAGGGTAAACACCGGATCCTGACAGCGGATAACGATGACATATTGCCGGAAGGCAATGTGGCTTATGGTTTTAAATACTTCCAGCCAGTGACGTTGTACCTTCAGCTGCCAGCGAATTTTGTGCCGGAAAGTCTCGAATTTACCACTGTGGTTTATCAGTATAAACGACGCAGAGGCGACTATCAGCGCAGCTATAGCTGGCAGGATATTCTGGTGGCCGGCGACCAAAGCAGTCGCTAGCATCTTTTTCTGACGGTGCTGTGATACCCATTTGTATTCTGGCGGGGACTACATCCAGCCAGGTTTTTTCACTTCCACTTCATATAGCACCCGCTCAACCAGAGGGGCGGCGAACTGAGTGGCCACAAAAGGCACACTCACTTTACCACTGGCCAGTACAAAGCCCAGCGTACTGAGCTGACGACGGCGCATAAACACACTTTGCTTTACAATAACCTGCTGCACTTTCGCTAGCGGGAAACACCAGTAATCAATACCGATAATGCCTTTGCGAACATAAATGTAGTTGTCATCGCTGGCAATGCCCAGACGCTTCCAGTGCAGGTAAGTCAGCGTCACCGTAATGGTTAAAATCATCAGTGCCGGCAATGCGCCTGCAGCGCCGAGTGCAGCAAAACAGACAAAACTTGTCAGGCCGTTAAGGGGCAGTATCCATAGCAATAGCTGTCGCCACAAGTAGCGAATATGAATGGCCGTAAAGTCCATATGTCGGGCCCGCTGAGCGGCAAATACATTGCTGGTGAGTTCATCCGACTCTGCCACCGTTACCGAAGGCACCAGCAGTTTGTGGGTGGCTTTGAGTTCATTGGGGTTGGCGCGACCGGTGACATTTTGCTCAAAGTAAAGATTCACACGGCCCAATACCCGGTCAAGCCAGTCCTGTTGCTGCCGAGCGATTTGTACCCGGGAGCGTTTCATACTGATTTCCTGACGGTTGAGTAACCCACTGCGGCGTATGTATTTCTCTCCCTGCCGGGTGAGGCGATAGCCGTAGAACATCAACACACTGCCCCCAATGGAAAACAAAGCCATTAAAATAAGCAGCACAATGGCCACCAGCACGCTCATAACGCCTACGTACCATAAGGTTACCACCTGCTCGCCAAACCAGGCTTCAACCTGTGGGCGCAGAACATTCATCTGGCGAAAAATAAAGCCTGAAATTTGTTCATAAAAAGGCGCCAGCGAGCCCAGCACAATCCACACCCGGTTATTGGTAATACCGTGCAAAATAAGGTCGCGTATGGAACGTTCGTTGAGTAACTGAGCATCGGATTCGTCAGGCTCTGTTGAGTCCGCCTCAGCGCCCGCTGATTGCTGGCGATGAGCCTGCATTACGGTACTTTTGACCAATTGCGCATAGTCACTGGTCACCCCGGCAAAGCGCGCTTCCTGTTTTGCGGAGCCGGCAGTATCCAGGGTTACAATGACCAGATCATTAAACCGAAAATAGAATGGCTGGTCGAACTTAACGTTTTGGATCCGCTCATAGGGCAGGTCGGTAAAGGTTCTGTCCAGCACGCCGGAACGGATCGCGATGCCTTTGTCCGACACGGTAAACTGAAAGAAATAGAATTTCAGCACCGACGATACCACCCAGCCGGCACCAACAGCCAGCAACAGCAGGGGAAAGTACTCTGAATTAATCAGCTTGTGGCCGCCGACCACATAAGCCGGAACGACATAGATGGCTATGCTGACCGACTGCTTTAACTGCATAAACAAAAAATGCAAAACAGACCAGGGTGACAGGCGTTGCCAGCGGGCCTGGGTTGTTGGCAGGGATTGTGTTGAAGAGGTCACTGTTAATCCCGGGTAAGGTCTGAGTGGTTTAACACAAACTGGCGCATTTTCTCGGCGATATCGTGGGGCAGCCCCGGTATTGCCAAAGTATGATCGCTGCCCCCGGCGGAATAGACCTTGAGGGTTGCCAGATCCGCGAAACGCTCCAGCGGCCCCCGTTGAATATCGATATGCTGGATCCGTAACATCGGCTGACAGATGACTTTTTTGAATATCAGCCCTTTGTACAGCACGATATCCTGCTCTCTGAGTGTATAGAAAATCAGCCTGTCAGCGAAAAAATGGTAAGTAAAAATCAGGCCGCCAAGCAGCGCAGTAATAATGGCGGCTACGCCGATGGAATATTCCAGTTCTACCGGCAGGGAAAACCAGGGCTGGTACGTCACAATCACCAGTACCAGAAATACCAACAGTGAAAAGCCTACCGTCACGGCCAGGTTAAGAGTCCGGTAACGGGCTGCAATCGGCTCGGTGGGAAGTTCGCCCAAACATGGCAGTTGTTGAGAATACAACGGATGGTTTGTTACTGGCAGATGTTCCATTTCGGTAGCTACATTTTTAATCGACTTTATCTTGGCTTTACTATACCACCGTGGGGAACCGGTTAAATAAGCAAGCCGGTATAAATTGTTACGGAGTTTGTCTTTGCGAAAGTCGGCTGGCGGCAAACGGGGCCGGGAAGTCCAGTTGGCTGAGAAGGGCGTCATCGGGTAAACATTTTGCTTCCACATGTTGCAGTAGGTCCTGACGCACCTCACAAAACAGCACATCCAGCGCGAAACGATTATTACCGTATAAGCCGCGATGCATCATGGCGGCATCGAATACCAGTAAATCACCGGCGTTTAATGCTATTACCTGCCCACGGGATAAGTCCTGATGCGACTCGCGGCCGTTACGAGCCAGCCTGACGTCGAGTTCTTCCGGGCTATCCCAGTATTTGTGAGAACCTTCAATAAGTTCAATACCGGGCTCATCATAAAGCGCTAGCCGGTAATGAAGAACGCGGGTAGAGCCCAACAGTGCCTGCTCTTCTGCCGGGGAATAAAGGTACTGGGTATCCCGGTGCCAGTAATTTTTTTGCTGTGGGTTAGCCGGGTCAAAAAATAGCTGCGTGTTCATAAAGGCTCCGCCATCCGGCAACAAGGGGTAAACTGCGGTCGCCATTTTTGCTGAGCCGATAATGGCGAACATGTTGTGCCTGTCCTCAGCAGGCATGCGATCAACATGGGTCAGATATGCCGAGTTAATGGCGCGCTGTCGATAAAAGTTCTGATTTTCGATGAGCCACTGCTGGTGAAAGCGGGCCGTTATCTGCCTAAGCTGTACCAGCTCGTGCTGGTCAAGAAAAGCCGGTAGATGAACAAAGCCACTTTGCTCGTAGCGGGCTGTAACCTCTGCAAACGCCAATGCGCTAAACTCCTTTTTGCTGGTTAATCAAATACCACCGGGGGCTGACACCGGGAGAAACAAGCTGCCAACAGGGCAGGCCGTCACTATCTTCTTAAGGCTAACCCGTTCAATTTAGACACAAACGCGCCGACAGTAAACCCAGGCCAACAGAACAAAACCGCCAGAACGGGTCAAAGGCAGCGAGAACACGGTGGACAATAGTTGATGTATTTACTCAGGTATTAGATAATAGCGCTATTGATTGCCGAGTGTTATCGGCCCAGGATTGAGGTGAGTATGTCGGTAGAAATGGCGTTACCAATTGATTTTTCAGACGCGGCAGCCTTAAAGGTTCGCGAGCTGGTGGAAGAAGAAGAAAATCCGAATCTGAAGCTGCGGGTCTATGTTACGGGTGGCGGTTGTTCGGGATTCCAGTACGGCTTTACTTTTGACGAAAAGGTCAATGAAGGCGATATGGCTATCGAAAAGAACGAAGTGACGTTAGTTGTCGATCCTATGAGTTTGCAATACCTGGTGGGCGGCACCGTTGACTACGTTGACGGACTGGAGGGATCGCGGTTTCTGGTCAATAATCCCAATGCCACAACAACCTGTGGCTGCGGCGCAAGTTTCAGCGTTTAATCATTATTAAAAGAGCAGCCTCCGGGCTGCTTTTTACATTTAAAGACAGGGAAAATGTAATGAAGCTCTATGGCTCCACCACGTCACCTTATGTACGACGCATTCGCTTGTTCTTTGCGGATAAAGACATTGAGTTTATCAATATGGATATCTTTGCAGGGCCCGGGCGGGAGCTGTTAAGAGCCAAGAACCCGGCATTGAAAGTGCCGATGCTGGAAGATGGCGAACTTATTATCTATGACTCCCGGGTGGTGTTTCGCTATTTAAGTGAAAAATTTACCCTCACGCCCCTTAGCTGGCCGGAAGAAAACCGCCTGACTCTGATTGATGCCGCTAACGATACCTTTGTTCAACTGATGATGCTCAAGCGTTCAGATATTGCCAATCAGCCGGACAAACTGTTTTTTAAACTCAATAACGAACGTATTGAAACCCTGCTGACAACGCTCAATGCTGAAGTGGCAGCCGGCCATTTTTCACAATGGGATTATCCGGCCATTTGTTTATTCTGTCTGATTGACTGGGTAACCTTCAGAGCGTTAACCCGGTTTGAATCTTATCCGGCGTTACTGGCCTTCTGGCAACAACAGCAGACACAGGTCGATATCGCGAAGACCGATCCAAGAGTTTAATAGCCTTTGTCGAAGTCGAAGGCATAAATGAGCGGGGTATTTTCCAGAAAGTGGATTAAATTCCCCTTAAAAATAATCGCGACGTCCTGCTCTCTGGATATCGCTGCCGTATGTTGGGTCACGTAGGCGTTGGGCAGCGTCCAGTAGGGGTGATCATCCGCTAACGGCTCATCAACAAACACATCAAGTACGGCAGCACGAATCTGCCGTGAGGACAGGGCAGCAACCAAGGCTGCATCATCTACCACAACGCCTCTTCCTGCGTTAATCAGTACTCCGTGTTCGGGCATTGCCGACAGAAATTCGGCATCAATGAAGTTGCCCGTAGCAGGCGTATCAGGTAACAGGCTCAGTACAAAATCGCAGGCACTGGCAAATGCCAGCTTATGGTCGGGGGTAAACATTTGTTTATAGTCGGCTGTCGCGCTGCCACTGCGATTGAGCCCTACCACGCGCATATCAAACACCCTTGCTACATCTACCAGGCTGGCAGCAATATCACCTGCACCGGCAATCCCTAGTGTCTTGCCGGCCAGCGCGTCAAAGCCTGGAGGCTGCCATTTATTTTGGGCGACTTTAGCGGCCTGATTAAAGCCTTCGATATTGCGCGCGAAATACAATAAGTAAGAGAACACATACTCGCGCATTTGCTGATCGAAAATGCCTTTAACGCCGGTGAGCTGATAATCCCGTTTACCGGCTCTGAGCAGCGGCGCATTGCCGGCAAAGGTCGATTGCAGCCAGCGCAACTGAGTGCACTGGTTAATCACCCGGGCTAATAAGTCAGGATCCCCCAAAGCCAGCTGTACCTGGTGGCAATCAAACTGGTCTGGTTGGTCGGTGGCAACAGACAAACTGACATTGTCTGGCAGCAGGGGCGCAAGGAGCTCAGAGTAAACCTGGTAATCCCTGCTTAAGATACTGAATTGCCAGGTGGCTGGTGGGGTAGATGTAGACATAAGTAAAGAAAAGTTTCCTGTTTGTGATTTTTATGTGAATTAAATTCCTTAATTTTGTTTCAAATCCGAATTATATTCAGCTTAAAGCAAAAAGGAACTCATATGAAATCAAACCACTCGTTATCTGTGGATGCCTGTCGTCCACTGTCGCCCCGCCGTCATACCAGCGATGCCGCGTCAGTAGAGCAGCTTGTCCAGGAGCAACTGGAACACTTTGGCATTCAGGCGGATACTGCCTATGGGCAGGCGCTGGCCGATACCGCCTACCACCTTTATGGGGCTCAACATGGCGTCCAGCAACTCTGGCAGGTTACACGAGATACCCTGGAAAGGTTAGATCAAACCGATAAGCTGAGTTATTTCAATGCTAAGAAGTTTTTGTCATTTCAAATTGCCAAGGTATTGGATACGTTACAAAACCCGTTCCGTCAGACCTGGCAGAGCCTGAATAAATCGGCGCCTCAACATTATCCGATCTTCGACAATGTCCCAGCGCTGTTCTCGGCGACACCGGCAGTGGTGAAAACGGCCACTTACGTATACGCCTGTACAGAGTGGATAGAAGATGCTTTTGAAGGCAAAGAATCTACCCATCAAATATACAGCCGCCTGATGAACCCAACCAATATTTCACTGGCTAATGCGATTGTCGATTTGGAAGCCGGAGACCAGGCCGGGTCTTATCTGGCCTGGAATTTCAATTCGGGCATGGCAGCTATCGACGCACTGTTATCTAACGTGTTAAGTCACGGTGATATTCTGATTGTTTCGCGCAATGTGTATGGCGGTGTTTATCAGTTGCTGCATGATTTCTTTGCCCGCGAAAACCGCCTGAACGTTACGCTGGCCTGGTTTGACGGCTATTCGGCGGATGACTTTGCCGAGCATCTTGCTGACGTGCAGCAGCGCTACGCTGATAAACTGGCTGCAGGCGGACGGTTGCACGTGTATATCGAATCGCCCTGTAACCCGCACGGTCTGGTACTGGATGTGCCCGGTATTTGTCAGCTGGCACACGCGCAACAATTACTGGTGATGCTCGATTCTACCCTGGCCACACCGGTGCTGCATAAACCCCTGCAGCATGCAGACAAAAACTGCCGTCCGGACTATGTGGTACACAGCTATACCAAGGATATCTGCGGTACCGGCACCACTACAGCAGGCGTGGTGATTGGCGAAAATCACCGAATGTTCCAACCCAAAGGGACCAGCTGTGAGGGCGTCGACTGGTCACAAACCCTGTTTTGGGATGTGTATTACATTAAAGGGGCATTCCTTGATTCAGAAAAAGCCTTTGATGTACTCACCGGTATGAAAACCCTGACTCAGCGAATGCTCACCAAGGTAATTAATACCCAGGTATTCACCCATTATCTCGACTCCCACCCGCAGATTAAGGTAAACAGTCATGCCTTGAGTCATCACGAAAATGCCGGCCTGCGCGAACAGTTGCATAGTCACGGCTGGCCCTGTGCCTTGTTTACCGCGGAGCTCGACCTGGCGGAATTGGATCGCGTGCAGTTTGCCCGCTTTTTTGACTCTCTGGAGCCGGCTTTTGGTCATCAGATTAGTATCGGTCAGACCAATACGTTAATTTTATGTCCGGCGCTAACCTCGCATTCAGAAATGAGTCGGGAAGAGCAGCGAAAAGCCGGTATTGCGCTCACCACTATGCGAATTGCGATGGGGTGTGACTGCGTGAAATCGCTGATTGCGCATTTTACGCTGGCATTAAAACAGGCCATTGATCCCATTCACCCGGGTTTCAGTGAGGGGTTTATGTCGCCGGCGAGACTGGATGAACTGTACCAGCGTGTAGCGGCAGAAGTGCATGCTCAGTACCATGGCGCACAGCCCGCTCTGGCAGATATGCTGAAATAGCCGCTGTAATAAAAAAAGCGGGGTATCGCCAGATACCCCGTTGGATAAGTTATACCAGCTTTTCAGCCTGCCCGATCCCAGATGTGTCTTCATAGTTGGGGTAATCGCTGTAGCCCTCGCTGCCGCCGCCGTACCAATGACTCGGGTCGTCAAACGGGGCCAGCGGATAGCCTTTGGCAAAACGGACGGGCAGATCGGGATTGGTGATCCAGGGTCTGCCAAAGGCAATCATATCGGCTTCACCACTACTGATATGCTGCTCGGCGGCTGCTTTGTCGTATCCACAGTTACCCATCAGTAGTCCTTTATAAACATGACGGAATTCCTGCAGGGTCATGGCCTCACCGCGTTCGTGGAAGCCAAACGCGAGACCATCCATTACGTGCAAATAGCCAATGCCTAGTTGATTCAGTTTATCGGCAACAAACAGATAGGTTTCTTTGTAGTCATCGGCGCCCATGTCGTTAAACACGCCATTGGGGGATAGCCGTACGCCAACATTTTCGGCCGGCCAGACCTCCAGTACCCCCTGCATAACCTCGGCCAGAAAACGGTAACGATTTTCAAGGCTGCCGCCATAGTCATCATCACGCTGATTACTGCGACTGTCGAGAAACTGATTAATAAGATAGCCGTTAGCGGCATGCACTTCGACCCCATCGAAACCAGCCTCTTTAGCATTAACGGCCGCCTGACGGTAATCTTCTACGGTACGTTTGATGTCGGCAACGGTCATGGCCCGAGGTACTTCAAATGCTTTTTTACCCGCTGGTGTGTAGATGCCGTCGCCATCGTTAATGGCGATTGCAGAAGCGGAAAAAGGTAATTCTCCCTCGTGAAAGTCGCTGTGTGACGCCCGGCCGGTGTGCCACAACTGTAAGATCATCCGGCCGCCAGCGGCATGCACTCTTTCGGTGATGCTTTTCCAGCCCGCCGTCATCTCACGGGTATAAATACCCGGTGCATCCACCCAACCATTTCCCTCTGGCGATATACTGGTTGCTTCACTGATGAGCAGGCCACCAGAGGCCCGTTGTACATAGTAGTCGCCCATAATTTTATTGGGTACTCTGTCCGGGCCGGCTCGGCCCCGGGTGAGTGGGGCGAGTACCATACGATTTTTCAGTGTCTGGCCAGCAAACGTGATCGGGGAAAATAAATGCGGTGCTGTCATTAAGTCTCCTTGCTTAATAGTAAAAACCAGCGCTTGTGCGCGAATGCAATTACTACGCAACAAGAAGGTTTTTAGTTTATTCGAAGTATGGGAGGGAGTTACTGGTCACGTGATCGTAAATAAGGGTGGTTTCCACATGCACTACCTCATCACGGCCTGTAACCTGATTAAAAATAAAGTCGCGCAGGTGCAACGCGTCGGGCACACAGACATGCAGTAAGAAGTCATTTTCTCCGCCCATGTGAAACACGCTGAGGACCTCTTTCTGATCAACCAGCTGCTGCTGAAACTGCGCCACCGTATCACGGCTGTGCGAGGCCAGTCTAACCGCCACCATGGCCTGAATATGACCGCCCAGTAAAGCGAAATTTAACTGACTGCGGGCGCCTAATATAATGCCTTCATTTTGTAAGCGCTTGATCCGCTCCAGGCATGAGGATGGTGCCAGATCAACATGGCTGGCAATGGCTTTATTGGTTATGCACGGGTCTTTAAATACACAGGCCAGTATGGCTATGTCGGTGTCATCGAGTTTACGCATTATCAGTTTTCCTTTGCAAATCAGCCCGATTAATCAGCCAGGGTCAGGCTACCCAGCACCACGGCGCGGGAAGCTCCTGTTACGTTAGGTACATTGCCGGGGACCCGATGGAAATAGGCCCAGGCCAGCCAGGCAAAGGCTACTCCCTCAACCCATTGCGGGTTGAGGGCCAGACTATCCGTGGCCATGACTTTGCAGTGTGGCAGTAACGCTTCCAACTGCGCCATTAACTGGCTGTTAAACGCCCCTCCGCCACACACATAACATTCGCTGATCTGCGCCAGAGCGTTAACCTTATCGGCGATGGTGGACGCGGTTAGCGCAAGCAAGGTAGCCTGAACATCCTCGGCGGCAATAGGGGTATCCAGACTGTGCAAATGATGGCGCAGCCAGACCAGATTAAAGTATTCGCGGCCGGTGCTTTTCGGCCCGGTGCTGACAAAGTAGGGGTCGGCCAGAAGGCTGCTCAGAAGCGCTTCGTGGACGTTGCCACTGGCAGCCCACTGACCATCCCGGTCGAATGGTTGGTTGAGGTGTTGTAAGCACCAGACGTCCATCAGGGCATTGCCGGGACCGGTATCAAAGCCACGAATTGCACTGGCATCAATGCCTTCAAGCACAGTGATATTAGCAAAGCCGCCGATATTGACGATGGCGCGATTTTTTCCGGGTTCAGCAAATCGGGCCGCGTGAAAGGCTGGAACCAGCGGGGCTCCCTGACCGCCGTAGGCGATGTCCTTGCGGCGGAAGTCGGCGACTACGTCGATGCCAGTAAGGGTCGCGATGGTATTGGGATCGCCAATTTGCAGGGTAAAACCATCTTCATTCTGGCTGCCGGGAGGGCCTTCAGGGTAGTGGCGAACAGTCTGTCCGTGAGACCCTATTGCCTGAATATCTGCCGGGGATAAATGGTGCTCAGCCAGTAACTTGTTGACCGCCTCTGCAAACACGCGGCCAACGGCCCGATCGGCCTGGCCCAGATGATTGATTTCATTGGGACTGATAGCACAGAGCTGATGGAGTTGTTCCAGCAGACCGGCAGGATAAGGAACAGATACGGCGGCGATTGGCGCTATTGCAGTGTCGGTAATGTCTGTCAGAATGGCGTCCACACCATCCATACTGGTACCCGACATAACGCCAATATAGTAGGCCATGGGTTTATTGCATGGCCAACATTATGCGACGGGAGGTACCGAGTTGAGCGAGGCGTTGCTCTGCGATCTGCATAAAGGCAGCGCGCTGTTTGGGGTCGATTGGCAGTGCCTTGGGTAAATCGACGGTACGCGGGTTGCGATGGACACCATCAACCAAAAACTCGTAATGCACGTGTGGCCCTGAAGCCAGTCCGGTGCTGCCGAGGTAACCTATGGTCTGACCTTGTTTGACGAAATCACCTTTCTTCACCGCTTTCTTTTTGAAGTGTAAATATTTGGTAGTGTACTTTTCGCCGTGCTGAATGAAAACGTAATTGCCATTGTATTTGTTATAGCTTGCTTCGATGACTTTACCGTCACCGGCCGCCATTACCGGGGTACCTACCGCGGCGACATAATCGGTACCACGATGGGCTTTCCAGCGCTTTTGAACCGGGTGAAAACGAGCCTTGCTGAAATTCGAGCTGACATATTTAAAGTTAATGGGCGCGCGCAGGAAGCTCTTACGCATGCTGCGGCCTTCCGGCGTATAGTAGTTGCCATCTTCGTGCTGAATGGCGGCAAACTGTTCACCCTGATTAACAAATTCGGCGGCGACTATGTCACCGTAGCCAACAAATTCTCCATCGATATAGCGTTCTTCATACACCACATTAAAGGTATCGCCGGCGCGAATTTCCATGGCGAAGTCGATATCCCAGCCAAAAATGCCGGCCAGGTGCATAATCTGATTATCGGTAAGGCCGGCAGCTACCCCGGCATTCCAAAAGCTCGAGGTAATTTCGCCCTGGGCAAAATTGTGACGTACTTCCACCGGTTTGCTGTCGATGCGCGACACCAGGTCATCGGTTTCACTCTGGGGTTCAATGAACAGGGTATCGGTTGGCGACAGCGCATAGCGTAAACCGGCAAACTGATTATCAATCACGTTAAGATCGAGCTTATCGCCCGGTAACAGGGTTACCAGGGTTTTCGCCTGCTCACCAGCATGACTTACTGCATAGGTGTCTTTCGGGCTTAAACCGGCGCGCTTGAAAATTTTGGCCAGCGTATCACCACTCTTAACCGTATAGGTTTGCCATTGTGGTTCGTCTTCCTGCTCAATAAGAATATCTGACTCGGTTAGAGACATCGACAGCGGATAACGCTTGCCGGTTTCCAGGATCAGAGATTCAGTATGGCGCGACGCTTCCACCTTTTCAGATGGCAGCAAAATGAGTAATCCAACCAAAGCGCTGGCGGCTACCAGACCAATACGGTGCGGCCGCGGCATTTGCTTAAATAAATCAGTGAGTAATTGAGGTGTATATATCTTTCTCATAACAGCCTGAGAATAGCGGTTTCAGCACTGAGATGCTAGAGGGATCTGGCAAAATTGAAGGGATTGGGGGCGGAAAAAGTGAAATAATTACGTTCCGGGCCGCAGAAAGTGCATAAAGGGTTTTAATAGACGGTCGGCGCGCGTAAAATGCCCGCCCAGAATGAAGTTAGATGGAAGCAGAAAAATGAGTGACTGGCAAGCAGCCCTGGCCGAAATTAAACGGGGTACTGATGAAATATTGCCCGAAGACGCCCTGATCGAAAAATTAAAGTCAGGCAAACCGCTGACAATCAAAGCCGGATTCGATCCTACCGCGCCGGATTTACACCTTGGGCATACGGTGCTGATCAATAAATTGCGTGCTTTCCAGCAATTAGGGCACAACGTCGTGTTCCTGATTGGTGACTTTACCGGCTTGATTGGTGATCCCACCGGGAAAAATGTTACCCGTAAGCCACTTACTAAAGAGCAAGTGCTTACTAACGCTAAAACATATCAGGAGCAGGTGTTTAAGATCCTCGATCCTGAAAAAACTCAAATCCGTTTCAATTCTGAATGGATGGATCAGCTGGGCGCGGCAGGCATGATCAAACTGGCCGCCAGTCAGACTGTAGCGAGAATGCTGGAACGTGATGATTTTAAAAAGCGTTACGCCAATGAGCAGCCCATCGCTATTCACGAGTTCTTATACCCGCTGGTGCAGGGCTGGGATTCTGTTGCGCTGCAAGCAGATGTTGAGCTTGGTGGTACCGATCAGCGCTTTAACCTGCTGATGGGACGCGAATTACAAAAGGAACAGGGTCAGTCACAACAGGTTGTGCTGATGATGCCATTGCTGGAAGGCCTCGATGGCGTGCAGAAAATGTCTAAGTCGTTAAACAACTACATCGGCATTACTGATGCGCCAAACGAGATGTTTGGCAAGATCATGTCGATTTCTGACGAGTTGATGTGGCGCTATTACGATCTGCTGAGCTTTAAGCCGCTGGAAGAGATTGCTGAGCTTAAGCAACAAATGGCTGATGGGGCGAATCCCCGTGACATTAAAATCACCCTGGCGAAAGAAATTATCGCCCGCTTCCATTCTGCGGAAGCTGCCGAAGCTGCTCATCAGGATTTTATCCAGCGTTTTCAGAAAAATGCCATTCCTGATGATATGCCGGAAGTCAGCATTGCTTTAACCGACGGTGAAGTCGCGATAGGTTACCTCCTGAAGGAAGCCGGTCTGGTGGGCTCCACTTCGGATGCCATGCGCATGATCAAGCAGGGCGCGGTGAAGATTGATGGTGAAAAAGTCACCGATACCCGCCTGGTTCTGACCGAAAAAGGTGAAAATGTGTATCAGGTAGGTAAGCGTAAATTTGCCCGGATCACCCTGGCATAACAGTTCGGTGCGCTGCGTCCTGCAGCGCACTTTGATGTTTACTGGTCGGTAAAAGTCAGCAACATTTCTGCCGCCACACAAGCACACAAATCATCACATACCGGACAATCGTAGCCTTCATAAATGGCGGCATATTGCCACTTGTTAGGATGTTCTTTTATCAACCGGCCGCCGTTTTTACTGAAATATTTAAATGCGCTGTTACCGGGGCTGGCCAGCCAGATATGGGCCAGACCGGCGCGGCTGCCTTGTTGTCGTGCAGCGTCAATCGCCTTGCTCAGTAAGGTCGAACCGATACCATATCCCTGCATGGCCGGATCCACCGTATTGCATTTAAAATAGCAAACGCTTGCAGGCGCAACGCCCCAGTCCTGGGGTGTTGCCCACTGGTCGATATCCCACTGTCCCTGGGCAAAAGTGAGTCTGAAGCCAACCAACTGTTCGCGGTAAAAGGCGACTATGCCGGCATTGATACCATTTTTCAGGCCGCGTTGGTAATACTCGGTCAGGTTCTCCAGGTTCAGATAACCCTCGCCCTGTACGCGGTTACCCAGTTCCAGAACGGCTGGAAAATGCGTTGGGGTCAGTGCTGAATAAGAGATTTCAGCGCTATTTTTTAGATTTGCCAAGATCCATTCCCTGTAGGTGCACGTCAAGGGCATCCAGTGATATGCGAATTTCCAGTACTGACTGCCATAGGCTGTAGAGCAAAAAGACGAGGCTGGCAGCAAACAGCCAGTTGCCCGCTAACTGGTAAGACAGATAAATAGCCAGCATCGATAGTACGCACAGGAAAAAACTGAAAACGCCGGTTTCCTGCATGCGTTTGATATAATGGATGCGTTTACGCAGGTTTTTTATCTGCGCCTGGGTACTCTCGCTGTCTTCGCCCTTATCAAAGTGACGGATCAACGAAGCAAGGGTCAGAAAACGATTGGTGTAAGCCAGTAACAAAAGAGAGATCGCCGGGAACAACATAGCCGGCGTTGATATATCGATAGTCATAACATTTCGCGTGTAGCAACAAGAGCGATATGATGCCGCCAAAGCCGCGATATGTCCATGCCAGGATGTGATATACCCGGTTTACTTCGCCACTGGTAATGCGTCAGACTGCCAGGCCTGCATGTCACCATCGAGATGATATAACTGCGAAAAACCGAGCTCGGAGAGTTGACTCAGGGCAATGCCTGCGCGCCGCCCGGAACGACAGTAAACCAGTATCGGTTGTTGAGTGGAACCGAGGCTGGCAAGGTGTGAATTAATCTCTGAGTGGGGGATATTGAGTGCACCGGGAACGTGACCAGCGCTGTATTCTTCAGCACTTCGAACATCTAAGAGTAAGCCGTTGAACCCCTGGTGATGCAAACTCGCCGGTGAAATGTCAGGGATCCCGTCATGACTGAAAGCCGCCCCGGACAGCAGTAAACTGAGAAGGGTGAGAGAAAAAGTAAGCAGGCGCATGGATTTTCCTATTTTCGGTAATGATCAATTCGTTGGCACAACGTGTCTATTGCCGCGGTGATCCGAAGCGTAAAGCGATGCAGGGCATTAGCATCGGCGGTGACAAGAGGTGCTGCAATAACAGACCGGTGAGGGGTCCAAAAATTTTCCAGAGTTTGAACCGATTGATCACTTGCGGCAATCAGCAATGCTGGCTGGCGCAACAGAACTTGTTTCACCGACACTTCGGGATAGTCGATGGGGGAGTCAATGAACACCGATTCAGCGCCACAGGTGGTGAGAATTTTGTTGGCCCATGCGCCCTCACCAATGGTCATCAGTGGTTGAGCCCACAGGTAATAAAATACTTTCACCGTCTTAAGGTTTTGATACTGCGTTTGTATTTGATTCAGTTCCTGGCGATACCGGTTAATCAGGCTGCGGCCTGATTCAACCTGGCCGGTTAATCTGGCGACGTCGAGCATTTCCGTTGCAATATCATCCAGGGTCTGTGGCTGGGAAATGTAAACCCTGAGGCCGAGACTTTTCAGGCGGGCAATGTCCTGGGGTTTGTTGCCGCCGCCCCAGGCGAGCACCAGATCCGGTTCCAGGGCCATCAAGGCGGTAAAATCCACGCCCTGGTAGTCGGCTATTACCGGCAGCTCGGCGGCGGCTTCAGGGTAATCACTAAAGGCACTGACGCCCACCAGGCGGTCTTGCGCCTGCAGACTGTATATCCATTCTGTTAGATGAGGTGAAAGGGTAACGATACGTTCGGCCGATTCGACCCGCACAGCCACCACAAGCCCAAGCAGCAATAGCCAGGAGTAAGCATTCTTCATAATTTCAGTTGCCAGCAAAGGAGTAATAACAAAGTGAGGAGGACCATGACCAGCCAGGTCTGGCGATTGATGGCGCGCAGTACATGGGTCAGATCAGAAAAGCGTACCTGACGGGAACCGCCCACTCGTGGGTTGCGTAATTTGGTGCCGTCATAAAAAGCCGGGCCGCCCAGCTGAATGCCCATGCCTGCGCCAAATGTGCTAAGCAGCAGGGAGGATATACCCCGTTGGGACGTGTGCCGTAGCCCTTTAATGGCACCTATCGGCGAAGTGCTCAGGAGAATCAGTAACAGTCCGAGGCAGTAAGGAATTAAAATCAGGCTTTGACTCAGCCAATAGGCCGGCAGACCGAATGCCGTGAACTGCCGCTTTTTTCTGTGCCACTGCCAGCGAAACTCGAGCAGCAAGCGATAACTCAGGGCGGCCAGCGGGCCGGCCACCAGGAACCAGAATATCACTCCGACAAACTGTTGCATAAAGCGCAGCAGATAGGCTTCTATAGCGGCTTTAGCGATACCTATATCAGATAACGAGTTTGTTTGGCGGGCAACCAAAAGGGTCAGACGCTCCCTGGCCAGCAGCTTTTTATTGCCACTTAACGCCAGCGTAATCAGCTTGTATTGACGACGAATCGAATAGAAGTTAATGCAGCAAAACAGTATCAGGGCATCGAAAAACCAGGTGTATTCAGCAAGACTCAGAACAAACGCCAGTACTATCAAAAACGGTACGGTTAACACCACAATGCCAAGTGTGCCGCTGATGTAATGCTGTGTAAGCGGAGCCGAAGACGCCGGGCAAACCTTGATAGCCAGGTTGGTAACCAGCATTCGGTAAAGCGTCAGGGGGTGGGCCTGAGGCGGAATACGCCACACCCGATCAAGCAGAATAACGCAAAGCGTAATGATCAGGGACAGGGTCGTATCCGCCGGCAACTCAATCATCGCGACGGCTTAGGCTTCGGTTGCCCGGTTAGCGATAACCTTTATCATGCCTATTACCAGTTCAGCCGAATTTTTCGCTGCGGTTTCCAGATAAGCGTTGAATGAAACGGTAGAGGTTTTACCGGCGATATCGGAAAGTGAGCGGATAACCAAAAACGGTTTACCCAGCATGTGACTGGTTTGAGCGATAGCAGCGCCTTCCATTTCTGATGCACTGATGGCTGGAAACGCTTCACGCAGTTGCGCGGCCGCCTCGTCGGTACCTATGAAGGCGTCACCGGTACAAATCAGACCGCGAATAGTCTTTACGTGTAACGTATTGGCCGCGGCGGCTTCAGCAGCCGTCACCAGTTGCTCATCACAGTCAAAGACCGTAGGCATTCCCACGCACTGTCCCGGCTCATAGCCAAAGTGTGTAATGTTCACATCATGGTGCTGCACGCCATTGCCAATGACAATGTCACCAATATCCAGGCTGGTATCGAAACCGCCGGCCGACCCGGTATTTACCACAAAATCGGGCTCGAAAGCCTGAATGAGTAACGTGGTAGCAACTGCTGCCGCCACTTTACCGATACCACATTGGACCAGCACCACGTCGATGCCGTGGAGTTTTCCGGTGTAGAAAGTCAGGTGGGCAACTTCCCGGGTGTTCAGTTCGTCCAGCGATGCTTTTAACAGGGCGACTTCCTGGTCCATGGCGCCAAGGATACCAATTTTCATAATCTGCCTTTAAATTGCTTATTTAACTTGGAAATGAGTGCGCAAAGATCACGGGTGCACTACAATATATGCTTAAGGATGAAGTGTAATATGAATGTGTTAGTGGGTACACAGGGATTCGTAA
The DNA here is from genome assembly GCF_057547795.1 of Alteromonas sp. 4NH20-0104. Taxonomy (NCBI): domain Bacteria; kingdom Pseudomonadati; phylum Pseudomonadota; class Gammaproteobacteria; order Alteromonadales; family Alteromonadaceae; genus Alteromonas; species Alteromonas sp. 4NH20-0104. The sequence goes on along the minus strand of NZ_BAAJLP010000021.1, from coordinate 41,535 downwards.
AAGGACGGTCATTCGGCTTTATTATCAGGGATTAATCCCTCATTACTTTTTCAATTGGGTAGTTTTTTAACCTTATGAGCTCAACGTTTAGAAAAAGGGTGTCCGGCGCCACCCTCTGCGCTGGCCTGCTGGCATCGTCAACCGCTTTGGCGAGCAGCGAGAAGCTGGAAATATCCGGTTTCGGCCGAATTGTTGCCGGCTTTATCGATGACCCCAGCGTATCCTTTGAAGGGTACGAAAATGAAGTCTCCTTCAATGAACAAACCTTGCTTGCCCTGCAGGCAGATTATCATTTGCTCGACAACCTGATGATTACTTCACAGGTGCTGGCGCATACCAATAGCGAGCGGGACTCCGGCGTTGAATGGTTTTACGCCAGCTATGTGCCACATAATAACTGGCTGATTAAAGGCGGACGAATGAGAACGCCGTTTTATTACTACAGTGATGTTATCGATGTGGGCTTTGCTTACCCGTGGATTTCACCACCACAGCAACTTTACAGTGCATTTTTATTTAATCAGTACGACGGTGCCAGCGTTATCCATAATTTCGCGTTAGGCAATATCAGTGGTTCGGTTGAAGGGTATTACGGCTCTTTTCAGGGCGATACCCAGTTTCAGGATCGTCGCTATGCTACCGATATAGATGGCCTGACAGGTGTTGTCTTTAATGGTGTGTACAACGCCAATCTGCGTTTCAGAGCGTCCTACACCACCGCCGATTTCAGGGTCAATCTGGCCGAGATCTCAGCATTCGCCGATCAACTGCGTAGCTTTGGTTTTGTTGAAAGTGCCAACTCCCTGACCATGGAAGGGACGTTTGATATTTATCAGGTGGGTCTGTCGTTAGATGAACTGGATTACAATCTGGCCTGGGAATGGATGGAAATTCAGTCAGATACTGTTCTGGCGCCGAATATCGAAAGTTACTATATACAGGGCGGACTGGTTTTCCACCCCTTTACCGTGCACCTGACCTACGCCGATATGGCTACCAATCCACAGGCGCCGGCCAGCGACATTCCGCTGGGGTTGTCGCCGGATCTCGATCAGTTGTATTACGGTTATCAAACCGTCTTTGCCAGAACCCAGGCGGCAGACCTTGAGAGCGTGACCCTTGGGGTACGCTGGGATGTTGGCGTTAGCGTGGCGTTTAAGGCCGAGGTGACTCATTACCGGGGGGCTCTGGGAATTTCTACGTTTGAAGCCGTGGATGACAGAACCGATTTCGATGAGAGCGTCAATCTGTATCAACTGGGTATGGAGTTTGTATTCTGATGAGACGGACAAACTTTTTAAGACATCTGTTGATGACATCATTGTTAGGTTTTAGCGCGCTGCATTGTCAGGCGCAGGAGCACGATATAGTGGTGGTGGCCAATGTCGGCAATACTGCGGTGAAATTAAATAAAATCGACATCCGTAATTTGTTTATGGGAAATGCCAGTGATGTGGTGCTTGAGCCAGTATCACTGCCGCCCCAAACCCTTGCCCGGGCTGTCTTTAATACTAAAATTATTGGCCTCACCGAGTCCCGGATTCAGTCTTACTGGTCACAAATGCGATTTAGCGGGCGTTCCCGTCCCCCCAGAGAGGTAGCGACGGTGGATGAGTTGATTAGTTATGTATCCAGCCATAAAGATACGGTTGCATTTGTTCCGGCCAATGCCGTGATACCGCCCCATCTTACAGTGGTCTATTCAACATCAAGCCTGTAAATACGCGGCGTAATGACCATGCAAAAGGGGCCTCAACCGGCCCCTTCTTTATTTGTATCGTTAGGCGGCTACCTGTTCGCCGCCAGGCTGACGACTGGACCGTACCGGCCGGGTAGGGCGTGTTGTCTGCGGCGGATTCATTTTACTGGCGGCCAGTTTGGCCTGCTGCTTACGCAGTGGAATGAGCTTGGTTTCCACACATTCTTTGACTTCTTCTACCGAATAACCGGATTTAACCTTGAACCTGGCGTGAGGGATTCCGGCTGCATCGAGGGCGCCCGAAACAAACCAGTCGCGCTGGGTTTTGTAGCCTTCCTTGCCCTGTTTATGGACCAAATCAATGGCCAGTACCGGCGTCATGTCGTCCCGGCGACATAATACGAAGTCGAGCTGCTTGCTGCCCGCACGCAGCAATGCCTGACGTGCCTGACGCTTATTGGTGCTGTCTCGAACGGCCAGCAGGTCGTTAAGGCGGACACGGGAAACAATTCTGAATTCGCGGCCAACGGCCTGTTCCAGTAAATTGATAAAGGTGTGTTCTACCTGAGTAAACAGCTGGTGTTTTTTACGAAAGGGAAAACTCATACCGTGATCAGAAAGTTTAAGTGCACCAACAGTGACAACTATCAGTAACATAAACAAAATAATGGCAAGTTCCATACGCTTCCTCAACAAATAAGAGCGCACGAGCGTCAATAATCTGACATACCCGGGCGACAGGACAAACTTGTAAGAGAAATTGCAAAGGCGGTGCCAGTTATTCGAAAAGTAACCGGCTGGCTAATGAAAAGTTAATCGTTGCTCAGACTGGCAATGGGAGCGGGGGTCTCTTTACCGAGTACCAGTATATCCACCTGGGCGCCTTCACCATCTGGTGAAACCACTACACGGACATTTTGCGCGTCATTGACCAACAATACGCGTTGGTTATGTTCGCCTTTCAACGACAAGTCGGGCATCAGGGCCAGGTAATATGCCACGATGGCGTCGGGTGTATCGGCAATAAAATAAACCATGGATGCTGGCATGTCGGTGTCAAAAGGCTGACACTGTTTGGCATCCTCATGAACTTTGACGGCAAAAAACGCCGCCGGACAACTACTGATCTCAGGTTGGGACTCTGGCGGCGTAGTGGCCATGGAGTCGGTTGCCATAAGGGATGAAGCCATGACCATCAGGCTGGTGACCAGTATTAATTTGCGCGGCGTGAATTTCATAGTTTGACGTTTACTCTTTTTCATACTGTTACTATAGGAGAGCTCTGTACGCTAAGCAATTGTATTGGCCCTGATTAAAGTATTGCAAAGTAGCAATAAGTATAATTCCTGATGGTAAGGTTATCCTGCCGGCGCTGTATTTGCTCAGCGCCCACGCAGTCCTCCATTCCTCCTGTTTTTTCTGCCACTTAAATCAGGGCCCGTGCGCAAGCACTGAAAATACGACTACACTGCGCAGTACGCTTTTGAATAACAAAGAGAACAAAACTTATGCGAATGACAGTAACGCGGCTGATACTTCTGCTGCTAATCATCAGTCCTATGAGCTTTGCTGCTGACGAACAGGCAGAGCAGCGGGCTGAGTATATCCGGGCCAATTACTCGAAATATGAATATCAGATACCAATGCGCGATGGGGTAAAACTGTTTACCTCCGTTTACATACCTAACGATGACACACAAGCGCACCCCATACTGATGCAGCGTACGCCTTACCGGGTGGCGCCTTATGGCGCAAGCAAATATAAAACACGTTTAGGGCCATCAGCGGCTTTTGAGCAGGAAGGGTTTATTTTCGTCTTTCAGGATGTCCGGGGTAAGTCGATGTCGGAAGGTGAATTTGTGAATATGCGCCCCCAGGATGCTTACAAGCGCGGTAAAAAAGCCACTGACGATGCGACCGATACCTATGACACGATTGAATGGCTGGTAGAAAACCTGCCGCATAACAATGGTCGTGTTGGCATGTGGGGCACCTCTTACCCGGGGTATTATACCTATGTGGGGGCTATAAACAGTCATCCTGCGTTAAAAGCCATTTCACCACAGGCGCCTATTGCAGATTGGTTTTTTGACGATTTTCATCGTAATGGCGCGTTTGTAACCCCCATGGCGTTTATCTTTTTTGATTCTTTCGATAAGCCATTAGACGGGCCTCAGGCGCACCGTGAAAAAGGCATGGATCCCATTACCCCGGATGGCTATCAATTCTTCAGAGAACTGGGCCCGTTATCAAACGTCAACAAAAACTACTTTCACGGCGAGCGCCCGTTCTGGAACGAGCTTACAGAACACCCAAATTATGATGCGTACTGGCAGGCCAGAAATGTGCTGCAGCACCTCAATAAAACCAAACCCGCTACTCTGGTAGTTGGAGGTTGGTATGATACTGAGGATCTCTATGGACCGTTGGCGACCTACCAGACCATGTCAGATCAGAATCAGAAATCCCATGTGAAGATGGTAATGGGCCCCTGGTTCCACGGACAGTGGAACAGTACCAAAGGCGGTAAATCCCTCGGCGAGGCCGATTTCGGGTTTGATACCAGTGCGTGGTTTCAAAAGGAGGTGTTACTGCCGTTCTTTAAACAACATCTGAAAGAGACACAAGCGGTGGAGATTGCCACTGCGACGATGTTTGAAACCGGCAGTAACCGCTGGCGTAAATTCGATGTGTGGCCGCCTGCACAAGCCACTCAAAGCACGCTTTACCTGGCTGCTGATGAAGCACTTGTTGACGCTCAGTCAGACAGCGGGAAAAGTGACTATATCAGTGATCCGAATAAACCTGTCCCGCATTCGGCTCAGGTCAGCCGTGGCTGGGATCGGCCTTATATGGTGGAAGATCAGCGCTATGCCGCCAGACGTCCTGATGTACTGGTGTTTGAAACCGATGCGCTGGAAAACGATTTAACCCTGGCTGGCGCGATTGATTTGGACCTGTGGTTCTCCACCACCCAAACTGCAGCCGATATAGTGGTTAAGCTGGTTGATGTGTTGCCCGGAAAAGACGAAAATACAGATAAGGTGGATGCAGAAAAAGGCAATCGTCACGAACTGGTTCGCTGGGGCGTTATCCGTGGCCGTTTCAGAGAAAGTATGTCCAAACCGGTGCCTTTTAAACCCGACACGCCAACCAAAGTGAGATTCGACCTTTACGATGTGTTGCATACGTTCAAGCGCGGGCACAAGTTGCAGATTCAAATCCAAAGCAGCATGTTCCCGTTCATTGACATCAATCCGCAAAACTATGTGGAGAATATCTTTGAGGCTGAACAAAGTGACTTTGTGAAGGCTTTCCATACTATCTACCATAATGCACAATACCCCAGTGCAATTCATTTCCGTACGCTGCATTAAGCGCGTGCGCCAAACCAGCGGCAGACATTGCTGCCGCTGGTGACTAAGAGGTATGACTTAATGCCGGACCAAGCTTCCCGAACCGCCCCGATTACATCTTTGAGTGAACTGGCGGACTGCGCCGATTATTCCTTTTTGACGTCGCTCAATCCAGACCCCCAGGCAACCTCCGACGGTTATGATCATCAGCCAAGACAGGTGTATTCCGGCCACTATGTGCCGGTATTACCCATGGCATTGAAAGCGCCTGGCTATGTTGCTCACAGCCAGACGTTGTTCCGGGAGTTAGGCCTGGATGACAATTTGGCCGGGACAGAAGCGTTTGTCCGATTATTTTCAGGGGATATGACCAATGTCCCACCACCCATGCGGAAAACAGGCTGGGCAACCGGCTATGCGCTGTCGATTTACGGTACGGAATATACCCAGCAATGCCCATTTGGCACCGGTAATGGCTATGGTGATGGGCGGGCTCTTTCTGTTTTTGAAGGGCTGTTTAATGGCAAACGGTGGGAAATGCAGCTCAAGGGGGCCGGGCGAACGCCCTATTGTCGGGGGGCTGATGGACGTGCGGTGTTGCGTTCCAGTGTCAGAGAGTTCCTGGCTCAGGAGCATATGCATGCCCTTGGCGTGCCAAGCTCACGTTCGTTGTGTCTGATGATGTCACGATCAGAAACCGTCAACCGACCCTGGTATTATCAAGGGTCATCGTCCTTTGAACCCGAGGTCATGGTGGCTAATCCGGTTGCCATTACCACTCGGGTGGCGCCGTCCTTTATTCGGGTTGGCCAACTGGAGCTTTTTGCCCGTCGGGCTCGAAGCCAACAGCATCCCGATGCCTTAGCAGAATTACAGGCTTTGGTTGCCCATCTGATTGAACGGGAGTATGCACTGGAAATTGACACCAGTCTGTCATTGCCTGAGCAGGTGATTCAACTTGCTGAAATCTTTCAGGAACGGCTGACCTCACTGGTTGCAAACTGGATTCGCGTAGGGTATTGCCAGGGCAACTTTAACAGTGATAATTGCGCCGCTGGTGGTTATACCCTGGATTATGGTCCTTTCGGGTTTTGTGAGTTGTTTGACCCTCTCTATCAGCCCTGGACGGGCGGCGGCCGACATTTTTCCTTTTTTAATCAAACTGCGGCAGCCGAAAAGAACTTTTCGATGTTCTGTGGGGCCCTGGCACCATTACTTCAGGATGAACCGGACAGACTAAATGAACTGGACGCTATCCGCGGCGGATTCGCTGCCATGATGGAGCACAAGCTGGGCGTCATGTGGGCGTCAAAGTTGGGACTTCAGTCCTACAATGCAGAGCTGGTGATGTCGTTATTGCAGCTGATGGTGCGCACTTCGGTAGACTATACCATGCTGTTTCGCGAGCTGTGTTGCCTGCCTGATAAGGTGACGGCTATTACCCGGTGCTTTTATCAGCCGGCGGATGAGGCGTTACAGCAACAATGGAACGACTGGCTAACTGCCTGGCATGAACACCTGGATAAGCGTGTGGATAATAAAGAAATTGCCAGGCGAATGAAGCAAGTGAATCCCAAATACACGTGGCGCGAATGGTTGGTTGTGCCCGCCTATACCGAGGCTGAAAAAGGCAACTTTACCCTGTTGAAGGCACTCCAGAACGTGTTAACTAACCCTTATGATGAACAGTCCGCTGACGTTGAAACAACGTACTACTGTTTGCGGCCAGCTGAGTATTTTGACGCTGGTGGCATTTCTCATTACAGCTGTTCGTCCTGAAGAGCCGGCATCACTGCGCCGATCAGACAGGTAAAAAAAATGGAGCCGCAGGGCTCCATTTTTTATGTGTCAGATATCGAGCGATCAGGCGCCGATATAATCCAGAATGCCGTCGGCTGCTTTACGGCCTTCGTCAATTGCAGTAACTACCAAATCACTGCCGCGAACCATATCGCCACCGGCGAAGATTTTCGGGTTAGATGTCTGGTAGGCAAACTGACCTTTTGCCGGAGCGCGAACACGGCCTTTCTCATCGAGAATAATGCCGTAGTCAGCAAACCAGGGGGCTGGACTTGGCTGGAAACCAAAAGCGATGATCACGGCATCGGCTTCCTGAACAAATTCAGAGCCTTCTACCACAACCGGACGACGACGACCCGCCGCATCCGGTTCGCCCATTTCTGTGCGAACCAGCTTAACGCCAATGGCTTTGCCGGTTTCGTCAACTGCAATGTCCAGCGGTTGAACGTTAAATTCAAATTCAACGCCTTCTTCGCGCGCATTAACCACCTCACGACGTGAGCCCGGCATGCTTGACTCGTCACGACGGTAAGCACAGGTAACACGCTCTGCGCCCTGACGGATTGATGTGCGAACGCAGTCCATGGTGGTATCACCGCCACCCAGAACAACCACTTTCTTACCTTTCATATCGATAAAGTCAGCGGCGTCTTTTTCCAGACCCATCACTCGATTGGTATTTGAAATCAGGAAGGGCAGTGCTTCATGTACGCCTGCCGCCCCTTCGTTATCAAAGCCACCTTTCATTGATTTATAAGTACCCATGCCAAGGAATACGGCATCGTACTGGTCAATCAGGTCCTGGAAAGCCACGTCTTTACCGATTTCAGTGTTCATAACGAACTCAACACCCATTTCGGTGAAAATTTCACGACGCAGTTTAATGACGTCTTTTTCCAGCTTAAACGACGGAATACCAAAGGTCAGCAGACCACCGATTTCTTCATATTTATCAAACACTACCGGCTTCACACCGTTACGAACCAGAATGTCTGCACAGGCGAGGCCGGCAGGCCCGGCGCCTACAATGGCGACTTTCTTATCGGTCCAGGTTACACCGCTCATGTCCGGACGCCAGCCCATTTTAAAGGCAGTGTCGGTAATGTGTTTTTCAATGGAGCCGATAGTCACGGCGCCAAAATCATCGTTAAGCGTACAGTCACCCTCGCACAAACGGTCCTGAGGACATACACGGCCGCATACTTCAGGCAGGCTGTTGGTTTGGTGAGACAGCTCTGCTGCTTCGATAAATTTACCTTCGTTAGCCAGCGCCAGCCACTGAGGAATATAGTTATGTACCGGGCACTTCCATTCACAATATGGGTTACCGCAGTCCAGGCAGCGATCTGCCTGGCCTTCCGCCTGTGAATTTGTCAGAGGATGGTAGATCTCAGCAAAGCCGTTCTTACGATCCATAATCGGCTTCTTGGGCGGATCAATCCTTTCTACGTCAATAAATTGATATACATTCTTAGCCATTATCTTCTAACCCCTCTATTGCGCCTGAATGCGCAGTTCCGCGCTGGAACGACTAATATGGCCCAACAGATTTTTCACATCACTGGTTTTTGGTTTGACCAGCTTAAAGCGATTCAGTGTATTGGTGAAATCATGCAGCAGATCCAATGAGAACTGACTGCCGGTTTCTTCGTAGTGCTGGTTGATCAGACCGCGTAAATGTTCGGCCAGAATGACTTTATCGTCGATATCCAGTACTTCCACCAACTCCTTGTTTACCCGGTTGTTGAGGTCGCCCTGCTCATCATACAGATAAGCAAAACCACCGGTCATACCGGCACCAAAGTTAATGCCTACCGGACCGAGTACCGCTACGATGCCTCCGGTCATGTATTCACAACCGTTGTCGCCAACCCCTTCTACTACCGCAATAGCCCCCGAGTTACGAACACCGAAACGCTCACCGGCACGCCCTGCAGCAAATAGCTTACCGCCAGTGGCACCGTACAGACAGGTATTGCCCATAATGGCACTTTCGTGGGCGTTGAATTCGCCTTTACGTGGCGGATAGATTACCAGCTTACCGCCGGTCATGCCTTTACCCACGTAATCGTTGGCATCGCCTTCGATATACATGTTCAGACCACCGGCGTTCCAAACGCCGAAGCTCTGGCCAGCCGTGCCTTTAAAGGTAACGGTGATTGGCATTTCTTCCATATCGTGGTTGCCGTAATGCTTGGCGATTTCACCCGACAATAATGCACCGACAGAGCGGTCTGTATTGCGGATGGGGTAACTTAAGTTAATGCCACAACCTTTGACTACCGCTTCTTTAGCATCCTTGAGCATTTTTGCGTTCAGGACGCCTTTGTCGAGCGGCGCATTGGTGGTTTCTGAGCAGAACAGACGGGTATGCTCTCCCGCTACCGGCTTGGCCAGTATCGGAGACAGATCCAGTTTATTTTGCTTAGCGGTATAACCGTCAAGTAATTCCAGTAATTCTGTGCGGCCGATCAGTTCATCAAACTTACGAACGCCCATGGAAGCCATGATTTCACGAACTTCCTGTGCCACGAACTTAAAGTAGTTCATGACCATTTCTGGCAGGCCAATAAAGTGGTCGCTGCGCAGTTTGTCGTCCTGAGTGGCTACACCGGTTGCGCAGTTGTTAAGGTGACAAATCCGCAGGTATTTACACCCTAAAGCAACCATCGGGCCGGTACCAAAACCAAAGCTCTCAGCGCCAAGAATAGCGGCTTTGATTACGTCCAGACCGGTTTTCAGGCCGCCATCGGTTTGTACCCTTACTTTATGCCGCAGGCCATTCTCAACCAGTGCCTGCTGTGTTTCAGACAGACCCAGTTCGAACGGACTACCCGCATATTTAACCGACGTTAACGGGCTGGCACCGGTGCCGCCGTCGTAGCCAGAAATTGTGATGAGGTCGGCATAGGCTTTAGCAACACCGGTTGCGATGGTGCCTACACCTGGCTCAGAAACCAGTTTCACTGAAATAAGTGCGGTTGGGTTCACTTGCTTCAGATCGAAGATTAACTGAGCTAAATCTTCAATAGAGTAAATATCGTGATGCGGTGGTGGTGAAATCAGGGTTACGCCTGGCACCGAGAACCGCAGTTGCGCGATATATTTATTGACTTTATCACCAGGTAACTGACCACCTTCACCCGGTTTCGCACCTTGTGCAACCTTGATCTGGATGACATTGGCATTAACCAGATAGTGAGGCGTTACGCCAAAGCGGCCGGAAGCAACCTGCTTGATTTTAGAGTTCTTTTCGGTGTTGAAGCGTTTGGGATCTTCTCCACCTTCACCTGAGTTAGACTGACCGCCTAAGCGGTTCATGGCAATCGCCAGCGCTTCATGGGCCTCAGGGCTCAGAGCGCCAATTGACATCGCGGCAGTATCAAAGCGAGGGAATAAATTCTCTGCTGATTCGACTTCGCTGATATCAACCGCTTCGCCGGCTGGCAGGACTTTCATGAGGTCGCGAAGGTGCGACGGCGATCGTTCATTCACCAACGCCGCGTACTGCTGATAGTCTGAATAGTTACCACTTACCACGGCAGTTTGCAGTGTTTTCACTACATCCGGGTTATAGGCATGGTATTCGCCATCGTGGACGTACTTGAGCAGGCCACCATGAGACATTTTCTTGCGTTTGAGCCAGGCAATCCGTGACAGGTTAACAGTGTCCTGTTGGAAATCATCAAAGGAAGCACCTTCAATTCTTGAAGTGACTCCTTTAAAGCACATCTCCACTACATCATGGCTGATACCAATGGCTTCAAACAGCTTGGAGCTACGATAACTTGCAACCGTGCTGATACCCATTTTCGACATGATCTTAAACAGGCCTTTATTGATCCCTTTACGGTAATTCAACACAGCTTGCATGGCGGATATATCCAGCTCACCTTTTTCGCACAGCTGTTCGATGGTTTCGTAGGCGAGGAACGGATAAATAGCCGTTGCACCCAAACCAATCAAAACGGCGAAATGATGCGGATCGCGGGCCGAGGCCGTTTCCACCACAATATTGGCATCACAGCGTAACTGCTGATCCACTAAGCGGCGGTTTACTGCGCCCACAGCCATAGCGGCAGGAACAGGCAGTTTGTTAGGCTTGATGTTACGGTCTGACAGTACCACAAAAGCGGCGCGTTTTTGCTTCACCAGGTATTCTACCTCGTGACAAATACGCTCAATGGCTTTCTTCAGCCCTTCATCCTGCGAGTATTGCAGATCAATAACTTCAGAATAGTAATGGTCAGGGTTAAATTCACGTAACTGTTTTAAATCGGTGTACATCAGTACCGGTGATTTAAACAATACGCGATCGGCATAACCACTGGTTTCACTGAAGACGTTTTGCTCACGACCAATACAGGTGGCCAGTGACATGACGTGGTTCTCCCGCAGCGGGTCGATAGGCGGGTTAGTTACCTGCGCAAACTGCTGACGGAAAAAATCGTACAGGGTACGGTGCTTGGAAGATAATACCGCCATAGGGGTATCATCACCCATTGAGCCAACGGCTTCCTGACCGTCCTTACCAAGCACTTTAATAACCTGATGAATTTCCTCATAACTGTAGTTAAACAGCTTATGATAGACCGCCATGGTGTCGTCGTTAAATACCCGCTGACCAATTAGCGAAGCATCCATATTCTCAATCGGCGTCAGTGAGCGGATATTTTTCTCAATCCACTCATGGTAGGGGTGACGGTCTTTCAGTTCGTCATCAATTTCGGTCGAACGCCAGATTTTACCGTTGTAAGTATCCACGGCAAGCATTTCACCGGGCCCAACGCGGCCTTTCTCCAGCACGTCTTCAGGCTCGTAATCCCAAATACCAATTTCAGAGGCCAGGGTAATAAAGCCGTTTTTAGTCAGCACATAACGGGCCGGACGCAGACCGTTACGGTCGAGGTTACAGGCAACATGACGACCGTTGGTCATTACGATACCCGCCGGACCATCCCAGGGTTCCATGTGCATTGAGTTAAACTCGTAGAATGCACGCAGTTTCGGATCCATGGTGTCATTATTCTGATACGCTGGTGGCACCAGTAAGCGCATGGCACGGAACAAGTCCATACCACCGGCCAGGAACAGTTCCAGCATGTTGTCCAGCGACGAAGAGTCAGACCCTTCGGTATTAACAAATGGCGCTGCGTCTTTCAGGTCCGGGATCAGTGGCGTAGCAAATTTACCGGTACGGGCCATTGCCCAGTCACGGTTGCCTTTAATGGTGTTAATTTCACCGTTGTGTGCCAGATAGCGGAACGGCTGTGCCAGCGGCCATTTCGGCAATGTGTTGGTTGAGAAGCGTTGGTGGAATACACAAATGCTACTTTTCAGATCTTCATCGGCGAGATCTTTATAGAAGGCTGGTAAGTCTTTGGGCATTACCAGGCCTTTATAGATAGTTACCAGGCCAGACAGACAGGCAACATAAAAGTCAGGGTCATTTTCGAGGCGTTTTTCTACCCGGCGACGCACCATAAATAAACGGCGTTCCAGGTCACGCTTACGCCAGCCAGCCGGGGCATTAACAAATACCTGCTCGATCTGGGGAACGCCAGTTAGCGCCAGTTCGCCCAGCACGTCATGATTGACCGGCACTTCACGCCAGCCCACCACATCAAGGGTTTCTTTTTGCAGCTCTTCATTAACGACTTCCCGCGCAGCCTGCGCCAGTGTCTCGTCCTGATTAAGGAAAATCATTCCCACCGCATATTTTTTGCTGAGCTTCCAGCCATGTTGCTCTGCTATCATGCGGAAGAAGGCATCAGGCTTTTGCAGTAGCAGACCACAACCGTCACCGGTTTTGCCGTCTGCGGCAATGCCGCCACGATGTTGCATGCGGTCAAGCCCTTCAATAGCGGTAGTCACCAGCTTATGACTGGCCTCACCTTCTATGTGGGCAATCAAACCAAATCCACAGTTATCCCGTGAATCGTTGGGATTATATAAACTCATTCTCTTAACTCCTTAAACCTTAGACTGGGCAAGGTATGCGCTGCATTTTTGGCCTGAAGTGGCATTTGCAACTGCGTAACAACGCGTATTAGAGACTGAAAAATAATGAAAAATCAGTCTGCGCCGGTTTGTCGTTAATTATTATTAGTGGATACCAGTCATATACCGCATTTTTATGCACTATTGCCAAGCGGGCCGTACAAAATACCGATATTGATTCCTAAAATCAATCGGAATGTGTGAGCCGGGTTTTATGAAATCGTATACAATCTTTGTTGTATATAAATATCAATGGCTTAGGCTGGTTATTGATTGCAAAAAAAATCGTAAAAAAATACTCAATCAGCGCTTAAAAACAATAATGCTACTTTTATGTCTACAACTTAAGTTGCATAAAAAATCGTATTATTTGGGTATTTACCCAGTTTTTCCAAGCAATGCTGAATGTTTATTTTAAATCAATCTGGCTGCTTCATAGACAGCATTGAACAAGGCTACCGCGTTAGTAACACCAGGTTATCGTTAACTGTGCGGTTGGATTGAACATATTATAAAGGCAGGCTTAATTGCCATTAAACCAATTATTACTGCAAAAGCCCAGTGCTGTGAAGACAATAATTGCAGGAGGCGAGGGCAAGGCCGTTGTCATTGCGCCGTTTTATCCGTCTTCAGCGGTACACTTAATCTATGCGAATCAGGCTAAGACCTGCTAGGATAGCGGCACCGAACAAAGAAGTATTTCAGTTATGCATCAAGAAACTCCGAATGACTCCTGGGCGATCCGTTTTGCGCAGTTTGTAGAGCGCTTTGGCACCATTAAGCTAAGTGTACTGTTTGTCGTGTTAACGCTGGGTTTTACCGTGGGAGGCTCTTATGTCATCCGCGTTAGCCTGGGCAGCGACGTGCAGCCTGATGACTTTATCAGCGCCGTGATCCTTACCATGCTTTCTGCCCCCTGGGTGTTGTATTTTTTCAGTGAGCTGGTGAAGCAATTGGAGCATTCGCGAACAAATCTTAAAGAAGTTGTCAGCCAGTTGGAGCACCTGCGTGAAGAAGATGTCTTCCTCAATCGCGAGCTGCAAAATAATATTCGTCAGTTAAATCATGAAATAGAACAGCGTAAGCATGCACAGGAAGAGCGGGAAACGGTCTTCAAGGAGCTTGAAAAAGAGATACAGGACAAGTCTGAAAAGGAAGCTCAGGCCCGGCGCTTATCGACGCTGTTACGCTCAATCATCGATGCATCGCCCGACCTGATTTACTATCGCAACGAAGAAGGCCGTTTTGCTGGCTGTAACCGGGTAGCAGAGCAGATGACCGGTAAAACCGAAAAAGAACTGCTCGGCTTAACGCCTCACGATGTGTATGAAGAAGACCTGGCCCGTCAGGTAGTTGCCAGCGATCACGAAGTACTTGAAGCCAATGCCAGTATTACTGAAGAACTCTGGCTGCGTTTTGCCGACGGACGGCGACGCTACTTTGAAATGCGTAAAGTGCCATTTTTCGATCAGGATGGGACGCGTTTAGGTCTGCTGGCTTTTGGCCGCGATATGACCGAGCGCAAACAGGCGGAGAGTGCGGCGGCCAAAGCCAGCACCGACAAAACCCGCTTTATTGCCACTATCAGTCACGAACTGCGTACCCCTTTAAATGGTATTGTTGGTCTGAGCCGCATGCTGCGTGATACCGAGCTTAACGAAGAACAATGGAGCTGGGTCAGTACAATCTACGCCAGCGCCATTACACTTGGCAATATCTTTAACGATATCATTGACCTGGATAAGCTGGACCGCGACAAACTGGAATTATCGCTTAAAACGGTCTCGCTGCGCGATTTCACCGACGAGTTGAGCTCAATCATTCGCTTGCTGGCTAAGGATAAATCGCTGGAGCTGATTACCAATATTGTCGAGCCTTTACCCAAGCAGGTAGAAGTAGATGGTACCCGCTTACGTCAAATACTGTGGAACATCCTGTTTAATGCCGTGAAGTTCACCCAGAAAGGTCACGTGTCACTCACGGTTTCGGCAACCCGTCCGGACAACGATATTTCGCTGGTCACTTACGTGATTGAAGACACCGGTGTAGGTATCCCTGACAGTGAAATCGATAAAATCTTTGCGATGTACTATCAGGTTGATCATCCGGATCACCAATCGGCAACCGGTACCGGTATCGGCCTGGCGATTTGTAAGCAGATGGTCGATTTGATGCATGGTGATATTAGAGTGGAGAGCGAGCAGGGCAAAGGCACCCGCTTTATCGTAGAACTGCCGCTGCAAGTCTCCAGTCGTCCCATGCAAGTAGCTCAGTTACAGGTCACCGGACTGAATATCCTGCTGGTCGAAGACATTGAGCTTAATGTAATGGTTGCTAAGGCGCTGCTGGAGAAATTAGGCCAGCACGTGGATGTGGCAATGACCGGTCAGGAAGCTATCGATAAAGCCCGGGAAACGACCTTCGACCTGATTTTCCTCGATATCCAGTTGCCGGATATGAACGGCTTTGATGTGGCTGCTACACTCCACGAAGAAGATTTAGTCATGCAAACGCCGATTGTGGCGCTGACCGCTAATGTGATTAAAAAGCGCGAAGAATACCTGCAAAACGGGATGGATGACGTGATAGCCAAACCGGTGAAAAAGAGCCGGGTGGTAGAAGTTCTCAACATGCTGTTTGCGGAGTCAGAAGTGGATCAACCGGCGCCGGAAGCCCCGCCGCGTAAGAAACTCGACAGCAGTAAATTGCTGACCAATATTCTGGATATGGAATTACTGCAAATGCTGGTAGATACCATCGGGGAAGATATGGTGCGCGCCAGTGTAAAAGTGTTCCACGAAAAAATGCCGGAATATATGGAAATCCTGCAGCTAAGTTTAAGTGCCGATGAGAAGTCGGAAGTGTGCGCTCAGGCCCATAAAATTAAAGGCGCGGCCAGCTCTGTAGGCCTGGCTCGGGTGCAGCGAATTGCCAATCAAATCCAGCAGGGCGATCACCCTGCCTGGTGGCAGAACGTGCATGACTGGGTAGAGGAACTGCAAATGGCGGTACCCCACGATATGGAAAAACTGCACGACTGGTTAAAAGAGCAAACCATCGACGATTAACTCGAAAAAGGAAGCGGCATGAAAGGGACTTGCCTGGTTGTTTTATTACTGACCACGTTTGCTGGTCAGTGTGCAGAGCGGCTCCGTGCTGAAGCGGGCATTGGCTGGGAGTATGGAGTCATCGGGTCCCAGGTTTCGTTACAAACGCCACTTGAACCGTTAGAAATCTTTGCCACCGTGGGGGTTGATGGATCATCTGACTCCGGTGGTTCGTTTCGCGGCGGCATGGGCGCCAGTGTTTTTCTCACTAAGTATTTCGCAGTCAGTGCTTATGGTGGAATGAATGCCACCAGTAATGCCTACGACGGTGATGTGGAACATGAGTTTGGCGGCTCCACAGGGATTAAAATATACCTGGCAGGTAAAAATAAGCCGGGGGTGGTTATCGGCGCAAGCTACTTATATGATGGTGAAGACTGGTCTCCACTGGCCTCAATCGCTTACCGTTTTTAGGCCTGTTGCTGTTGATGACTAATCAGTGAATTTAACCAGGCTTTAGCCTCATCGGCGTCTTCAAAAAATGCCACTTCATGGCCCTGCATTTCGTAAATCGAGGTGAACTGGTGCCTGGAAAGCAAGGGCGACTTGACGTCTTCAAACACTACGGCGGTCGCTACCCGGCCGAGCGTAATTTCTTTTTTAATTTGCTTGCGCAATAACGCAAAGGCCTCCGGCACGTAAACGGCTTCGCCGCGAAAGATTGCCAGCACACCCCAGGGCGAGCCGTACATGGCGCGCAGATTTTGCATGATCTTATCGTCAGATAAGTGCAATGACTCTGCATTCCAGGGGCCTTCACCCTTTAACACAATTAATCTGCCATCTATGGCGACACTTAATGAACCGTGTTTTTTAAACTTACCTGCCATATCCCATCTCCAGGTACTGTCATCTCCAGATAACTTCGTGATGAAATTCTATTGTGCGCTGTAACTCAGCAGAATGCCAGTGTTGTAACAAGAAAAGGGGTGACCAGCCCATGCCCAATAGTAGCTGGCCACCCAGAGAAAGCGGGTGTGCGTGGCGCTTCACGTGCAGTGAACAGCCAGCACTACACAGTTAAATCTGTGGTTCGGGGATATGTACGCGTCCTTCCATCAAAATGCGTGCTGAGCGGCTCATTACCGCTTTGGTGGCAGTCCATTTGCCGTTAACTAACGCCGCTTCTGCGCCAACCCCCAGAGTGCCTGAAGGGTGGCCGAATACCACGTTGGCGCGGTCAACACCACCAGCCGCATCATTCACCAGAGTGCCAGGGATAGCCGCTGCAGTGGCTATCGCTACGGCCGCCGTACCCATCATTGCGTGGTGCAGTTTGCCCATGGATAAGGCACGTACCAGTACATCAATGTCGTCGATGTCGATTGGCTTACCGCTCGATGAAACATAAGCGGCAGGCGGTGCAACAAAAGCAATTTTAGGCGTGTGTTGTCGACCAGCCGCTTCGCTGATATCGCTGATCAAGCCCATTTTTACCGCGCCGTGGGCACGCAGCGACTCAAACTTAGCCAGGGCTACCGGATCGCCGTTGATGTCATCCTGTAGCTCGGTACCGGTATAGCCTATATCGGCGGCATTCATAAAGATGGTTGGGATCCCGGCATTGATCATGGTGGCTTTTAAGCTGCCAAATTCCGGCGTTTCAAGGTCGTCTACCAGATTGCCGGTAGGGAACATATCGCCTTCGCCATCGGCAGGATCCATAAATTCGACCTTCACTTCGGCAGCGGGAAAGGTTACGCCGTCGAGTTCGAAGTTACCGGTTTCCTGCACTTCGCCATTGGTAATGGGTACATGCACATTAATGGCTTTGCTGATATTGACCTGCCAGACCCGCACCATAACAACGCCGTTATCAGGAATGCGCCCGGCATCGACTAAACCATTATTGACGGCGAAAGCACCGACAGCCGCGGTTAAGTTACCGCAGTTGCCGCTCCAGTCTACAAATGCTTTATCGATAGACACCTGACCAAACAGATAATCCACATCGTAGCCGTCGTGCTCGCTCTTACTTAAAATCACGGTTTTACTGGTGCTGGATGTAGCGCCGCCCATGCCGTCGGTTTGCTTACCGTAGGGATCGGGACTACCAATCACCCGTAATAACATCGCGTCACGGTAGGCACCGGGTTGTTGTGCCTGAGCCGGTAAGTCGGCCAGGTTAAAAAACACGCCTTTACTGGTGCCGCCACGCATATAGGTCGCGGGAATTTTTATTTGTGGTGCAAAAGCCATGAGTCTCTCTCGTAGGATACATAAGAGGGCCGAAGCCCTCAGTTAATTCAGGTTTACGCGTTGCCTTCCAGGAAGTCCTGGGCAAAGCGTTGTAAGACACCGCCAGCCGCATAAATAGAGACTTCTTCGCCAGTATCTAAACGACTGGTCACCGGCACCTCAACGCTTTCACCGTTGGCACGGTGAATCACCAGCGTTAACGTAGCGCCAGGCGTATGCTCGCCAAGTACGTCGTAGGTTTCGGTACCGTCTAAACCCAGGGTCTTACGGGTAGTTCCCTCTTTAAACTCAAGCGGTAACACGCCCATACCAATCAGGTTAGTACGGTGAATGCGCTCGAAGCCTTCCGCCACAATGGCTTCCACACCCGCTAACCGGACCCCTTTGGCTGCCCAGTCGCGGGACGAGCCCTGACCATAGTCGGCGCCCGCCACGATGATCAGTGGCTGCTTGCGCTCCATGTAAGTTTCAATGGCTTCCCACATGCGGGTCACTTTACCTTCCGGCTCAATACGCGCCAGTGAACCTTGCTTGACCTCGCCGTTTTCAACGACCATCTCGTTGAAAATCTTCGGGTTGGCCAGTGTGGCACGCTGGGCCGTTAAGTGATCGCCGCGGTGAGTGGCATAAGAGTTAAAGTCTTCTTCCGGCAGCCCCATTTTCGCCAGGTATTCACCGGCTGCACTGCTCGCCATAATGGCATTGGATGGCGATAAATGGTCCGTCGTAATGTTATCTGGCAGGATGGCCAGAGGACGCATTCCCTTGAGCGTACGCTCTGCCGCCAATGCACCTTCCCAATAAGGGGGGCGACGGATATAGGTGCTCATTTCACGCCACTTGTATAGTGGGTCGATGTCATCACCGTAATCAACCGACAGGTCAAACATAGGTTCATACACCTTGTTGAACTGCTCAGGTTTTACCGAGGCTTTTACTACGGCATCGATTTCTTCGTCACTTGGCCAGATGTCTTTCAGGGTGACCGGCTCGCCATCCTGATCGTAGCCAAGGATGTCTTTTTCGATATCAAAGCGCACGGTACCGGCAATGGCGTAAGCCACTACCAGCGGTGGTGAGGCTAAGAAAGCCTGTTTGGCGTATGGGTGGATACGACCATCGAAGTTACGGTTGCCAGAGAGAACCGCAGTGGCGTAGAGGTCGCGGTCGATGATTTCCTGCTGAATACGCGGATCCAGCGCACCACTCATACCATTACAGGTAGTACAGGCAAAGGCCACCACACCAAAACCAAGCTGTTCCAACTCGGGTAACAGGTTAGCTTCTTCGAGATACATTTTTACCACTTTTGAGCCTGGTGCCAGTGAGCTTTTCACCCAGGGCTTACGCACCAGGCCTTTGGCATTAGCATTACGTGCCAACAAACCGGCAGCCACTACGTTGCGCGGGTTACTGGTGTTGGTACAACTGGTAATCGCGGCGATGATCACCGCGCCATCCGGCATTAAGCCTTCCTGTTCTTCCCACTTGCCGGCGATGCCACGGGCGGCGAGATCGCTGGTGGCTAAACGTGCATGAGGGTTCGAAGGGCCAGCCATGTTGCGCGTCACTGACGATAAATCAAAGGTCAGTACACGCTCATATTCGGCTTCGGTCAGGGTATCGGCCCACAGACCAGCCTGTTTGGCATAGGTTTCAACCAGCTCCACCTGCTCAGCGGTACGCCCGGTGAGTGTCAGATAATCCAGGGTCTGATTGTCGATGTAGAACATCGCTGCCGTGGCACCGTATTCCGGCGTCATATTAGAGATCGTCGCGCGGTCACCCAAGGTTAAGTGCGCGGCACCTTCGCCATAGAATTCCAGGTAGGCAGAGACTACACGTTCTTTACGCAGGAATTCGGTCAGAGCCAGTACGATATCGGTGGCAGTAATGCCCGGCTGTGGTTTACCGGTTAACTCAACACCCACGATATTGGGTAAGCGCATGTAAGAAGCACGACCGAGCATCACGCTCTCTGCTTCCAGGCCGCCGACACCCACGGCGATAACACCTAAGGCGTCAACGTGCGGGGTATGGCTGTCGGTGCCAACCAGCGTGTCCGGGAAGGCCACGCCGTCTTTGGCATGCACAACCGGAGACATTTTCTCCAGGTTAATCTGGTGCATAATGCCGTTGCCTGGTGGAATAACATCCACGTTTTTAAACGCGGTTTTTGTCCAGTTGATAAAGTGGAAACGGTCGTCGTTACGACGGTCTTCAATGGCGCGGTTTTTCTCAAAGGCATCTTCTTCGAAACCGGCATGTTCAACAGCCAGAGAGTGATCCACAATTAACTGAGTTGGTACGACCGGGTTGACTTTGGATGGATCACCGCCTTTTTCGGCAATGGCATCACGTAAGCCGGCTAAGTCAACCAGGGCGGTCTGTCCTAATATGTCGTGGCATACCACGCGCGCCGGGAACCACGGAAAATCAAGGTCGCGTTTGCGCTCGATTAACTGAATGAGTGAGTCTTTTAACTGTTCCGGAGGACAACGGCGAACCAGGTTTTCTGCGTGCACCCGTGAGGTGTAGGGCAGAGTGTCAAAGGCGCCGGGTTTAATGGCGTCAACGGCTTCACGCGCGTCGAAATAGTCCAGATTGGTGCCTGTCAGGCTTTTACGGTATTCGGTATTCATGACGTATCCTAAAGCGTTGCATAGATGCCGCTTCGACGGTCACGAAGCGGCAATAAGGATTTAAGCGCGATCTGCGATAGCAGGTACCGGGCGCAGATCTTCGCCAGTGTAGTCTGCAGAAGGGCGAATAATGCGGTTGTCAGCGCGTTGTTCCATTACGTGAGCAGCCCAGCCTGTTAAACGTGACATCACGAAGATAGGCGTAAACAGTTTGGTTGGAATACCCATAAAGTGGTAAGCCGATGCATGGAAGAAATCCGCGTTACAAAACAGTTTCTTCTCGCGCCACATGACTTCTTCACAACGAACCGATACCGGATAGAGCACAGTATCACCTACATCGGCTGCCAGTTTCTCTGACCAGCCTTTAATGATCTCATTACGCGGATCTGACTCAGAGTAAACCGCATGACCAAAGCCCATGATTTTCTCTTTACGCTCCAGCTTGCCCATCATTTCGGCTTCAGCATGTTCAGGTGACGTAAAGTTTTCAATCAGTTCCATGGCCGCTTCGTTGGCACCACCGTGCAGCGGTCCACGTAGTGAACCAATCGCACCAGTAATACAAGAGTGCATGTCGGATAAGGTTGAGGCACAAACGCGAGCGGTAAAGGTTGAAGCATTAAACTCGTGTTCTGCGTACAGGATCAGCGATACGTGCATGACCTGTTCGTGCAGAGCATTTGGCTTTTCGCCATGTAGCATATGCAGGAAGTGCGCACCAATAGAGTTGTCATCGGTGTTAACGTCGATACGTACGCCATCATGAGAGAAACGATACCAGTAACAAATGATACTTGGGAAACACGCTAACAGCCGGTCGGTAATCGCGTCCTGCTCGCTAAAGTCGTTTTCCATTTCCAGGTTACCTAACATGGAACAACCGGTACGCATTACATCCATAGGATGGGCATCGGCCGGGATACGTTCCAGTACGTCCAGCAAGGCCTGTGGTAAACTGCGCATGCCTTTCAGCTTGGCTTTGTATGCATCCAGTTCTGACTGGTTAGGGAGCTTACCCTTAAGAATCAGATAGGCAACTTCTTCAAACTGACAGGTATTGGCCAGGTCCTTTACATCGTAACCGCGATAGGTCAGGCCAGAGCCTGAAACACCTACTGTTGATAAAGCGGTTTTACCGGCTACCTGACCACGTAAGCCTGCACCACTGAGTACTTTAGCCATCGTTTATCTCCTAATGTAATTTTTGTAGAGTACATTTATTCGGGCTGACGCTGTGCGGGTGGCAAAACCCGATTGGGCGGCATCAGCCGGTTAATCACTTACTTGTTTTTACCTTCCGCAAATAAAGCATCGAGCTTTTGCTCATACTCGTGGTAACCGAGGTATTCATAGAGTTCCATGCGAGTTTGCATCATGTCTGTGACCGCTTTTTGATCACCGTCTTTCAAGATGGCGGTGTAAACCGTTTCGGCGGCTTTGTTCATGGCTCGGAACGCACTCAATGGATAAAGCACCATGGCAGCCCCCCATTCGCCGAGCTGTTCTTTATTCCACAGCTCGGTTTGACCAAATTCGGTAATATTCGCCAGAATCGGTACATCCAGGGCTTCAGCGAAGGCACGGTAATGCTCTTCTGTTTTAACTGCCTCGGCGAAAATACCGTCAGCACCGGCAGCCACATAAGCCTTCGCGCGTTCAATGGCTTTTTCCAGACCTTCCTGAGCGAAAGCATCGGTGCGGGCCATGATAAAAAAGTCCGGGTCGGTTCGGGCATCCACAGCGGCTTTGATACGGTCAACCATTTCAGCAGTAGATACGATTTCTTTGTTTGGACGGTGGCCGCAACGTTTTTGGGCAACCTGGTCTTCCATGTGCACTGCAGCAGCACCGGCTTTTTCCATGTCTTTAATGGTCTTGGCAATGTTAAATGCACCGCCCCAGCCGGTGTCGATATCTACCAGTAAAGGCAGGTTGCAGGCAGAGGTAATGCGCTGCACGTCAACGATCACGTCATTCAATGATGTCATGCCCAGATCCGGCAGACCGTAGGAGGCATTCGCAACACCACCACCAGAGAGGTAGATAGCCTTATGGCCAATGGCTTTAGCCATCATGGCACTGTAGGCATTAATGGTGCCTACGATTTGAAGCGGTTTATTGTCGGCCAATGCCTGACGAAATTTTTTACCTGCGCTCATAATCATTCTCTTGGTTTAGGTTGATTAGGATTGAAGCAACTTGCGTTCAATATTGTTTTTTGAATACAAAATGTGACGTCGCATGAGCATTTCTGCCAGTTCTTCATCACGATTTGCGATTGCCTGTACCACGTGCTTGTGTTCATCAAACGCGGTGGTCACCCGAGGCCCGGCCATGCCGAGCTGCACACGGTACATGCGAATTAAATGGTAGATGCCGTTCACCAGCACTTCGATGAGATGTTGATTCTTACTGCCCAGAATAATGCGGTAATGAAAATCCAGATCGCCGGCTTCCTGATAGTAAGACTCGCCGCCTTTAACGGTTTGAAAGTGATTATCGAGCAGGGCGGTAAGGTCGGCAATTTCTTCATCAGACATGTTCTTCGCCGCCAGACGTGCGGCCATGCCCTCGAGGGCTTCGCGCACCTGATAAAGCTGAATTAAACCTTCTGGCGTTAAAGAGACGATTCGGGCCCCGACATTGGCTTTACGCTCAACTAAATGACAGGATTCCAGGCGATTAATTGCCTCCCGGATCACGGCTCGACTTACCTGATACTTTGTCGACAGTTCAGTTTCGCTGAGTTTACTGCCTGCCGGGATAGCGCCTTCAACAATATCTACCCGGAGCTGTAAAAAGGTTTTATCAGCACTGGTAACAGCTTGTTCTGCAAAGGCTGCGATACTCACAATTAATGGCTCACTATTAGAAATTATGTCGACAATATAGGCGTTACCATGGCGGTAGTCAATAGAAATGCGGCTTTATTGTCGACAAAGTTGAGCTTTGGGAAGGGAGGATATCGGCATGTTAATTCGGCTAGTCGGTGGCCAGCCCCTGCCAGTACTGCGCTCTGCGTGAGAGCCAGTATAGCTGATTGTAAATTGAGCGGTAGCACCGTACCACCAAAGTATTATGTCGACGATTATGATGCAATGTGGGCGGCGTGTTTACTCCAGATTAAGGTGGGCTGCTTGTGGTTGGTTGTGCTGCATGCTAATTTTTGTGAGAGGAGTAGTGGCCAAATACAAGGAAGAAAACATGGGATCAATTAATGCGAGCTTGCTGGGCACATTGATGATTGGGCTAATGATTATTATGGCGGCTACGGGGTATTGCCTTGGCAAGCGTAAAACTGAGACCCCGCTGCTCACTACCATACTGGCGGTTGTTTCTGCGCTGATACCACCGCTGGCGCTGATCTTTTTAATGATTCTGGTACTGAAAAAGGATGTGCGGCCTGCGGCACCTATCAGGTAAGGAGGGCGGATGAACGACCATCTCCACGGTATCGATAAATTTGTTCAGCAAGTCCGCGCAGATTTTACTGCTACCGACCCTGAATACTCACAATTGCAACCGATGGGGCAAGCGCTCAAAAGTATTTGTATGGCGAAGGGTTTTGCAACCGGCTTGTTCCGACAGGCTGATCCCGGTGAGGAACTGATGTATCCACTCAGTGTGGACCCCAATGGTGGTCCATCAGCCTATCTGGTGTCTGATGGCATTGGTGTGGATACGCCGCCTCATGACCATCATACCTGGGCTGTCATCGTGGGGCTTCGCGGAACTGAATACCATCTCTTTTATCGGCACCTGGATAACACCAGTCATACCGTGATTAATACAGCAGAATGCGCCGTGGCCACAGGAGACATACTGGTCATGGAGAAGAGTGAAATCCATGCTATCGATGCCGGGCGCGGGCAACATCCTACCTGGCATGTGCATTTATACGGGCGCGCCCAAAGTAAACTGCCTGACTTTGCCAGTCGCTGTTATGAAGTCTCTGGAAGTTGATATAGGCGCTATAACCGGCTCTTAAACAATCAGACCGATTAGATCAGCTGAGTACAGTTGCGGCCTTTTTCTTTTGCAGTATATAACGCGCTGTCTGCCCGGGAAATCAACAGGTCAAAGGTATCTGCGCTTTGATAAGTGGTAACGCCAATACTGATGCTCAGAGCAATGCTCGGCGCGATGGCGGTGCTATCGATTTCAGTAATGGCCTGGCGAATGCGCTCGCAGATAACCCGTGCCGCCTCGCGCTCGCAGTTAGGTAACAATAACGCAAACTCCTCGCCGCCCCAACGGGCCACCAAATCTTCGTCCCGACAAAAGCGACTGATTTCCTGCGCCACCTGCATCAGAACCTGATCGCCAATACTGTGATTGTAAGTATCATTTATTTGTTTGAAATGATCGATATCCAGCAGCGCCAGGCAAAGTGGCTGCTCGCGGCGTCTGGCTCGTGCACATTCGCTGTGGAGCGCTTCATCAAATGCTCGCCGGTTGGCCAGCCCGGTTAGCTTATCTGAGCGGGC
Source organism: Alteromonas sp. 4NH20-0104 (assembly GCF_057547795.1). Lineage (NCBI taxonomy): Bacteria > Pseudomonadati > Pseudomonadota > Gammaproteobacteria > Alteromonadales > Alteromonadaceae > Alteromonas > Alteromonas sp. 4NH20-0104. The sequence goes on along the minus strand of NZ_BAAJLP010000021.1, from coordinate 16,242 downwards.
TTGTTGCTCAAATTCAGCAGCCTGGCGTTTGAGTTCCAGCAGCAGCGCTGAGCGTTCTTCATCCACTTTACGCAGGTTATCGGCCTGCCGCTTAAGTGTATAAGTTTGCTCTGCCACCTGAGAGCTGAGTTCTTCGGCGCGCTGACGCAGGCTTTTCATTCGCCAACGGTGTGCCACAATGACTATGGCTATCGCACCCAGCAGCACGGCAAACCAAAATCCGGTTTGCTGCCAGAAGTAGGGAGCAATAGTAAACCGGAAGCTGGCATTTTTTTCGCTCCAGGCTCCGCCTGGGTAGGAAGCACTGACTAAAAACTGATAGTCGCCCGGTGGCAGGTTAGTGTATTCGGCAATCGTGTTTGAGCCCCGTTCTACCCAGCTGTTGTCGAATCCCTGTAACTGAGTGCGATACTGAATACGTTCTGGCATCACAAAACCCAGGCCGGCAAATTGGATTTCAATACGGTCTGCGCCAGCGGCTATGTCTTTTTCGGATTGTAACGGCGTTACCGAGCCGTTGACCTTAAATCCTTCAATGACTACCGGTGGTGTATTGGCTGAAAAACGGGTCAGATCTGCCGGGTTTACCCGACTGGCCCCTTTGGATGTCGCAAACCATACGGTGCCGTCCTGGGCCAGTGTGGCCGCCTGCATGGAGCCGCCATTCGCCTGGGCACTCTGCATGCCATCACTTTCGCCAAACAGTTCGTAATCGACACTCTGGCGTTGCCCGGCGAGGTACTCGTTGATCTGCTCGCGTCTGAAACGCAATATGCCACGGTTACTGCTTAACCACAGGTGCCGGTCACGGTCTATTACAGCTTGAAATGGCAATCCGGCGTCGCGGCCGAGCATCGTTAAGCGGCCACTCGCCAGCTCGTAAGCCACTAAACCGCGATCGGTGCTCATCCATAACAGCCCGGCGTCCGGATCCGGAGCAAAACCAAAGGCATATTCCGCATCATCCAGGTTGCTGATATCGACCGGCGTAATGTGTCCGTCAGGACGGCGTATAACAACACCGCCGCCAGTACCAATAAACAAACGCCCGTCATCATGTAAGTACAGACCCATCACAAACGGCGTTGGCAAGCCATCCTCAGTGGTATAGCTGGTCACGCCCGAGCTGTCTACGTAGTTTAATCCGTGGCCGGTACCGACCCAGAGTCCACCGTCTGGTGCCACCGCGATGGCTCTGACTTCATTAGCGAGTAAACCTGAGCGTCGGTTGAATTGCTGAACAACCGTATTACCCTGCCATTGCAGCACGCCGTCGGAGTATGTGCCTATCCACACTGACCCCTCTGGCCCTTCGACCATACTAAGCACCGACTGGCCGTCGCTGTTTGCTGAAAAGTCGATGGTTTCTATACCGGCCGTAGTAACCCGGCTTACCCCCTGACTACTGCCAACCCAGATGCTGCCGTCACTGTGTGACAGTACCGAACGAATATAGTCGCCGGCTAAACCTTGCTCTGCCGTTAGGGTTACAAAGGGGGCGTCACGAAGTCTGAACAAGCCGCCGTTGGTGCCCACCCAGATGCTGTTTTCCCGGTCGCGAAATATTGACAGGATGCGGTTGTTTGGCAGACCCGCCGCCATGGTTAAACTTTCAAGCCCGGCATCAGTGTAGCGCAGCAGCCCCCGGTCGGTGGTGCCTATCCAGATTTGCTCATCGAATGCCAGTAAGACCGAGACAGGGAGGTTCATTAACTGCGGCGAAAAGACGCTGATTTTACCTGCCTGATACTGGTAAAGGCCGCGCTCGGTACCAATCAGCAAGCCGTTGTCATAGGCTATCAGGGCTAGCACCGGTACGGCTGGTAAACCGGCAACCAGTTCGGGCTGAAAGTTGTCATCTTCCCGGTTTAAGCGAACCAGTCCGCGCCCGGTACCCAGCCAGACTATGCCATCCTCGGTAGTCAGCACACTGGATACCACATTACTCGGTAAGCCTTGCTGAATAGTCAGCTGGATACGCTCTCCCTCAGGAGTCTGGCGGTAAGCCCCCTGGCCTTCAGTGGCCACCCACAGGTTACCCTGGGTGTCATCGGCCACGGCGTTAATTAGTACTTTGAAGGGCGGCCAGCTTTGCCAGTCATCCTGGCGGCGTTCACTCAACCCGCCCCGGGCACCGGCAAAGATAAGGTGTTGCTGATGATTTCTGTAGATGGTGCGGATCCCGACATCCGGCATCCCGCTGGGTTCGCCACGACCAAAGACGGTAAATGCCCGTCCGTTAAAACGTGCAGCACCTTCCCAGGTGCCTATCCACAGATAGCCGTCTTCACTTTGCGCTATGGCATTAATAGTATTGTGGGGAAGGCCGTCACGAGTGGTCCAGACTTCTTTAAAATAGTCGCTAAGCTGTGATGAGGCGGCATAGCCTGTGATACTGAATAAAACAGTCAGGGAGAAAAGTACTGTACGCATGGCGACTTGATGGGAAGTCTGGCGACTGAAGTACCTGGGCATCCACAATTATCCGATAAACATAAGCAGAGTAGTATTTTTAGCATAAAGGCAGCGAGCACCTTTGTCTATCAGCGAAATAATTTGATTAAGGTTTGCTGAGCAGGGTCAATAAAAGCGTTTCATTTAACCCTTTTCAGTCTGTCTAATAGATTTCAAAAGCGCGAATAACCCGGGCGACTCCGTCCACATGACGAGCAATGTCTACCGCGGCGGTGGCTTCCTGATTGGTAACTAACCCCATTAAAAAGACTTCTGAATCTTCCACAATAATACTGATTTGAGAGGTTGGCACCTTCTCTGAGGCCAGAATCTTAGTGCGTATTTTGGTGGCCAGCCAGCGGTCATAAAGCTCACTGGAGGTGGCAATGGGCTGACCAATACGGATCTGATTATGGATCTTGTTGACATAACTAATGCTGCGAATCTGTTCTTCGGCCTGCTTAATATCGGCCTGGCTTGCCGCTTGCCCGGTAAGTAACGCCACCTTGTTGTAAACGGTCACTTCAATATTGGCCGTTTCGCTAAGGTTTTCCTGCTTTCCTATTAGCCGGGAAGCGGTATTCTGCGCATTAAAATCGTCTAACTGGGTGCCAGCCGTGCGCCGGTCATTAGACACCGACACTGCCGTGGCGCTCACGGCACCCACAGCCACTACTGCACAGCCGTTAAGGCTGCTAGATAATATCAGCACCGCAGCCAGGGTGAGTACTTTACGGGCAGGCATTTTAATAGCCATCCGGATCATGAGCCGGGAACAAACTGTCATCAATACATTCACACAGGCAATGAATGACCAGCAGGTGAACTTCCTGAATGCGAGCGGTCCGGTTTGAGGGGACACGGATTTCCACATCGTGTTCGCCAAGAAAACCGGCCATTTCGCCGCCGTCTTTACCGGTTAACGCAACGATTGTCATATCTCGCGACAGCGCGGCTTCCATGGCGTTGATAACATTGCGTGAGTTGCCACTGGTAGAAATCGCCAGCAACACATCGCCAGGCTGTCCCAGGGCACGTACCTGTTTGGAAAACACTTCATCATAACTGTAGTCATTAGTGATTGAAGTTAGTGTTGAGGTGTCGGTAGTAATGGCGATAGCGGGCAAGCTGGGGCGGTCGCGCTCAAAGCGGTTTAACATTTCCGAGGAAAAGTGCTGGGCATCGCCGGCCGAACCGCCATTCCCACAGCTTAAAATTTTATTACCCCGGATAAGCGCCTCAACCATCATCATGGCGGCCTTATCGATGGCCGGAGGCAGCATTTCTGATGCGGCAATTTTGGTTTGAATACTTTCAGTAAAATTCGCTTTGATATTTTCAATCATGTAGATATAACGTTTCTCGTTGACTGCTAGGGAGCCCATGGCGCTACAGGCTGATGTTCTTTATCCAGTTGATAGTATCACCGTCAATGACCACCGCGTCGAGTCGCATGGGAACCATATTGGAATTGATGCCATTATCACTTAAATAACGTTGAAACGCAGTACCCATTCGGTGAATTTTTGCCGGACTGATGGTTTCACCTGCATGGCCATGGCTATCCTGTTGGCGATATTTTACTTCCACGCAAACCCAGGTTTGCTGGTCTTTCATGATCAAATCGATTTCGCTGCCGCGATAGGTTACGTTTTGGCTAACGAAAATCAGCCCGGCTCGCTGCAGGTACTTTCTGGCACGCTGTTCCTGGTGGTGACCAATCCAACGTGCCATAACGCTATTCGGCCAGTACCTGAACGCGCTCCTGAGTTACGACTGCTTCAGGCAAACTGCGCACAATTTCGTTGTTCTGATTAACACTAAGAGCGCCCGTCAGCCCCTGGTATTGCAGTTGTGGTAACCACGCCATACTGTTTAAGCGGGGGAGCAGGTTGTAGGCATCCACGCCAAAGGCAAACAGTCGTTGCAGCGGGGTGGGGCGTTGTGGCCACAGGGCTTCGGCCTGGGCAGCCAGTGTTTTTGCCGGGTTGTCCGGCAGCACCCAGGGCATATCGAGGAAATGCAGGTTTTCCAAATCCCGCCACTGGTTACGCGACTGCGCATAATCAATGGAACGTGAGGTGGCAAAAACGGGAACCGTGACGCCACCAAAGGGACTGATGCTGGCTTCAATGACCGGGTTAACCAGTTCGGTTTGTTCGGGGGATGTAAACACCACTACCGCATCAATATCGCGTCGGTTACGCGACATGTTGTATAACTCATTGTCGGCAAAGCTCTGGATCTCTTTAATTCGTTCCTTACTCTGGGCAACGTCTAACGCCTCTAAAATTCCTTCGCGCAGGGTATTGTTGTCGGAATAAGTCACCAGGGTCGGGGCACTGTGCTGACTGGCCGCCAAACCGCTGGTGAGTTGTTGCCAGCGGCTTAAAAAGGCGTCTTGCATCCGCTGATGCAGAGTGTTTTCTGAGGCCACCAGTACAGGTGAACGACGCCCCTGTGCAAAGACCCGCTCGGCTAACTGGCTGGCTTCATCTTCCGGGGCCAGTGCGTAGTAAACCTGCGAGCTAAAGCTGGCTGGCAGGCGTTCTTCTGCCTGCTCAGTATCGCCAATTGCTGGCATGGCTGTTTCTGGGCGGTTCAGCGTCAGAATGCGGTGCTGGCCACTCAGTTTTGGCAACACGGCATCGACATTCTCCTTCAGCAGGGGGCCAATTATCCAGTCTGCATCGGCCGCGGCGGCTACCAGCTCGTCAGCGCTGACACCATTGGTATCAACAAATTGCAGCTCAGGGATCTGGGTTGCGTTCATGGCACTGGCATCATTAAAGTAGGCTGCCAGAATCCCTTCTTTAATTGCCGAACCAGTCACTTGCAGGCGGCCACTCAGCGGTAACATAACCACAATGGTTGCGCGGCTGGTTGGCGTCAGCTGAGCGAGGTTGCTAAGGTTATCCGGCCAGTGTGTTACCAGGGGATGATTGCGAAAAACCCGCTGATACTGGCTGAGTTGTTGTTTGAGCATCTCTGGCTCAAAGCCATGTTCCAGAATAAGCTGGCGTAATGAAACGTAAGCCGGGAGTTTGGTAAAACGGGCGCTGTTTTGCAGCTGTCCGGGCGTTGCCTGATTAACCCATTGCCAGGCTTGTGCAATGTGTTCAGGGGTTGTCTCATCACTCATCAGCAACGCATTGGCGGCTGCCAGCCACTGCCCGAGGCGGGCATGTTCGACCGCCATTAAGGCAAATTTTCGCGCTGTAACAACGGGGTCTGAAGCGTTAATTGATTGCAGCAGCTCGAGCCGCTGGGCGCTGCCTACACGGGGATCATTGCCGTAAAGTTCAACCAGCAGTAACTGATAGCGGTTTTGCTGGGCAGGTTGCTGAAGTTGATCGCGCAGCATGTAGGTAATCTGACTGGCTTTTGCCGGCTCGCCGCTAGCCAGAAAGGCTTCCGCAGCATCCAGCAGAGCACCATTGCGCAGGTTTTTATCACCGGTCTCCTGCCACAGGTCTTGTGCATTCGCCACTATCATTGCCGGTGTCAGCGGGGTCTTGTCAACATCTTCTGTCGGTGTTTGTTTTACCGGCGTTGTAACGGGGGCGCGAGTGGTGGGCGCTGTAGAACCGCAACCGTACAACAGCAATGTCACACTCAAACCAAACAGTAACCATGGGTAAGATCGGCGCATAAAGGGTCAGCGATTCCATACAATTATTCCTGAATAGCCAGTTTAACTGACTGATAATGAAAATCTACGGGTTAATCCAAATTCTGGCCGATTGACCGGGCAATCCCACGCAAAGGTTTCCGCCACTGGCACAAACAGGTATATTGGCAGCCTTTCCCTGTTCCCGGATTTTTCGTTATGACCGCAGCCACACTTTACATTGTCCCTACGCCTATTGGTAACCTGCAGGATATTACTCAGCGTGCCATTGAAGTGTTAGGTTCGGTGAACTGGATTGCTGCGGAGGATACCCGTCACAGCCAGAAGCTGTTACAGCACTTTACGATTCAGGCGAAAACCCTGTCACTGCACGATCACAATGAAGAAAAGCGCACACAAATGTTGTGCAACAAACTGCTCGACGGTGAATCGGTAGCGCTCATCAGTGATGCGGGCACTCCTTTGATCAGCGATCCCGGTTTTGTACTGGTAAGAGCCTGCCGGGCTAAGAATATTAATGTCGTTGCCCTGCCGGGCCCTTGTGCTGCGATTACCGCGCTGAGCGCTTCGGGGCTGGCCACCGACCGGTTTATTTTTGAAGGTTTTTTACCGGTAAAGAACCAGGCTCGTATGAATGTGCTGGCAACCCTGGTTGACCGTACCTGCACCAGCGTATTTTATGAAGCGCCGCGGCGCATACTGGATACTGTTAACGATATCAAAGCGGCGTTGGGTGCCGAGCGCCATCTGGTGCTGGCCAAAGAACTAACCAAAACCTTTGAAACTTATATCAGTGATACGCCGGACGGGGTTATTGCCTGGCTGGAAGAAGATGCTGTGCATCAGAAGGGGGAATTTGTGCTAATGGTCGCCGGTGCACCGCCTGCCAGTGATGAACTGCCCACGGAAGCGATGGCGCTGCTTAAACGCCTGAAACAGGATTTGCCGCTTAAAAAAGCCGCTGCCATTGTGGCAGATCATTATCAGCTTAAGAAAAACGCTTTGTATCAGGCCGGTTTGGCCCTAGAATAAATTTATCGATTTATCCTACGTCTGGCTGTTTGTTCTAAGGCCGTTATACCAATAATTCTAATATCCTCACACTGGCAAGTGCAGTGTGCTTCTTTAGTTATTTCAGGTGACACATAACGTTTTTCGGAGATTAACGAATGCTGGAGAAAACGCTCAATATCGATATGGAACGCGGTAACTGGATGGTGAATATCATCAACGAGCATGCCGACAACGGTGTCTATGAACTCGTCTCGCCGGCCCGTTCGGCAACCGTGCATATTCATGACAACCATCTCTATGGGTTTGAATACAGTATTGTGGGCAAAGCGGACAGCCCGTTTAAAATTAAACTGGATGACACGGTTCTGGCTGAAGGGAAAATTGCCCCCAGCGGTATTACCCGCGGACACGGTATTCTTTAAATCAAAAAGAAGGCCGCAGAAAATAACGGCCTTCTTTTAACTGACTGATGTCGGGTTTTACGACAGGCGCGACTTAAAGTCGGCATAACTAAACTGACGAACCAGTTCAAAATCGCCGTTGCTGCGTAAAATGCCGATCGCAGGGTGTTCTACCCCGTTGAAGAACGTGGTTTTAACCATGGTGTAATGCATCATGTCTTCAAACTGCAGGCGCGTACCAATTGCCAGTGGCTCGGCGAAACTATAGGTATCTATAACATCGCCGGCGAGGCACGAGTTGCCGCCTAACTTGACATCATGCCCGAGTTCTCCGGGTTGTCCGCCGTGCAATATAGCCGGACGATAAGGCATTTCCAGTACATCCGGCATGTGCGCGGTGGCGGAAATATCCAACAGCGCTATGGGCCCCTCGTTGTTCACAATATCCACCACTTCCGCGATTAACGGCCCGGTTTGCCAGGCCACAGCGGAACCCGGCTCAAGGATCACATCCAGATGAGGGTATTTCGCTTTAAAGGCTTTAAGGGTGTTAATGAGGTGTTCTACATCATAGCCAGCGCGGGTCATCAGGTGGCCACCGCCCAGGTTTAACCACTTAAGCTTACCTAGCCATTGACCGAAACGTTGTTCGATAGCCTCCAGGGTGCGTGCTGTGGCAAACGAGTCACATTCGCACAGGTTATGACAGTGAAACCCGTCGATACCGCTTAAATCGATACCTTCAAGTTCACTGGCCCGGATCCCCAGTCGCGAACCCGGCGCGGCCGGATCATACAACGGAGTGTCGGCTTCCTGATGCTCGGGATTAATTCGCAGTCCCAGTGAAACACCGGGTAAAGCCGTTTTATAAGTCTGCCATTGGCTCAGGCTGTTAAAGGACAGGTGGTTTACCAGTCCCGCCAGTTCGGCAATATCCTTGGCTTTATAAGCCGGCGCATAGGCGTGGACTTCCTTACCCATTTCACTGGCCAGCCGGGCTTCCCAGACCGAGCTGGCTGTCGCGCCGTGCAGATACTGTTTGACAATGTCAAACGTTGACCACATCGAGAACCCTTTGAGCGCCAGAATAATTCTGGCCCCGGATTCGTTTTGCACTCGCTGCATTAGCTGCAGGTTTTTAACCAGCTTCGCTTCTTCCAGCACATAGCAGGGAGAAGGAATATCAGTGCGTTGGGTTAAATCGGTCACGCCATCGTCTCCAGTTATACTCGTTACTTGCTGAAAGGACTGCTGTCACATTCGAGTACGTGCCAGGGCAGGCCGTGTTTATTGAGCTCATCCATAAACGGATCCGGATCAAACTGTTCCATGTTCCAGACACCGGGTTTACGCCATTTACCCTGAAGCATCATCATGGCGCCAATCATCGCAGGAACACCGGTGGTGTATGAAACTGCCTGAGCACCCACTTCATCATTACATACGGCGTGCTCACAGTTGTTGTAAATGAAAATGGTTTTTTCTTTGCCGTCTTTGATACCGGTAATATAGGTTCCGATACAGGTCATTCCGGTATAGCCTTCCGCCAGTGAACCTGGGTTAGGCAATACGGCCTTTAAAAACTCCAGCGGCACAATTTGCTGGCCCTGGAACTCTACCGGTTCAATGCTGGTCATGCCGATGCCTTCCAGTACGCGCAGATGCGTGAGGTAAGCGTCGCCAAAGGTCATCCAGAAACGGGCGCGTTTCAACGAAGGGAAGTGCTTAACGATAGACTCTAACTCTTCATGGAACATCAGATACGAAGCGCGCACGCCAATGTTCTGATAGTCCAGATCTTCACGCACGCTCAGTGGATCGGTTTCTTTCCACTCGCCGTCTTCCCAAAAGCGGCCACGCTGAGTGATTTCGCGAATATTGATTTCCGGATTGAAGTTGGTGGCGAAAGCCTGACCATGGTCGCCGCCGTTACAGTCAACGATATCCAGGTAGTGAATTTCGTCGAAATAGTGCTTTGCCGCGTAGGCGGTGTAAACGTTGGTCACACCCGGATCGAAGCCGCTTCCCAGCAGGGCCATGATGCCGGCCTCTTTAAATTTGTCCTGATACGCCCATTGCCAGCTGTACTCGAATTTAGCCACTTCTTTTGGCTCGTAGTTGGCGGTATCCAGGTAGTCCGTTTGGGTTGCCAGACACGCATCCATAATCGGCAGATCCTGATACGGCAGCGCCAGGTTAACCACCAGATCCGGGTTAACGTCGTTAATTAAGGCTTCAACGGCTTTAGCATCGTCGGCGTCAACGGCGAATACGCCTTTTACGCGATCTGCGCCGACTTCCTGTTGTAATGCTTCGCACTTGGAAACCGTCCGGCTGGCCAGATAGATTTCGTCAAAATACTCAGGTAAACGAGCACATTTTTTGATGGTAACTGCCGCTACGCCACCGGCGCCGATAATCAGAACTCGAGACATATAATTATCCCTTTGGTAATGGATTTAAAATTTGCGATGAATGCTATCAGACGGCGGAAAATAGGCAAGCAAAGTTGACCGTCCATAGCCTGAAAGCATAGCGGCAAAAGCCAGTTTTTGCCTCGTTGATGGATGATTAATGGTGTTTACTTTTCGACCAGCGGTGGTGCCAGGATGACACGCTGATTTTGGCGGTAATAAGGATAAACCACCGAGCGCTCCGGGCGGTTGGGCTCGCACAAAGTAATCACAATGGCATCCTGAGCCTCTTGCTCATTGATTTCAATTTGTGCCGCATACACCAGTGTTGCGTAGGCATCGTTGTCGGTTATGTTGTCAATAATGCGCCACTGCAGGTGCTCCAGAATCTGCATTTCGCCTGGATTCTCAACCCCAAAGTCTTCACTGAACAAACACCCGATACGCCCGTTTTCATAGATAGCGGCGAAGGGATAAAACGAGTTTTCCATACGCAGCAATGTTTTACACAGGGCCAACGACCGGTCAATTAACAGTTGGCCAGGACGTGAAAAAACGGTGTGATTGTCACTCATGTAGTCTCCCTGTTCGTTTTTACTGCTCTTAGTTGGTAACGTTATGAAGTGCCCTGAGGATCAATCCGGGCACCCTGTAATCCACCGGTGTGCAATAATAAAATACGCTGGCCGGCGGCAAAGTACCCCTGCGCCAGCAACTGTTTGACGGCGAAAAATACCTTACCCGAATACACCGGCTCCACAGGAATAGCATAACGTTGCCGCATTTCCTCACACAAATCGAGCAGTGGTGAGGATGTACGGGCATAACCCCCATGGTGATGGTGATGTAAAATTTGCCAGCGACGATCGGCTGTTTCGGGTAAAAATTGTGCTACCAGATTTTCAAGATACCCAACCCCATTCAGAACTGCAATACCCAAAACCTGCTGACTTTCGTTACTACCGGCAATCAGGCCTGCCATGGTGGCGCCACTGGCAACAGGGGTGACTATTTGGTCGAAGGTGGTATGGCATTCCTCAAGCAGAGCTTGCACTCCGCTCAGGGCCGATTGCTGACTGCCCCCTTCAGGAATAATCAGGGCCTGGGGATATTGCTGCCTTAACTGTTCCACGTAATCGGGGTCGTCACGCTTTTTATAGTCCAGCTTGGTGAGATAACGAATATTGGCCTGCCAGTGACACAGGTCGTTGATCATCGGTGTCGGTGAAGCAGAATAATTGCCCCGAATCAGCGCCGTAAACTCAATACCCAACTGGTGGCAGCACCAGCCAAGGGCATGCAGATGATTAGAGAATCCACCACCAAAGCTAACAATATGTTGCGCTGTGGAGGCGTTCTCTGCCAGCAACTGACTCAGCTTGCGCCACTTGTTACCCGAAATGATGGGGTGGATAAGGTCGTCACGTTTAACCCATAAAGTGACTTTCTCTGCGCCCGGCCAGTCCGGCGTAAAACGCTGCAGCGGGGATGGAAGGCTAAGCCCTAATTGACGTGGCAAGTGCCCAGAATGCATGGTGAGAGGCGTTCAAAATTGACCAGTAGAGCAGGGTAATCGCAGCGATTAAAAAGATCAATCATCGTCATTCAGGCAGATGTGATCATGAACGAGCCTAGCCGGGTATAAGAAGCATCAGGTTTTGCGGAGTATCTATGAAAAAATCTTTGCAACGGGCGTACGCCCTGACATTGCTCATTATGAGTAGCGCTGTACAGGCCAGCGCAGGCGTTCCCGAATTAATCAGTGCGGCGGTGCCTGGTGCATCGAAGGTGGGCGAGGCCCGATATTCCTATTTGTTCTGGGATGTTTATGATGCCCGGTTGTTTGCCCCGCAAGGACAGTGGGAACCAGAAGCCGCCTTTGCGCTGGCTCTCACCTATTTACGCGATTTTGATGGTGATGATATTGCTGAGCGGTCCATTAAAGAAATGCGCGAGCAGGGACTGTCGGATAAATCCCGCATAGAACGCTGGCAAAGCACCATGCAGCAAATTTTCCCTGACGTAAAAGAACAGGACACCATCACCGGAATCAAAACCGGCGAAGGGATAACCCGTTTTTTTCACAATGACAAACTGGTCGGCGAGGTTGACGACCCGGCCTTTGGCGAATGGTTTTTTAATATCTGGCTGGGGCCACAAACCACCGAGCCTGAATTTCGGGCTAAATTACTGGAACTGGAGGAATAGTGATGTATCGTTTATTGGTGTTAACGCTTTTTGTTGTGGTCCTGGCTGGCTGCAGTATCTCGGTGGATGGGAGCAAGTATCAGCAAACGACCCCACCGCTGTCTCTTGAAGCGTTTTTTGTTGGTGAGGTAAAAGCCTGGGGAATTGTTCAGAATCGTTCCGGCGATGTGGTACAACGATTTACGGTAAACATCAAAGGCAGTATGGATGGCGACACGCTGGTACTGGATGAATCTTTTGATTATGAAGTGGGCGAGGGCCCCATGCAACGCACCTGGCGCATAACGCCGACTGGCAACGGCAGCTACGAAGGTCGGGCGGGCGATATTCTGGGGGTCGCAACAGGGACCTCCTATGGCAATGCTTTTAATTTTCAATATGAGATGGATTTGCCGGTTGACGATACCACCTATCAGGTGGCCTTCGATGACTGGTTCTGGGCAATGGGTGACGGTACGCTGATGAACCGCTCCTATGTGAAAAAATTTGGCCTGGTGATGGCCGAAGTCACCATCTTTATGCAGCAACAATAACGGTTAGTTTATACAATAAAAGGAGTTCCCTGGTGACGCTATTTTTACTGTGTCTGATGCTGGTTTTCGTTATGCCATTTCTGGCCAAAGTGCCACTGGCGGTGGCGATGCAGCGCGCTGGTGGTTACGATAATCGTGACCCCCGTGCTCAGCAACAATCGCTGCAGGGGTTTGGTGCCCGGGCTAATGCAGCACACTATAATTGTTTCGAAGCCATTACTTACTATGCGCCCGCAGCGCTGGCAGTACTGGCGCTATCTACCGTCGGCCCATTGCATGTATCTCTGGCGGTTGCCTTTGTTGTTTGTCGCATTGTGTATTTATTATGCTATTGGTACGACATCGACAAACTGCGCAGTGTGATGTTTGTGGCAGGGCTGGGCATCAGTATTGCGCTGTTTGCGACGCTGCTCTAGCTAATCATAATCAGCGCCACCTTGCAAAAGTGGCGCCTGCCCTTTATGCCGAAGTTAGCTTTGCGGTGCGCGCCTGAAGCGGCGTGAACCCGGGTAGGGAGTGAAATTATGGATGGTTCCCTGCGATACTTCCTGCTGCGCCTCTCGCCAGTATTGTGGTGTCATCAGGTCGCCGTGGAGGGTTTTGAGCATCTCTTTAAACGGCCGCTTACCCACAATAAAGTGTTCAAACTGCTCAGGAAATACATCGTTCGGTGCCACCGACAGGGTGTCTAAGGCATAAGGATCGTCTGATTTTGGGATTGAGCGAAAATTACGTTCATCCATCCAGCAAATTTCGTCATAGTCGTAAAAAATCACCCGGCCGTGTTTGGTGATACCAAAGTTCTTATGCAGCATGTCGCCGGGAAAGATATTGGCCATGGCAATTTGTTTAATGCAGGTGCCCAGTTCATCAATGGCATTATGCAGCTTATCCGGATCGGTTTCCTGCTGCAGGTAGAGGTTTAGCGGGGTGAGCTTTTTCTCGATATAGAGGTGTTTAATAATCAGCTCATCGTCGGTTAATGCCACGCTGGATTCACAGGTGTCCTTAAGTTCTTCAAGCAAAGCCGGGCAAATTCGGCTGAGCGGAAAGCGAAAATTTACATACTCGTGCGTATCGGCCATCCTACCCACCCGGTCAGACAGCTTCACCAGCTTATACCGGTCGATTACATGCTCTCGGGTGATTTTCTTACTCTCGGCAAATTCGTCCTTAATAATTTTAAACACCACGCCATAAGAGGGCAGGTGAAACACCATCATTACCAACCCGCGTATACCCGGCGCAATTTCAAACTGGTCGTCTGAATTGTCGATGTGGTCGAGGAAGTTACGATAAAAGGCTGTCTTACCGTGCTTATAGTGGCCCAGCGCAATAAACAATTCGAACTGCTTTTTGTTGGGTAAAAGTTCGTGCAGAAATGCAACGAGTTCGCCCGGGAACTGGGTGTCAGCCATGAAATAACTGCGGGCAAAACCGAAAATTACACTGAGATCCTGCCTTTCAGTGAGCAGAGCATCTACGTATATCTGGCGTTCGTCATTGGTGTGTAAAGCGATAACAAAAGGCACCGGCCGCTCAGGCAGGCAGATTCTGCCCACCAGGTAAGCGGCTTTACCGCGGTAAAATACCGGTTTTAGCATTTCAACAGCGGTGACACTGGCCAGTTCTTCTTTGCTGAGGCGCTGGCGCAGTGCATCGTCTAACTGCTGCATGTCCCGGGCGCGATCCTCAAAGCCAATAGTAAACCGGTACCGGGCGAAAATGGATTCGTACATTTCCATCACGGTGGTGGTGGTATCAAAGCTGTGAATGACCTTGTGTCTGTCCTGACCGGCTAAAAAGCAGCGGCTTGAGGTAACAAACATAATCGAATTATCAATAGATTTATGCCGGAAGACCTTGCCAATGACCGAGTTATAAAAGGTTTCAGCCAGTTCATACTGTGGATGGCTTTCGATGAGTCCGGCAAAGGCTTTTTTTAGTTCCTCCCAGAACTGGCGGTCCTGACGATGATCCATTATAAAATCATATAGTTCGGCCACAGCCGTTGCCAGGCTTTGCTCATACAATGATATACGCTCTTTAGAGGCGGCCAGCGCCTGCTGCCACTGGCCTTTTTCGAAACGCTCCTGCGCTCCACGGGTGACACGACTGAACCAGCGATAGTTTTTATCAAAGCTGGTCATGATCTGATAGGCCATTTTCTTGGCTTGCGCTTTATCTGCCACGGTAAGTATCCGACTAAACTCAATGAACAGAACATAGCATAAGCAGGCTGGGGTTCGGTACGCCCTGCTACGTTATGTTGATATAAATCAGCATGAATAGTAGTACGCTGCAGTACACTAATTTTAAAACTTAAGTAGAGGGAGGCTTTATGACTCAGGTTACTCACGGTATTGCAATTGGTATTGAACGGTTTGAAAACACCCTTTATGTGTCAATGAAGGCAGTGGGAAAGTTAACCCATGAAGACTATAAAGCGTTCACCCCATTACTCGAAGGGGCGCTGGAAAGCATTGAATCACCACAGGTGAAAATGCTCTTTGATGCCAGCGAATTCAAAGGTTGGGAATTACGCGCCGCCTGGGATGATTTTAAAATTGGCCTGCGTCATGGCAGTGAATTTAGCAAGATTGCGATAGTCGGCCACTCAGACTGGCAGGCGCTGATGGCCAGTCTTGGCAGTTGGTTTATCAGCGGCGAGATCAACTATTTCACTGATACCCGTGAGGCAATTAACTGGTT
Source organism: Alteromonas sp. 4NH20-0104 (assembly GCF_057547795.1). NCBI lineage: Bacteria > Pseudomonadati > Pseudomonadota > Gammaproteobacteria > Alteromonadales > Alteromonadaceae > Alteromonas > Alteromonas sp. 4NH20-0104. Next base: position 875 of record NZ_BAAJLP010000021.1, on the reverse strand, counting down.
GTGTGAGTAACTGCAACGCGGCTGGCGAACCGATAAGCGTTAAGAAAAGTTAATTCACTGTATTCCCCGGTAAATTTTCGGCAGAATAGCGCCTGATGATTAACCCCCAGGCAGACTGACTGCTGCATTTCGAGTTTTAAAGAGGACCTTCATGGCGTCGCCCAAATTTCACAATGGCTTTAGAAAATACCATCGTTGGATTGGCTTTTTTCTTGCCGGTATCATGGCTGTTTATGCCCTTAGTGGTGTGTTGCTAATATTTCGAACGACTGACTTTATGAAGTTTGAGCAAACTTCTCATCGCCAGTTAGACGCCGGGCTAAACGGCAAAGGACTGGGTGAGCAGTTGCGTATGCGCGGCTTTAAAGTGGAACAGGAGACTGATGGCAAAATCATTTTTGCCCAGGGTGAATACGATAAACAAACCGGTCAGGCTCTTGTGACGGCTAAGGATTACCCGTTCCCGCTGAATAAAATGGTGAAGTTACATAAAGCAACTACCAACAGCCCCCTGTTTTTTATGAACATTGCTTTTGGTATTGCGTTGCTGTTTTTCGTGGTGTCAGCCTTTTTAATGTTTATCCCGCGGGCATTACCGTTTAAAAACGGGCTTAAAATCGCCGGTGTTGGTTTTGTGTTTGCTGTGCTGATGGTGCTGTTTGGCAGTTAGTCATCCCAGGCTGAATGTGTAGGAAGCCGCTTTGCTGTTGCAAGCGGCTTTTTTTATGGTGTGCCGGGCATGGCGCGTGGTGTTTCGACACCGTTTAACTCACTGTGGTGGTGAGTTGATGACTTGGAGGTGAAAGTCCTCTTCACACCCGGCAAGGGGAAGTGCTAGCCGAACGGCAAGGGTGTTCATCGTGAGGTGAAATCTG